>CAIWKC010000072.1 GCA_903913145.1 uncultured Gallionellaceae bacterium | reverse complement strand
CGCTTTAAGAATATTAATCTGGCGCGGTGTATTGTTGACATGATCGTCGCCGCGAATAACCTGAGTGATGCCCATGTCCCAATCGTCAACCACTACACAGAAATTGTAAGTAGGTGTGCCGTCCGACCGAGCGATGATCAGATCATCAAGTTCGTCATTTTGAAATTCGATATGGCCTTTAACCATATCGTTCCACTCCACCACGCCGCCGACAGGATTTTTAAAGCGCACCACAGGTTGCACACCATCTGGAATTGCAGGTAAAGTCTTGCCTGACTCAGGACGCCAGCGCCCGTCATAACGAGGTTTTTCACCGCGCGCACGCTGGGCTTCACGCAAAGCGTCCAATTCTGCCGGAGTAGTATAGCAATTGTAGGCCTGCCCTGCCGCGATCATCTGCGCGAGCACTTCTTTATAGCGCGGCATACGGCGCATTTGATAAAACGGGCCTTCGTCGTAGTTCAGATTCAACCACTTCATTCCGTCCAAAATCGCCTGCACCGCCTCGGGTGTGGAACGCTCGACATCAGTATCTTCAATACGCAAAATGAACGTGCCGCCGTGCTTGCGGGCGTACGCCCAGGAAAACAATGCGGTGCGAGCACCTCCAATGTGGAGATAACCAGTGGGGCTGGGAGCGAAACGGGTGCGGACAGTCATGATAGTTGTTAAAAATGAAAGCGCGTATTTTACGCTAGAGTGCGGGACTATTTACGGATATGAATAAGTTAGAAATGGGTAGTGCTCGACAAGTTTATGTAATAAGCCGAAAGTGATGCTCCCGATGTCGCACCCAAAACATAGTAATCTACGCCAAGACGATACGTATCTTTACTGGCCGCTGACGAAAACTCAACCCCTGCTCCAAAGAAATTAGCCTGACCTGAATAATGAGCTTGAGTATCTTTGCCACTATAGCCAATTATGGTTTCAGACTTCCCAATTTTGCCAAACAAGTTGATGCCTTCACGTAGAGGCAAATATCCGTTAAGGGTAATCGCGGGTATGGGCATGACGGCGACATTGTTGGCCGACCCGATTCCCAATACGCCTATTTGGGTCTCGATTCCAATATATTGATTGAAGTTATATCCCTCGCCTACAGAGACGCCAAAACCAAATAACGAACTCGACTCAGCACTAAAAGGGCTCAATCCCAACCCGACGAGATTGTAGGCACCGTCCGCAGCCAAAGCGCTAGACCAACTTAACATAGCTAACACAGCAACTATAAATTTCTTGTTCATGTTAAAAACCCATAACGCGATCTTGTGATTATCGCTCTAAGCAAGTAACTCAACGCTATTTGTTGTGAAAGATTGAACCCATATTTTCCATTAGACCCGTCATTCCCGCGTAGGCGGGAATCCAGCAAGAAAAACAATCCGCGTAGCGGACAAAATCAGGTGGCTGACCTGCTTTGCAGGCGTTTTTCAATGACTGGATTCCCGCCTTCGCGGGAATAACGGATTTTCGATCGACTGGAAAATCCCGGTTGTATAAACATACTATTTTGTCATTCTGGCTAATCATGTCAAAAAATAATGCTTTTACTTCCGGCTTTGAGTTATTGGAATGTCCAGTCGTTGCCGAGCGGCCTCGAATAAACACACTGCTGCAGCAGCCGAGACATTCAGTGATTCCACTTTCCCTGGCATCGGAATAATGATCGGCTGGCGGCACAGATTCGATAATTCAGGCGATAACCCTCCCCCTTCATTGCCAAATGCAAAAGCGATTTTGCCTGTTAAATTGCATTGATAAAGGCTTGTAGCAGCATGCAGTGTTGTCGCAAAAATTGTTCCTTCAAACACGGCTGCAACATTGAAAAGATCGGCATGTTCATGAATACTCAGGGCGAAGTGCCCTCCCATCGCTGCGCGCAATACTTTCGGCGACCAAACATCTGCGCAACCTGCAGAAACAAAAGCGGCGTCGCAACCGGCTGCCGCTGCCGAACGCAAAATCGAGCCCAAATTACCGGGGTCTTGTATATCTTCGAGTAATACACAAAAGCCACTATGCGAAGGTGCAATTTGTGCTTGCGGAAGTGCTATCAGCGCAAGTAATCCACTCGGCGTTTTCAGCTCGGTAAGTTCTACAAACAATGCATCATCCAGACAAGTCAAAGGCACTTGGGGCATTTTAGCGATCAAGCCGGAAATCTCTTTGTCTTGAGCAGCAGCTTCATTCACCAGCAGACGAAGCGGGTTTTTTCCTGTCGCCAGATAAGCCTGAACGAGATGCGCGCCATCCAGTAAAGTCTCCCCAACTTTACGACGCTGCTTGGTCGATCCCGCCAGCTTGTTCCATTCTTTGAATGAGGGATTATCGCGCGAAGTGATGCGCTTTACTGTAGGCATTAATTAGTTTCTTGGTGATTTGGTTCTAACAGATTTTCCATTTCTGCCAGTGCAGGCAATTCGCTCAGCGAGCGCAGATTCAAATCGTCCAGCAATTGTTGTGTAGTGGCATATAGCGCGGGTTTACCGGGTGAATCGCGCGTGCCAATACTTTCGACCCAAGCACGTGACTCCAATGTTTTCAGCACTTGCGTCGAAACGACAACGCCGCGGATTTCTTCAATGTCGCCGCGTGTTACCGGCTGACGATAAGCAATAATCGCAAGTGTCTCCATGACAGCACGTGAATAACGCGCTGGTTTTTGCGGATCCAAACGTCCGATGTATTCCTGCATTTCTGGACGTGCACGAAATCGCCATCCACTGGCTACCCGGTTTAGCTCTATTCCACTGTCGGCATATTTATCCGCGAGCTGTTGCAGCAATTCTTCAACGAATCGAGTTTCCAATGGCGCATCACTGAGTTTTTTCAATTCGGAAAATGATAGCGGCTCCGCTGAAGTCATCAAGGCTGCTTCGAATATTTTTAAAATTTGCGCCACATCCACCACAGGCGCATCTTCAGCAATCACTTCAGTAAGTTGATTTTCACTCAAGGGTGAGTCGGCTTGTTCGGACATAAATATTCCCCAATGTTTCGGTTTGCGTAATTTCGATCAAGGTTTCTTTAGCCAATTCCAGAACGGCGATAAACGTAACGACCAGTTGCGGAACACCCCCTGCCTGATCGAACAGGTTTTCAAATAGCTCAAATTCTCCGTGTCGCAATTGGCGTAACAGGCGAGTCATTTGTTCGCGAACAGAAAGCTCTTCGCGCCTTACTTTGTGATGCGCATTCACTCGCGCACGCGTCAACAAAGTGAGCCAAGCCACACGCAGGTCATCCACACTCACATTCGGCAAACGTTCAACCACAGTGCGCTCGATCAACACCTGCACCAATTCGAAATCGCGTCCGGCTTGTGGTAACTCGTTCAGTCTTTGCGCGGCAAGTTTCATTTGCTCGTATTCCAGCAAGCGGCGCATCAGCTCGGCACGCGGGTCTTCAACCTCCTCTTCGCCGGCCTTGGGTGGGCGCGGCAACAGCATACGTGACTTGATTTCAATCAATACTGCGGCCATCAACAGATACTCGGCGGCCAACTCCAAACGGTTGCGCTGCATGAGCTCGATGTAGGTCATGTATTGCTGAGTTAACTGCGCCATCGGAATATCGAGCACATCAAGGTTGTGCTTGCGAATCAGATACAGCAACAAATCAAGCGGACCTTGAAAAGTTTCAAGCACCAACTCGAGCGCATCCGGCGGGATATAAAGATCAGACGGCATCTCCAGCAGCGGTTCGCCGTGGATAAGCGCGCGTGGGATGAGTTGTAGTTCGGCTTGGCTCATGGCTAGTTCAGCTGTAACTCAACCCCATCGCTTCACGCACATCACGCATGGTTTCACCTGCCAATTTGCGTGCCTTTTCGCAGCCATCGGCGATGATGTTTCGCACCAGCGTCGGATCGTCCAGATATTGCTGGGCACGTTCGCGCATCGGCTTTTGCTCTTCCAATACAGCGGTGATGACCGGTTGTTTACATTCGATACAGCCGATACCAGCGCTCTTGCAGCCTTGTTGCACCCATTGTCTCGTTCCTTCGCTGGAATAAACCTGATGCAATTTCCATACAGGGCAGCGCTCGGGATCGCCCGGATCGGTGCGACGAATGCGCGCAGGGTCAGTTGGCATGGTACGAATTTTTTTGGTGACGGTCACTTCGTCTTCGCGCAAGGTAATGATGTTGCCGTAAGACTTGGACATTTTTTGGCCGTCTAGCCCCAGTAATTTGGATTCCTTGGTCAGCATGGCTTGAGGTTCGGAAAGAATCATTTTTCCGCTGCCCTCGAGGTAGCCGAACAAACGTTCACGGTCACCCAAACTCAAGCTTTGTTGCTCATCAAGCAGCGCTTTGGCTGACTCCAATGCATCGTCATCTCCCTGCTCCTGGTAGCGGGTACGCAACTCTGTATATAGCTTCGCTTTTTTGCCCCCCAGTTTTTTAACCGCAGCTTCTGCCTTTTCTTCAAAGCCGGGCTCGCGACCATAGATGTGGTTGAAACGTCGGGCGATCTCGCGCGTAAATTCGATATGCGGCACCTGGTCTTCACCTACCGGCACTTGAGTCGCACGGTAGATCAAAACATCTGCGCTCATCAACAGCGGGTATCCCAGGAAACCGTAAGTGGAAAGGTCTTTGCTGCTCAGTTTTTCCTGTTGATCTTTGTAGGTCGGCATGCGCTCGAGCCAGCCCAGCGGTGTGATCATCGATAGCAACAAGTGCAACTCCGCATGTTCAGGCACTCTGGATTGAATAAATAGCGTCGCGCGCGCAGGATCAACCCCGGCAGCCAACCAATCGACCACCATGTCCCACACGCTTTGTTCGATTATTTGTGGCGTATCATAATGCGTCGTCAAGGCATGCCAATCGGCAACAAAGAACAGGCACTCGAATTCCTGCTGCATCTCAACCCAATTTTTTAACACACCATGATAATGCCCCAAGTGCAAACTGCCTGTGGGGCGCATTCCGGATAACACGCGATTAGCAAACATAGTTAATATTCAATAGCCAAAAATAAAATTAATTAAAGTGATCATCCAGACGATAGGGGGTGTAAGTACCCAACCTAGCACCGGCGTAATCGCCAAACCGATCAGAATAAACATGCCGTATGGCTCAATACTAGCCAGTTTGATTGCAAGCCGATGCGGCAACATGCTGATTGCGATGCGACCACCATCCAGTGGTGGTAATGGCAACAAATTCAACACCATCAACACAACGTTAATTCTAACGCCTAACTGGGCCATATCCATCAAAGGTTCAGCATAATAACTGTCGGGTGACATCAACGCGATTTTGATCCACATGCCCCAAAATAACGCCATAAACAAATTTGCCGCGGGACCTGCCAAAGCAACCCATAACATATCCTGTTTGGGGCGGCGCAGTGCCCCAAAATTGACCGGAACAGGTTTTGCCCACCCAAATAGAATACCCCCAAGCCAAAGCGTCAGGATAGGTAATAAAATAGTTCCTACCGGATCGATGTGCCGCAACGGATTTAAACTAATCCGTCCTTGTTGAAAAGCTGTCATGTCTCCAAAGTGTCGCGCGACATAGCCATGTGCAGCTTCATGCAGCGTAATCGCGAAAAGTACAGGTATGGCACCGATTGCGACAGTTTGGATCAAAGCTTGAACGTCCATTAATTTCTCGATTTAAGTATTTTATGTAATGCGTTAATCGGCTATGCCAAAGTGGTCCACTTTGCCTTTGCCGCGACGTACCAATACAGGCTCCGGATGGGTCAAATCAATCACCGTCGTTGGCTCGACACCAACTGTCCCACCCTCAATGATCAAATCCACTCTGGACTCCAACAGTTCGCGTATTTTTTCAATATCAGTGAGTGGCTGGAACTCATCGGGCAAGATCAATGTAGAACTGATAAGGGGTTCGCTCAGTTCAACCAGAAGTGCCAGTGCGACTGGATGATCGGGAATTCTGATTCCCACGGTGCTGCGCTTTGGATGCTGCAAACGGCGCGGCACTTCTTTGGTTGCTTCCAATATAAAAGTATAGCTTCCCGGCGTATTATTCTTCAGCAATCTGAACTGGGCGTTATCGACTCTCGCATAGTGCGACAACTCGGATAAATCATGGCACACCAAGGTCATATGGTGATCATCGTCGACACCGCGTATTTGACGGATACGCGTGACTGCAGCTTTGTCATTCAAATGACAACCCAGTGCATAGCCGGAATCGGTCGGATAAACGATAACGGCACCTTCCCGAACTAACGCTGCAGCCTGTTTAATCAAACGTGCCTGAGGGTTATCAGGGTGGATCATAAAAAATTGAGACATAAAACTTCCTAAAAAACACTTGCTCTTACTGTAACGCCGTTATTTCCGCGCAGGCGGGAATCCAGTATGTTACTAATTTCCTGCAAAGCAGGTCAAAACCGGGGTTTTGTTCACTACGCGGAATGTTTATCTAACTGGATTCCGGCCTCACTAAAAGTTGGCAATTTGCTATTCGACAAGCCGAATACAAAATTGACATCGCGGAATGACGAGTCCATTGAAAAATATATTTTAAATACCCCATTCACCCCAGACAGGTTTGCACTCCATAGGCAGATCAGGCAAACGACCTAAATCCCGATAGCTTTCACCGGGACCATGGTAGTCTGAACCGCATGAACTAAGCAATCCGAATTCAGTGGCGTAACGGGCAAACTCTGCGTACTGTGGTGGAGTATGGCTGCCCGTAACCACTTCAATCGCTTTTCCGCCCTTTTCTGTAAACTCTTGGAGCAGCTCGCGCATTGTTGGTTTTCCCATTGCCTTGCGGCCGGCAGTATAACGTCCCGGATGCGCCAGAACTGCGATCCCGCCTGCCCCCCGAATCCAATCTATTGCATCGTGTAAATCCGCCCATTGATGCGGCACATATCCCGGTTTTCCCTTGACCAGATAACGTTTGAATACACTACCCACATCTTTGCAATGTCCTGCCTCCACCAAATAGCGTGCAAAATGCGTTCTGCCGATAATTTCCGGGTTCTTGGCATAACGAAATGCACCTTCCAACACGCCGCCGATACCGCTACGTGCCAATGATTCAGCCATCAACTCGGCTCGTTGCCTGCGTCCACTGCGTATTCGGCGTAGGCCCTCAACCAATACAGGATGGAGCGGATCAATGCGCAACCCTACAATATGTAGCGTATGGGTGCGCCACGTCACCGAAATCTCCACTCCGTTAATGAAACCTATTCCTAATTGAGCTGATACATTTGCAGCTTCGTTCAATCCATCTACATCATCGTGATCGGTCAAGGCAAGAAATTTGACTCCACGTTCTGCCGCACGCGTGACCAATTCCGTTGGCGTTAACAATCCATCCGATACAGTGGAATGACAATGTAAGTCATAATCTATCATAAGCATCAGGCAGCGATATCGCCGCCACCTTTTTTCATAACCTTGCCTTCTTCAGCACGCTTTTTGCGTACTTCCTTTGGATCGGCAATCAACGGGCGATATATTTCCACACGATCTTTTTCGCGTAATACGACATCAGCCTTGCTCAGTTTTCCGTATAAACCGAATTTACCTTTTTCCAGATCAATCTCGGGGAACTTATCCTTCAATCCTGACAGTTTTACCGCTTCCGCTAATGTCGTTTGTGCAGGAACATCCATCTTGAGCAAAATTTGCTCATGAGGCAAAGCATAAACCACTTCGATTTTAATTTTGTTTTCACTCATTTCTTACGTATACCTTTTCTGCACGGTGGGTAAAAGCATCCACAAAACTATTGGCGACAAAGTGAAATACCGGACCCAGAATTTTTTCCAACAACTTGTTGGAGAATTCATAATGCAATTTAAAATCTATTTTACAGGCTGATGGCGAAAGTACGGTGAAATGCCAATTTCCATCCAAATCACGGAATGGGCCATCCTTCAACGTCATCGCAATATTATTCGGTGATTGGCGTACATTTTCAGTAGTAAAACTTTGTTTAATCTGAAGATAGTTAATATGAATGGTAGCATGTATCGTGTTTTCGCCCACCACGTTCACACTGGCTCCACCACACCAGGGCAAAAATAATGGGTAGTCAGCCACATTATCCACCAATGCAAACATCTGCTCCGCGCTATAGGGAAGCAATACCGATTTTTCAACAAATGCCATCGCTTACAAAGTTCTCAAACCAAAGACTGGTAGAATATCCCATCGCACAGCAAAACACACCTTCCTTGTTCATTGAGAGGTGAATAGCAGTCTCAATATTATCGGATCCGCAGGATGAGTCTCGTACAAAACAAAAAAGCCTTTCACGAATATTTTATTGAAGAACGTTATGAAGCGGGACTCATGCTGGAAGGCTGGGAAGTCAAAGCGATTCGTGCAGGAAGGGCACAACTCAAAGAAGCCTATGTCATCATCAAAGATGGTGCGCTTTATCTTTTTGGATCGCATATCAGCCCTCTGCTTAACGCCTCTTCCCACATTTATCCCGATCCGGTTCGAACACGCAAATTACTTTTGCACCAACGCGAAATCGAAAAACTGATCGGCAAAGCACAGCGCGCAGGCTTCACCATCATGCCCCTCGATATGCACTATAAGGGTAACAAAATCAAGCTCGACATCGGCTTGGCCAAAGGCAAGAAAGAACACGACAAGAGAGCTACAGAAAAAGAGCGCGAACATAAGCGTGAAGCGGCGCAAGCCATGAAGAAAGAACGCAGGTAAACGTCGCTATCGTGCAAAAAAAGTAGTCTCATAGCCATTTGTAAGTCGGGCTATTTAGATTTTCATAATTCATTACACATATGCCGTCATTCCCCCAGTGTCAATTTTGCATTTGGCTTGTCGAATAGCAAATTGCCTACTTTTAGCGCAGGCGGGAATAACGAGCCGAAGGGAACAACCCGGATGAAACCAGATCACACTTCCGTTTTTGGATTTAACAGGTATTGGATTAATGAACGTAGCTTTGCCGGTCGAACCGGTTTGTGCAAGACATTGATATCCTTTTGACTTATCTCTTTCAAGATTTCAGGAGCAATATCTCCGGTAATTAAAATAAACATCGGTTTAACTTTGAAATTTGCTTCTATCCAACCTAATATCTCGACTCCGTCTCCATCTGGCAGTCGATAGTCACAAAGAACCAAATCAAAATCTTCCATATTTTTTAATTCTTTGAATTCATTAAATGAAGCACTTAAAAAAACGCTACATCCCCATGATTCTAAAATTCCCTGGGTGCTAGTTCTGACCAAGGCATCATCATCAATAACGACAACCTTCAGATTTTCCAGACTACTAGAACGCAAATAGCCTGCGGTTACATCGTTCGTGGGTAAAGCAAAATCTGATTCACTGGTCACGTCGGTTATTCTGGGAACATAAACAGCAAACGTTGAACCTTTATCGGGCTCTGACCTTAGTGAAATGTGATGTTTAAGCAACTTCGCAGTTCGATCAACTATCGCCAACCCTAACCCGAGACCTTTTCCACGATCCCTCTCCGGGTTAGCCAATTGAATGAATTCGCGGAAAATCTTGGATTGATCCTTAAACTGAATACCAATGCCATTGTCTCTCACTTCTATTCTCAGCCTATCCCCGCGTATTCGGCATCCTACCAATACACGCCCGCCAACAGGTGTGTATCGTATGGCGTTTGAAATCAGATTGATCAGAATTCGCTCCAATAATATTGGGTCGCTTGATACATTGGCTGAACAGGGAACAAGCCTGAAATTAATTCCTTTACTCTGAGCCAACGGAGTATATTCGGCTGTTAATCGAGTGAGCAGTTCTTCAATCGAGAAGGTTTTAATTTTGACTACCACTACGCCCGCATCTAATTTTGAGATATCAAACAAAGCATCCAGCAAATTGGACAAAGCCTCAACAGACTCTTCGATTTTACCAACCACTTTATGCTGTTCATTTGTCGTTAATTTTGATTGTAATTCTCCAACAAACAGGCCAAGTGCATGCATTGGTTGACGCAAATCGTGGCTTGCTGTCGCCAGAAACCGAGTCTTGTCATAACTCGCGTTGACAGCATCGTCCCTCTTCATGCGTAATTCACGCGTTGCTGCCTCGATACGCATTTCGAGTTGTTCATTGAGTTGTTTCAAGCGCAAATCTGCAGAAATCCGCTCTGAAATATCGATACTAATACACAGCAAATATTGCGGGTGACCATCTTTGTCGTAAACAGGTTTTTTGAAGGTATGCAATGTGCGGTTCTCTTTTGTCTCTGAGTTCCACACTAATTCTTCAAAGCTGACCATCTTTCTATTTTCAAAAACATCCCTGTCACTTTTCAGAAAACCAGCCACTTGCTCCGGTGGAAAATAATGACTAGCGTCGGTTCCCGCTACACTTGAAAAGAGTACTCCCCATTGCAACTCACATACTTTATTCATCAATGTAATGCGGCTACGTGCATCCTTGATGAACAAGGCGACAGGTATCATTTCAATAATGTTTCCTAATCGTTCCTCACTGGCCCGCAGTAATTCAATATGATTGTCCAGCGATGCCTTATCTTCTTTCAAACGTTTAGCCGTGTCATTAATACCCTGAGCAAGCTCTCTCAATTCTTTTACAGCAGGAAGCGGGGAAATTCTAATATCCAGGTTGCCTTCGCCTATGCCTTGAACCATTTGATTCAATGCATTAATCGGATTAATTATTCGCCTTGACACCTCTGTTACGAAAAAAATAGTACAGCTTAAAAGCAAGATTGAGACAAGCGAACTTGCCACAATTACATCCAT
>CAIWKC010000071.1 GCA_903913145.1 uncultured Gallionellaceae bacterium | reverse complement strand
GTGTTTTCTTTGATTCATTGTGGTTTTTGATTCCCTCGTAAAGACCTTGGTAAGGGTCATTGCTACAGGCGGTCAAGAAGATGACTGCAAGAAAAATGAGTAAATTAAATTTCCTAAACTTAGTATTCATCGCGCTATAAGAATCGCATGGACAAATCAATCGCACTGACATTTTTTGTGAGTGCACCGATAGAAATTCTATCCACACCCGTTTCGGCGATAGAGCGAACTTTTTCTATACTGATGCCACCCGAGGCTTCCAGTTCAGCACGACGCGAGGTAAATTTAACTGCATCGCGCATACCATCGAGATCAAAATTATCCAGCAGAATTAGTTTGGCTCCCGCATCCAGTGCTTCGCTCAATTCTGCCATGCTTTCCACTTCGATCTGCACGGTCGCGCCTTCCGGAGCCAATAAGAAGGCCTGTTTGAGGGCTTCGCTAATGCCGCCAGCTGCAGTGATATGATTCTCCTTGATGAGGATGCCATCGAATAATCCGATGCGCTGATTGTATCCCCCCCCTATCCTGACAGCATATTTTTGCGCCAGACGCAAACTGGGAATAGTCTTGCGGGTATCCATAATCTTGGCATGTGAACCCTTTATTGCCTCGACAAAAGTGTGCGTCAAAGTCGAGGTGGCAGAAAGGGTTTGCAGAAAATTAAGGGCGGCACGTTCGGCGGTAAGCATGGCACGGGCATCACCGCGAAGTTCACATAACTTTTCATTCGGAGCTACTTTGCTGCCGTCTTTAACGAACCAGGTGATTGCACAGTTAGGGTCGAGTACTTTGAAGCACATTTCGAACCATGATTTGCCGCAGAGCACAGCCTGTTGGCGAGTAATGACGGTAGCGTGACCGGGTGTCTTTTCAGGGACAAGCTGTGCGGTTAAGTCTCCGCTTCCCATGTCTTCAGATAATGCCGAGTAGACATTGGCGCGGATGATAGTAACGAATTCTGGCTGATTAATTGGCATGTCGATTCAAGGTCTAATATACACCGTCTAAAATACACCATTATTGTATAAAAAGAAAAGGTGGTGATGTGGGTGACTTGAAATACCACCTTGCATGCCTCATCTAAGCATTTGGAAAACAATTCTGGAGCAATAATCATGCGTTTCGATAAGTTCACCACCAAGTTGCAACAAGCGCTATCTGATGCCCAGAGTCTGGCAGTAGGTGCCGATAACCAGTTTATCGAGCCCCAGCATCTTTTGTTGGCATTGCTCAACGATGCGGAGAGTGGCGCAGGCTCGTTGCTTGCGCGTGCCGGAGGAAACGTGAACGCATTGAAGGCATCCTTGATTGAAGCCGTAACACGTTTATCCAAAGTGCAAGGTCACGATGGAGAGGTGCAAGTAGGTAGAGATCTTTCAAATTTGTTCAATATTACCGATAAAGAGGCGCAAAAACGCGGAGATGAGTTCATCGCATCGGAGATATTCTTGTTGGCACTTACTAACGATAAAGGTGAGACAGGGCGTTTGCTTAAGCAACATGGCGTTGGGCGAGCACCACTAGAGCAAGCCATCAATACGGTGCGTGGTGGAGAATCGGTCGGTTCGCAAGAAGCCGAAGGCCAGCGTGAATCGCTGAAGAAATACACCATGGATCTGACAGAGCGCGCCCGTCAAGGCAAGCTCGACCCCGTGATAGGTCGTGACGATGAAATAAGACGTGCTATACAAGTTTTGCAGCGCCGCACAAAAAATAATCCGGTATTAATCGGCGAGCCTGGCGTAGGCAAGACTGCGATTGTTGAAGGCTTGGCACAAAGAATTGTTAACGATGAAGTGCCTGAATCGCTCAGAGGCAAGAAAGTATTGAGTCTTGATATGGCGGCTTTGCTGGCAGGGGCAAAATATCGCGGCGAGTTCGAGGAGCGTTTAAAAAGTGTGCTCAAAGAATTGTCTCAGGACGAAGGTCAAACCATCGTTTTTATTGACGAATTACACACTATGGTTGGTGCGGGAAAAGCAGAGGGTGCAATGGATGCGGGCAATATGCTGAAGCCCGCTTTGGCGCGCGGCGAATTACACTGTATCGGTGCTACCACGCTGGATGAGTATCGCAAGTACATTGAAAAAGATGCAGCATTGGAACGACGTTTTCAGAAGGTGCTGGTGGATGAACCGACCGTCGAATCGACCATTGCAATTTTGCGCGGACTGAAAGATAAATATGAGGCACATCACACGGGTGTGGTGATTACTGACCCCGCCATAGTCGCGGCAGCAGAACTTTCTCATCGCTACATTACAGATCGCTTCCTGCCGGACAAGGCGATTGATCTGATTGATGAAGCTGCTTCGCGCTTGAAAATGGAAAACGAGTCAACACCCGAAGTGATCGACAAACTCGATCGCCGCATCATTCAACTCAAGATTGAGCGTGAAGCGATGAAGAAGGAAAAAGACGAAGCCTCTAAAAAACGCAGCAAGTTGATCGAAGATGAGTTGCTAAAGTTACAGCGAGAAGCCACTGACTTGAAAGAAATTTTGAAGGCAGAAAAAAATGCAGCACAAGGCGCTGCCGAAGTCAGGAAAGAAATAGATCAGGTAAAAAGTGAAATCGTCAGATTGCAACGCGATGGTAAATTGGAACAAGTGGCAGAGCTTCAATATGGCAAGTTACCGCAACTCGAAGCCAATCTGCAACAAGCAGCACAACGCGAAGCTGAAGGAGGAGCAAATAAAAATAAATTGCTGCGCACTCAGGTAGGGGCGGAAGAAATTGCTGAAGTGGTCAGTCGAGCCACAGGTATTCCGGTCAGCAAGATGATGGAAGGTGAACGTGACAAGTTGCTTAAGATGGAAGAAAAACTGCACGAACGCGTGGTGGGACAGGACGAAGCGGTCCGTTTGGTGAGCGATGCGATTCGTCGCTCACGTTCCGGTCTGTCTGACCCGAATCGACCCTATGGCTCCTTCCTGTTTTTAGGGCCGACAGGAGTGGGAAAAACTGAACTTTGCAAAGCGTTGGCCGGTTTCATGTTCGATTCAGAAGATCATCTCATTCGTATCGACATGAGTGAGTATATGGAAAAACATTCTGTAGCGCGCTTGATTGGTGCCCCTCCAGGCTATGTAGGCTATGAGGAAGGCGGCGGATTGACCGAGGCAGTGCGCCGCAAACCGTATTCTGTCATCCTGCTGGATGAGGTTGAAAAAGCACACCCCGATGTGTTTAATGTGCTGCTGCAAGCACTGGACGATGGACGCATGACGGACGGCCAGGGACGTACTGTGGATTTCAAAAATACGGTCATCGTGATGACATCAAATTTGGGCAGCCAGATGATCCAGCAGATGTCCGGCGACGATTATCAGGTTATCAAGCTTGCTGTGATGGGAGAAGTGAAGAGCTATTTCCGTCCTGAATTTATTAATCGTATTGACGAGGTCGTGGTGTTTCACGCGCTGGATGAAAAGAACATCAAATCCATTGCTCGAATCCAATTGCAGTATTTGGAAAAACGCTTGGCCGCGATGGAGATGAAATTAATCATCAGCGATGCCGCCTTGGCAGAAATAGCAAATGCTGGATTTGATCCGGTATACGGTGCGCGTCCTCTGAAAAGAGCCATCCAGGCTCAATTGGAAAATCCGTTGGCCAAGTTGATTCTGGAAGGCCGCTTTGCCGCCAAAGATACCATCAAGGTGGATTGCAGCAGTGGCATGATGAAGTTCGAAAAAAGTTAACGCCGGAAGGAACAACCGACCAAAGGCTAATCAATCAATGTGGGTGCGCAAATTATTGCGCGATCTGGTACAAGAAATGAATCGCGCAATAATTTGCACGCCCACAATATGTTTGCGACAAATAAGTATTGATCGGCATACAAAGTATTCAACTAGTCTTTGAAACGCTTTATCGCCATTCGGCGAATCAAATTGTCTTTCAATATAAATTGGTGATAAAGGGCTGCTAAAGCATGCAGTCCAATTGTCAGTACCAGTATGGTAACGAGCGTGCCATGCACTTCATGAATAGTAAACTTTTCCAAATCAGGAAGTTTGCTTGCATCATTTAATTTAAGCGCCTCAACCAATCCCGTGGTAGTGATCATAATCATGCCTGTTACCGGCAGCGCAATGAGCAATAAATACAACAGGTGATGAATGCCCGATGCTACTTTGTTGGCTATAGCGCTACCGCCTTCAACGGGAGCGAGCTTTCCATCTTTACGTAAAAAGTAGGCGCGAATCAGTGTAAGCACAAGCACCAGATCACCGATAATAAAATGAGCCGGATAGAGTGACATCTTGTCTTTCGCGACTTCAATTTCATCAAGCGTATGACCTAAATAAACCGCTGCAATGAAGAGAAACAAAGTGAGCCAATGAATGATTGCGATACGAGTGCTGTATTGTTTCATGGAGTAACCCTTTAATTGTGATTTTTGTGGAACGTATTGTAGCTCAAGAAAGTAGTTAGGTAGGATTGGGTAAGAGCTTGTTAATAATTTGTTCAACCCTAAAATGAAACGGGCAATTGCTTTGACAGCCACCTTGCGACTCCTTTACCGGCGGCTCTTCCGCTGGCAAAGCAAGCGCTGAGTAAATATCCACCAGTGGGCGCTTCCCAATCCAACATTTCCCCTGCGCAGAATACGCCGGGCATGTTGCGCAGCATCAGATGTTCATCCAATGCTTCGAATTTCACACCGCCTGCGCTGCTGATCGCTTCAGACAACGGACGAGCAGAAATTAGTTTGAGTGGCAGCGATTTAATTGCGTTGGAAAGATAGCTCATATCATTAAAATTCTGTACGCCGAGTATTTCACGCAGCAAGTTTGCTTTTACGCCCTTCAATCCGAGCCGACTTTGTAAATGGCTGCTTAGCGAACGAGAGCCGCGAGGGTGATATATTTCGTTGTTCACGCGCTGAACCGTCCAGTCAGGAAGCAGATCGAGATTCAATATTGCGCATCCTGAACGCTCAATCTCGTCACGTAACGCAGCGGAGAATGCATAGATCAATCCACCTTCAACACCATTTTCAGTAATGATACATTCGCCCTGCTTGTGGATATCGCCGAAAGTGGCAGACACAGATTTGAGTGGCTCGCCCCTGAAACGTTCACGAAAGTGAGTGCTCCAGGTGATGTCGAAGCCGCAATTAGCAGGGCGCAATGGCGCAATGTCGATGCCGCGTTGTGCAAGTAGAGGTACCCAAGCTGCATCTGAGCCGAGTTGCGGCCAACTGCCGCCGCCAAGTGCCAGCACTGTAACGTTGGCATTAAGTATTGATGCACCGAGTGGAGTGTCAAATCGCAAGACCCCATTTTCATCCCAGCCACACCAACGATGGCGTACATGAAAATTAACACCACTATTGCGTAGACGATGCAGCCAGGCACGTAATAGCGGTGCTGCTTTCATATCAGTGGGAAATACACGACCCGAGGAGCCGACAAAGGTTTCGATGTCCAAGCCATGTATCCATTTTCGCAATTCAGATGGCGTAAAGGCATTCAGCAAAGGTGCAATATCATTTTGGCGCGGGCCATATCGCATAAGGAAATCTGCATAAGATTCGGCATGGGTAATATTCATGCCACCTTTTCCCGCCATCAAAAATTTGCGTCCGACACTTGGCATTGCATCGTAAACATCTACCTTTATGCCACTCTGTGCTAAATAATCCGCTGACATCAAACCTGCAGGACCTGCTCCGATAATGGCTATACGATCTTTGATATTTTGTGGTGGGGGTGTCGTTTTCAGCCTGACCTCTGTAGTTCGAACTATAATTATTAGGGTAAAAATAAAAAGGGTGGGTTGCCTTAATTATTCTGATAGTAGGTATAGCGTAATACTCAAGCTTGGCTCCGCAGGTATCTGGAGATTTTTGCATCGAAGTAATTAAGAGTGATTTTTTGCGAAATCCTAAATTGTTAAATCTTCCGTAGGGGTGAGTTATAGGTTCAAAAACGATTCGAAAAGGACAGGTTGCTAACCATAGTCGTTTTGCAGACTGTCAACTTTAATCATTTTGTTCCGAAAACGTATGATGGCTATTGCCGCAGCTTGCTGAATTACAGACAAAAATTTAAATGCCGTCAAGCAGCCTTGAGTCATAGGCTTTCTTGCATTTGGAAATTTGGTGCTCTAAGATTCCTGCAGCATCGCCGATAACATCGGTTGAAATATAAGGGTGCTCATCCTTGGTAGATGCAACTTTACGAATCAGGTCAACATATAAATTGTGCGTCTGTAAAGCCTCTTTTTGGCAACGAGCAATGTCAGACATAAGTTGCATTTCAAATTTTTCTCTCGCTAAAGCCTGAGCTTTGGTCATTTCTTGTGATTGTTGTACAAAAGCGTGAAGTTGCTCGGAACTATTTTTTTGATCTTGATGCAAGAAATAATCCAACATGTACAAACATCCGAATGATATAAGTGCAAGCGCAATTAAACCTATTTTTGAAATCATTTATAAGTATCCCAGATTAGTATCAGGCTATAATTGACAGGAAATTAGTAACAAATAACTTTGGCAAAATATTTGAAACTTTCTGATATAAGAGTCTAGTATTAGGTAAAGGTAAGTTCTGTTCCATTACATTGCTTGTACTTCATTATTACAGGCTTTTTGCTTTTCAAGCAGACCCTCATATTCATTAGATTTGTCGGCAAATTCAAGCTCTGTATCCTGACACTTTTCAATGGTTTGCTTATAATCTTCTCGTTCAGAGTATTCGTCATATTTCTCGCTATCATTATAAGCAACACATTTATTATGCTGTTTATAGTTAATTGTGGGATGTATGACATTTGCCTGTTTTAAAAACTCATCACACTCAACTCTTTTACTCTCCTTCAGAATGCTGAGCTTTTTTCTTTCTTCCAATAGGTTATTCCACTTGGCTTTAACTTCATCATTATTATTAGCTATCCACTTGCACCTTTCCTCAGCCACATTAAAGGAATATCCGGTCATTTTTACATATAGATCAACCAAAGATAATTTGTTTCTAGGCCTTAAGAACTCCTTTACAACGCGCTTGTCGATAGCGCCTTCCTCTTTAACTGCCTCATTCCATACGTTCTTCACTGCTGAAACATTTTGAAGGAATTTTATGTGTTCTTTTACATCTTTAAATTTCTTGCCTGTCATTTTTGTATAAAGGTCAATGAATGGCACTTTATTATCAGGCTGTAAATATGCTTCAATTACTTTCCGATCAACTGCTGTAATTTCATCTGCCATTGCCAAACCAGCAAAACCAGCCAAAATGAAGACAAAAATTAAGTGTTGCATGCTCACGACCTCTATAGAATATTTTTGAATCTCAGCTTGTTACAGTATTTACAGCATTGTATCTCAAACATATAACTTGAAAATAGTAACTTGGCTGGTAACTTTGCCGGATTTCGGCTTATTTCCGAATTGCAATATTCAAAGAGGCATTCAATAAAATTGCAGTGGATACATTTGTCGCTGTCAAAAAATTGCATGTCAGGAATAATATTTACCGCCTGACATGCGTTTATTGAAAAGTGAGCACTGGCATCCAGAGGGCAATCATTTTGGCCGGCTGTTTTGGCTAGCAAACCTTATGCTTAAACTCACACAGATCTTGAATAATACATTCGCCACATTGCGGTTTGCGTGCCTGGCACACATAACGACCGTGCAAAATGAGCCAATGATGCGCATTGAGTTTGAATTCGTCCGGAACAACCTTGAGCAGTTTTTTCTCGACTTCTTCGACTGTCTTGCCTGGAGCAAGCCCTATCCGATTGCTGATACGAAAGATGTGGGTGTCTACGGCGATGGTGGGTTGACCAAAAGCGGTGTTCAGCATGACGTTGGCAGTCTTGCGGCCCACGCCGGGCAGTGCTTCCAATGCTTCGCGTGTCGCTGGTACTTGTCCTTCATATTGATCAAGCAAGATATGGCAGGTCTCAATGATGTGTTTACTTTTTGTTTGATATAAACCGATACGCTGCACATATTCGCGCAGAGTTTCTTCTCCCAGATCGAGTAGCTCTTGTGGTGTATTGGCCACTGGAAATAGTTCACGCGTGGCAATATTGACGCTTTTGTCGGTGGCTTGTGCCGATAGAATTACCGCCACCAGTAATTCAAATGAAGTTGTGTATTCCAACTCAGTGGTTGGATTTGGATTCGCCGCTTGCAGGCGCAGGAATATCTCGCGGCGTTTTACTGAATTCATTAGTTCAAAGCGGGAGCGGCCTCAACCTGTGCAATGTTGCCGCCACTTTTGCGGTTACGCTCGGCGCGCAGCGAAAGATAGTTTTTGCCGGCGATCAGCATTCCCAATCCAATAAAAGCACCCGGCGGAAGTATGGCGAGTAAAAATCCATTGTAATGGGGGACGACATGTATGACCCAATTTTTTGCCCCTTCGCCCAAGGCCAGATCAATCCCCGAGAGCAATGTACCGTGCCCGAAAAGTTCGCGCATTCCGCCCAGAACTGCAAGTACTGCAGTCAAGCCAAGTCCCATCGAAAAGCCATCCCATGCGGATTGGGCAGCGGGATTTTTGGAAGCGAAAGCCTCCACCCGGGCCAGCACAATGCAATTGGTAACGATGAGCGGAATGAAAATGCCGAGCACCACGTAAAGACCATACATATAGGCATTCATCAGATATTGCACCACTGTGACCAGGACCGCGATGATCAGGATGAATACCGGAATGCGAATCTCATTGGGCACATAAGCTCGGATTGGCGCAACTGCAGCACCGCTTAATGCCATGACAACGGCAGTAGCAAGACCAAGGCTGACGCCGTTTACGACTGAACTGCTGACAGCCAAAATAGGGCACATGCCGAGTAATTGAACTACACCAGTATTTTGTTTCCACATGCCGTTGTGGAAGATATCTTTGTATTCTTGAATGTTCATTTTTGTTTCTCCTTTGCCTTTTCGGACTTCACCTTTTGGGAGGTGTTGACACTTACTGCGAACAAATTGTCACGGTTTGCAGCAAAATAAATTAAGGCTTTGTTCACGGCTTTGACGACTGCGCGCGGTGTAATCGTCGCACCTGTCACATAATCAAATTGCCCCCCGTCTTTTTTTACTTTCCAGTCAGTGTCTTTATACGCCTCGCGTGATTTGCCGTCGAAGCCTTTGATCCATGAACTCTTGGGGAGTTCAATGTAATCTCCCAGTCCCGGTGTTTCTTTGTGTGACACGACACGCACACCCGCCAGTTCACCGCTGGCGCGTACTGCAAGAATGAGATTGATTTTACCGCTGTATCCATCGGGAGCCACGGCTTCCACTACAACAGCTGAGGGCTCCCCCATAAGACGGGCACGGTATGCGACCGTATTTTCGCTATTCCCAAGCAAAGGGTCGGCCTCAATTATCAATGTGTCTTGTATGACGTCATTATCAAACATTGAAGGAGGAACGATTTGTGTGATGAGCTTGAGCTTTTCCGCTTCTTCACTTTTTACGATCTCGTCATGGGTCAGAAAAAAAGTTGAGGACAGTACCGCTGTACCAATCGCGGCGAAGAACACCAGGTTGATTGCAGTCTGCAATGTCGAGCGTGCAATACGTTTCATTTGCCGCCCCCCTTTTTTCCGAATACTTTAGGTTGTGTCCACGCGTCTATTAGAGGCACACAGATGTTCAATAGCAGGGTGGCAAATGCAACGCCGTCGGGAAAACCGCCGAAGACTCGAATCAAATAAGTGAGAACTCCGACGCCGGCAGCGAAGATAAATTTGCCCTTGATAGTGGTAGGAGAGGTGACCGGATCAGTGATAATAAAAAATGCGGCGAGCATGGCAGCACCGGAGAACCAGTGAAACAGTGGCGCAACATAATGGCCCGGATCGGCCAGATAAAAAATTCCTGAGGTGGCGAACAAGGAGGCGAGGAACGCAACGGGTAAATGCCAAGTAATGATGCGCGCAAATAGCAGGTAGATTCCGCCGACAGCGAAGCCGATGGCGATCATCTCACTCCCTTTGCCGGCAAGATATCCAAAGATTGGCATATTGCGTATTTGCTCGGGAGATAAACTCAAATGCAATTGAGTTTTAAGTGTGTCCAGCGGCGTCGCCATTGTGACGGCGTCCAGCGTGAGACCAGCAGGAAGTACCCCATTAAAAATGTAGCGCACTTGCTCAGTAAATGAAAGTTCAATATGCCCCAGGGCATTCGGCGTAAGCCAATGCGTCATATAGACCGGAAATGAAATGATCAGCACGGCATAGCCGACCATGGCAGGATTGAAAGGATTGTTACCCAAGCCGCCATACAGGTGTTTTGAAACGCTGATGGCAAAGGCGGTGCCAACCACGATCAGCCACCACGGTGCCAAGGGCGGAATCGACAAAGCAAGCAGCCATGCAGTGAGGAGTGCGCTGTTGTCAGATAAAAATGGTTTTATTGGACGATTGCGCAGCTTTAACATGGCGGCTTCGGTTGCCAGTGCAGTAATTGAGGCCAGTGTGATGGAGACCAAAATAGCCGGTCCAAAATACCACATGTAAAGAGCAATGCCGGGTATCAGCGCCAGTAAGACGCGCAGCATTATCTGACTAACGCTGGAGGGAGTGGAGATGAAGGGGGATGACCACATAATTATATTTTTTGTTCCTGCATAAAAATAAATCTCTTCCCTCTAAAAAGGGAAAAGAACGGTTTCGCAAAATGTTCACGCTGTGTATTTGCGTAGATCATTCTGCTTTTTCTCCAGAGGAAACTAACTCGTGCGCCTTTGCGCGGCGGGCATCAATCTCGGCGATCTCGGCTTTCTGCTGTGGAGTTAATTCCTCGGTGTTCTTGGGTTTGTTTGCGGCAGCCTGTTCTTTAGCACGTGCTAATGCCGCTTCAATTCGCCGCTGTATGCTGGCATCCTCATCGTCGGGCGTTGTTGGCACAGTCGGAGTGGCAACTTTTGTAGCTTGTGACGCTTTTTCTTTTTGCGCTAACTTTTCAGCTTTTTCCAGCTTTTCGCGCTCGATGCGGAACTGACGATATTCGTGTCGCTCACGTGCAAGTTCTGCTGCCTGACTTTCCTGTTCGCGCGCTGATATTTCGCTCTTGGCGTAGCGGTAATATTGCACCAGTGGAATGTGGCTGGGACAAACGTAAGCGCAAGCGCCACACTCAATACAATCGAACAAATGGAAATCCTGAGCTTTGCCAAAATTGTTAGCCTTGGCAAACCAGAAAAGGTCTTGCGGTTGCAATTCTGCCGGACAGACATCGGCACAGCGTGTGCACCGGATGCAGGGCAATTCCAGTGGCGGTGGAGGAAACAGGACAGGCGAAGCAGCAATAATGCAGTTGGTCGCTTTAGTCACACCCACCGATGCTGAAGGCAAGTCCACACCCATCATCGGACCACCCATGATATAGCGCTCAGTATCGGGCTTGAGGCCCGCTTGTGCGATTAATTCGTCGACGGGGGTACCGAGCAGCACATCAAAATTTTGTGCCTGTTCAACATTGCCGGTGATAGTCACAATACGGGAAAGCAACGGCTCGCCATGCGCGATAGCTCGCCACGCGCTGTAAGCAGTGGCCACGTTGAAGCACTGCACCCCTTTTTCTGTTGAGCGCACACCTGCCGCGACTTCAATTCCAGTCAGAATACGAATCAATTGCTTAGCACCGCCACTCGGATACACTGTCGGTACCGAAATAACTTCCATATGCTGATGTTTGCCATTTCCCAAAGATTGCCGCATTGCGGCAATAGCTTCAGGTTTGTTGTCCTCAATCCCGATAATAATTTCATCGGCATATAACAACTCGCGCAACAACTCTGCTCCGCGCAAAATGTCATCAGCACGTTCTCGCATCAGCATGTCATCGCAGGTGATGTATGGCTCACATTCTGCTCCATTAAGCACCATGGTCTTGATTTTGTGCTTGTTCGAATATGCTTTGATATCACTGGGGAACACCGCGCCCCCAAGGCCGACTACTCCCGCCAGTCTAAGGAGGTGACGCAGTTCAGTATGTGGCGTCTGTTTGTAATCTACACCGCTATGTCCAATCCATTCGTCTTTGCCGTCTGGAATAAGGGTAATACATAGATCCGGCAGGCCGGAATGGTGTGCTACCAGTTGTAAATCAATAGCGCTGACAATACCTGAAGAAGACGCATGCACTGCAGCGGAAAGACGGCCTTCAGGCCTGCCGATAATCTGTCCCTTCAATACGCGTTCACCAATTTGGACGATTGGTTTCGAGCGAATACCTGCGTGTTGATGTAACGGAATAACCAGTTTGGAAGGTGTCGCCGCCTGCATAATTGCCGATTGCGTCGATTCAGATTTATGCGTGGGTGGATGCACGCCTCCCTTGAATGTAAAAATAGATCTCATGCGGCAGCCTGAATATTGAACACCGGATAGCGCCACTTCCAGTTGGTGATATTTTCTTGAATTGGCAGCATGATGATGCAATCAACAGGGCAGGGCGCGAGACATAATTCGCACCCCGTGCATTCTCTTGCGATGACAGTATGCATTTGCTTGGCTGCACCGACGATGGCATCGACCGGGCAAGCTTGGATGCACAACGTGCAGCCGATGCAGGTATTTTCGTCGATAAAAGCCACTGATTTTGCTTTGGGAGCGGCTCCTTCACCAAACGGTACAAATTCTCTGCCAAGCAGTTCGGCGAGTTTGTGTATGCCTTCTTCACCTCCGGGAGGACATTTGTTGATCTCGGCTTCTCCGGCGGCAATAGCGGTTGCATAAGGTTTGCAGCCGGGATAGCCGCACTGCCCACATTGCGTTTGCGGCAACACTGCATCGATCTTGTCGACCAGCGGGTTGCCTTGTACTTTGAATTTGATGGCGGAATAACCCAATACCGCACCCAAAAAAAGGGCGATAGCTATCATCACAAAAAGCGCTGTGATCATTTCACCAGACCCGAGAATCCCATGAAAGAAAGACTCATCAGTCCTGCAGTCACCATCGCGATGGCCGATCCTTTGAAAATTCCCGGCACATCCGCGCCCTCAAGGCGTTCGCGTATACCTGCAAACATGATCATCACCATGGTAAAACCCAAAGCGCCGCCAAATCCGAACAACAAAGACTCCATGAAGTCATGTTTCGCTTGTACGTTAAGCAGAGGAATGCCGAGCACGGCACAATTCGTGGTGATGAGTGGCAGATAAATACCAAGCACTTGGTACAAGGCAGGGCTGGTCTTTTGCACGGCCATCTCAGTGAACTGCACAATGCCTGCAATGACCACAATGAAGGACAAAGTGGTGAGATAGGCCAAATCAGGGCCGAGCAAATAATGCTGAATAAGGTAACTTGCGCCGGAACCCAGCGTTAAAACGAAAGTCGTCGCTGCGCCCATGCCAACAGCGGCTTCCAGTTTTTTGGAAACCCCCATGAACGGACATAGTCCGAGTATTTTCACCATCACGATATTATTGACGAATACTGTGCTGACGATAATAAGTAAATATGCTGTCATTGATTTGCCTCTATCAGGATTGATAATTATCCGCTGAATCGTGAAGTGGCTCAACCGTGATTAGAGAATATGGTTATTCCTTAAAGTTAAATCAGGAAGCCATTCACGCAAAAGTAAATCCATATTTGATGTAGGGGTAGGCATATAAGCGATTTTTTATTCGCGCGCTAACTTTATGGATAAGTTGCATTTTGTATTAACCAAAGTTGAATTATTGATTAACGATCATCACAAGGAGAGTATGATTTGAGAATAAGTTCAGGGTTGATCCAATTATCCCAAGAACGCATGATACTCTGTTTGATTTTACGAAACTAACATTCGGTGCAGGGGCAACATGACTGAAGAAATAGAAAAAAATCCACCCGTGGGCAAAAAATCTTACGTGCAAGATGCAATGGTTCAAACAATACCTGCTATACCTTCGGAAAACCCTGACAATATTTTTTCCGATACCGATAAGTCTTCAATGTCCTCCAATAATAAATTGGAGCATGCAGATTCGCACCTTGTCCCGTATTCTCATTTCAGATGGCACGCGGATGCAATTGCTGAGGGGCAAGAAATTTATCAGGGAATCGTGAAGGATGTATCTATGAAAGGGGTAAATTTCCTCGTGGAGCATAATTTTCAAAATTCAAAACTTATCAAGCTACAAATTCACATACCCCCACTCGTGGTAACCGCGCCCCAGCATGTTATAGAGGTGTCCGGTAAGATAACATCAACCGTTTATGACAGTGCTGAAGAATCTTTCCGGTCAGCAATAAGTTTCATAGCATTTACTTTACCCTCTGACCGTACATTTCTTCAGTCAAGAATATCAGCTCAATAGAAAAACCGTAGAATAAGCCTAAACTTTATACTTCAGAGAGAATGACCATGAGGATGAGAAGCCCGACTTTGCAAATCACATGGAGCGAATCAATGAGTGTTGGTATCCCCGAAATTGACGAGGATCATAAGAGATTCATTGTTTTGATCAATGACCTTAACCGATCTATCGCTGACCGGAAGTCTCCAGATGAAATTGTTAGGCGGATGGAGGACATTATTAATGACACGGCGCGTCATTTTGATCAGGAAGAGAGATTTTTCTTCGAATGGCAATATCCCAATATCTCAGGCCACGCCGCTATTCATGCAAGCGTTCTGAAAACACTCAATGCCATGAAGGAGCAATTTATGCCCTACGGACACGACTCCGGATGGGTAGATGCCGGCATCAAGATTAAAAAAATTCTGATTGATCATATCCTGAAAGAGGATATGAAATATGCAGACTATTACCATAATCATCGAGGATCCGTAACCAATCATAAAAGAGATGTGAATCAATAAAAACCTTATATGTCCGTATTGTTTTAGTAAACGGTGAATGCTGAGTTAATAACATGCAGGGTGAAAATTGCGGATTGATGTTGACAAGAAGACCTCCCAATATTCAGGAGTAACCATTTAAATGAAACCCAATTTTCAATATCAGGTAAAACTGCGTGTCCCATTTGGAGTGCTGGGAATCCATTGTGAAAATGAGATGCTCTCAGGAATTACTTTTCTATTATCGAAAAGTACTGTGAAGAAGCCACGAGATGACTTTGAGAGAAAGGTCTGTGAACAGTTGCAAGCGTATTTTGAAACTGCCGATTTTCAATTCGATTTGCCGCTCAAATTGCCGGGTACGGAGCATCAAGTCAAAGTGTGGCAGGCTATGCGTGATATTCCATGTGGCAGTGTGCAAACTTATGGCGAACTTTCCAAGTTGATTCATTCCAGTCCGCGAGCGATAGGACAAGCTTGCGGCAATAACCCGATCCCCATTGTTGTTCCATGTCATCGAGTGGTGAGCAAGACCGGATTTGGCGGCTTTATGCATAGCACGGAAAACTCAATACTGGACATTAAACGCTGGCTGCTGAGGCATGAACAACACTGATTTGCTCGATGAATTTTGTGATGCGCTGTGGTTGGAAGATGGTCTTTCGCGCAACACGCTGGAAAGCTACCGGCGTGATCTGAGCAAGTTTGCCGAATGGTTACAGGCTCAGCGCGGTGCTTCAATACTGGAAACTACTCACGCCGATATTCAAGGTTTTCTGGCACATCTATATACGCAACAAAAAGCCAAGGCGACCAGTACCAGTCGCGCTATTTCAAGTCTTAAACGCTTGTTTCGCTACCAGTTGAGGCAAAATAAAATTGTCACCGATCCAACTCTGCAGATTGCCACCCCCAAATTGCCGCGAAGTTTGCCCAAGAGCCTTACCGAAGAAGATGTCGAGTTGCTGTTGAACGCGCCGGATGTAAATACCCCGCTGGGCATGCGTGATCGCACAATGTTTGAAGTGTTATATGCCACCGGCCTGCGCGTGTCCGAATTAGTCGGACTGAGTGTGGCGCAAGTCAGCCTCGATATGGGGGTAGTGCGCGTAATTGGTAAAGGCAGCAAAGAGCGCTTGGTGCCACTGGGTGAAGAAGCGCTCGATTGGCTACTTCGCTATTTACAGGAGATGCGCCCAGCACTCTTGTCGGGCAGATTGAGCGATGCAATGTTTGTCACCCAGCGCGGCGAAGCCATGACGCGGCAGATGTTCTGGTATTTGATCAAGAAACATGCGAAACATGGAGGTATACCCAAGCCTATTTCACCGCATACGCTACGCCATGCTTTCGCAACCCACTTGCTTAATCACGGCGCAGACTTGCGAGTTGTACAAATGCTGCTGGGGCATTCTGATATTTCTACGACGCAGATTTACACACACGTAGCGCGGGAACGTTTAAAAGCTTTACATTCAAAACATCATCCCCGAGGCTGATACCAGTATTTTGCGCCTCTGTGCTTGTTCAATCGAGCACTTTAACCGATAATGCCATGGCTCTGAACGCCCTGTTTTAAGGGCATATAAAATGGGCAGCGAGCCCGCTTACCTATGTGATAGGACGTTTCTTTGAATATTAATTTCCAGCGTGCGGTAGATCGAATTGCGGGTGTGCCGATTTGTGCGCTTCTTTCAGGCTACGATCGCTGCCGCAAGTTTCTGTTAGGCTCTCCAATTGCTTCAGTACCACCCAAGCGGATTCTAATCATTCTACTTTCTGAAATGGGCAGCTTGGTGTTGGCACAACCTATGTTTGCCAAGCTCAAGCAGCAATATCCCGATGCAACGCTGCATATCCTGATGTTTGCCAAGAATCGCGAAGTGCTCGATTTGCTGGGCGTGATGCCAAAGGAAAATGTCATCACGATCAGCGACAAATCGCTTGGTGGGATGGTATCTGACATGCTGAGTGCTATTAGCTTGATGCGCGCACTTAAATTTGATGTGGTGATCGATTGTGAATTATTTTCGCGTGTGAGTAGTATATTTGCCTACCTGTCCGGTGCGCCGCTTCGTGTGGGGTTTCACCCGCATACGCAGGAAGGTTTGTATCGCGGTGAATTCATTAATCGCCCGGTGATGTACAACCCTTATAGACATTTGTCGCAACAATTTTTAACCATGGTCGCGGCAATCAAGCCCAGCGGTACACCAGTGGCAAAAGCCGCTGCTGCTGAACTGTCCGCGCCACCGTTGCTGGAATTCGCAGAGGGGGAGTTGCAGCAGGTTGGTGAAAAGTTGCACGAAGATTTCCAAGTGTTGGTGGGAAAAAAATTAGTCTTGGTCTATCCCGATGGCGGCATTTTGCCGATACGCGCATGGCCTCCGGAATACTATAAAAATTTGTGTGCGAGTTTGTTGCAAGACGGTTATGCAGTTGCGCTGATCGGGCTGCCGGAAGCCAAACCGCTGGCACAACAGATTGTGGCGCATTGCGCACATCCCCATTGTATTGACCTTACCGGCTACACTAAATCTGTACGGCACCTTTTGGCGATCTTCAATCATGCTAGCTTGCTTATTACCAATGATGGCGGTCCCGGGCAATTTTCCGCACTGACGCGATTGCCGACACTGGTGTTTTTCGGGCCGGAAACGCCCGAGCTATATAGCCCTTTGGCTCCCAATATTCATTGTCTGTACACGTCACTTTCATGTTCTCCTTGCCTTACAGCTTACAATCATCGTAATTCTCCGTGTGATGGCGATAACCAATGTTTGAAGCAGATCACACCGGAACAAGTTTTAGGCAAAGCACGCGAATTGTTAAACACGGGGCGAAACGCATGAGTTCAGGTTTCAGTCTGCGGATAAAATTTACTTCGTTGGTGCGCCGGATATTTTCGCTGCGTTTTTTAAAATTCGGCACGGTTGGCGTTTCCGGTATCGTGATTAATCAGGGCGTGTTGTATGTTGCCCAGGAATACCTGTTTCATGTTTCGCATGTTCCGGGGGAAGTAAATTGGTGGGGGCTTAACATGTCGCTGGGATTGGCAATCTTCTTTGCCACGCTCAATAATTTTTTCTGGAATCGGCTGTGGACATGGGCCGATCGCAAGCAACTCTATGATCGTCCATGGCTGGTTCAATTCGGACAATACACACTTTCCTGCGGACTTAGCATTGCGCTGCAGGTGATATTTACCAACTTGATGGCGCCGCATGTTTATTACCTTATCGCTAATTTCATAGCGATCATATTCACAAGTGTCCTAAATTTCATTTTGAACGATATTTGGACCTTCGGACGGGTGAAGCTATTGTCCGCTTCGAAGACGCATAGCAAATCTTCCGACGATGCTCCGTAAAGTAATTCCTTCACCTTTCGTTGGACATGTGCTCGCTTTTGCATTGGCAGTATTTACGTATTTCTACGGCTTGGATAGTCAGCATATCCCCAAGAATGGGGATGAATTTGTTTACGCGCATATCACCCGCATTACTGCTGATAGTGGCCATTTGCTACCGTTACAATCGCAATTTCACGAAATGCGAAACACCAAGCCGCCGTTGTTATTTTGGCAGGGTATTATTTCAACGCATTGGGGGCAATCGTGGTCGCTATGGAATCTGCGCTACCCGAGTGTGATCTACACATTGTTAACCGCACTGCTGGTTTTTTTTCTGGCGAGTAAGTTAGCGCAGGAGCAAACGGTGGAAGGCAACTCGACACCAGCAGAAACCGGATTTATCGCCGCACTGACCTTCCTCGCCTTTTTTAGTACCTATCGATATGGTCGCCCGTTTTTAATTAATCCCGCCGAAGTTTTTTGGTTTTTCCTGCCATTTTTTTCATTGTTGTATTGGCGATCTTTTTCCTTTGATTCGCGAATAAGTTTTCCGCTACTATTGGGTGTCGAAGTCGGCATCGGACTTTTGTACAAATCGTTTGCATTAGTGGTTCCGATAGGGCTTGCGCTTGCGTGGTGGTATTTACATCAGCGCGATTATCGCTGGAAAGCATTTCTGCACAAAGATGCGTTAAAGATCGTTGTAATAGGAGTGATGTCGCTGGCGATGTTCGGACTGTGGTTCGTATTTGATCCAGATCCTCAAGCAGTTTGGCGCGAGTTTGTGATTGGCGAGAATGCGGCAAAATTCGATCCAAATAGCGGTGGCTATTTCGCCAATTTGCTGTGGGGCGGAAGCAGTGTGTGGGCGTTGCTGGTTGGATATCCGATGAATGCGGGGTTGCTGGCTTTTCCGGTGCTTGCAGTTTTCTGGATCGCATACCGCCGCCGCAGGATGCTTAGTCACGCAGAAAAAATGCTGTGTATATGGCTGATCGTGTTGCTTGTGATATTTACTTTGCCTAGCCAGCGCACTGCGCGCTATTTACTTGAAGGGATGCCGGGACTGGCAGTGCTGTGTGCGTTGAATTGGCAACGTATCAGCCGTGGTTTTTTTGTGGCGAGCTTACTATTTTCGGGTTTGGTGCTTGCACTGCTGACCCTTTTGTCTTGGCGTTTACAGCATGAGACTCCGGATGGTGGCTTATATTTGCAGGGTTATTGGTTACTGATATTCTTTGCAGTAGCGCTCACATTGGTTGCGATATTTTGGGCACGGTACACTAGAGCATTGGTCAATGTTGTCGTGCTGTTGGTCATGTTGACGCTTGCTGCATTTTTGCGGCCGCTCGATGGCGAGGCAGGAAATTTTAGCTTGGAAGCGCAACGCTATTCTGTTGGCAAAGACGTGTGGACACCGTGTAATTTCAGGGCAGTTGATGAGGGTTATCGCTTTCTTTTGCCGGGCGCAAAGGTGCATGGCTATTTATCCGACCATGCTTTGACTGTCAGTGAATTATCAACCCGCTATAATTTGTTCGCTGTGCAAATGCCACTGAAAGAAAAATGCGACGACTGCAAGGTTATTGGTCAGAGACTGGATATGCGCAGTAGGCATAGCACTGAAGAAATCAGGCGCATATTTATGGGTGAGGCGTTTCAACTCCTATTTGTTAAAGAGTTATTGGTAGAGGCACCCATGGCTGTGACAGCGCTACCTTTGGTGGAAGGATGCCGCTGACGATGTCGAGCAAACTTACATTGCAACGTAGTCTGATATTGCTGATCATTTTGTTCTCCTTCGGGGATGCATTTTATAAAGCAGCTCATTTTCCTGCACCGTCAAGTTTTCAAAAATCTGTGTCATCTACTTTATCTTCTTCAATTCCCCGTTTTGAAAGTCACTTCGCCTCATCTAAATTATTCACTCAGGTACATGCTTCATCGACTATTGAATTGAAAGACGGACGCATTCGTGCGTTCTGGTTTTCGGGTAGTCGTGAGGGCGCAAAAGATGTAGCAATTCACAGTGCAGTGTTTGACTCATCCAACGCGCAATGGGGTACAGAAGAAATCTTGATGACACGTGAGCGAACTCAAAGCGCATTGCATCGCTATGTCGCAAAGCTCGGGAACCCCGTTGTTGGGCGAGCAGCGGATGGCACCTTACAAATGTATTACGTCACCGTTTCGTTAGGAGGATGGGCTGGGAGTTCAATTACTTCCATGACCTCTAGCGATGAAGGCGCGACGTGGAGTGAACCTCGCCGTTTGGTGACCTCGCCCTTTATTAACATTAGTACCTTGGTTAAAGGTACACCTTTTTTGTATAGTGATGGCACCATGGGATTGCCGGTGTATCACGAGTTCCTCAGCAAATTCGGTGAGATATTGCGAATTGATAAAAACGGCGCGGTCTTGGATCAGCAGCGTTTGGCAGCAGGTGCTATGGGGACACTTCAACCCGTGGTGCTAATTCAAAATGCGCAAACGGCCAAAGTGTTGATGCGCTACTCCGGCTCAACAGAGCCACGCCGAGTCGTCACCGTTATCACGCAAGATGCCGGGCTACATTGGTCTGCTCCGGAAAAATCCACTTTACGCAATCCGGACTCGGCACTTACCGGAGTAACCTTGCCGGATGGGCGTATGCTTGTCGTGTTAAATGATTTGGAGCAAGGCCGCGCCGCTTTGTCGCTGATGATCTCATCCGATGGCGGCAACACATGGCGCGAAGTTCAGCGTCTGGAAGATCAACTCGCTGAAAGCTCACAGACAGACGAGGCACGTTTTATTGGCAAAGCGCAGACGCTGGTGCAGCAAAGCGATGCTGTATCCTCAGAACACTTGGCGGATTATGTTGAGTCGACCAGACGTACCGTTTGCGCCAATGGAAAATGCAGCTATGAGTTTTCCTACCCCTATCTGATACAGACACAACGCGGCGACTTTCATCTCGTTTACACCTGGAACAGAACATTTATTAAACATTTCTGGTTCAATCAGGCGTGGTTGGATCAACGCCTGGAAAAGTCCGCACATGATGCACTTCACTGACATCACAGGATTGGCAGGAGTCGCCCTCGGGATGGTGACACTCGCGTTGCGCTTAAGATTTTTGGCGCGCTTGCAGCTGCAATTGAAAATAGGGATGGTCGGTGGGCTACTCATTTTAGCGGTCATACCGTTTGGTAGTTTATCCGCAGCTGAATTTGTGCGCGGTATATCGGGTGATTTGAGCGTTACCTCATTAGTATTACTTGCATTGTTTCTAATTTTGCCCCGTCCACATAGTGGTGGACGTGCCAACATGGGGGCAGAAACGCTGCTATACCACCCAGCTAATATCCGTCCCAGCCGTCCCCCGGCAAGAGGAAAGTT
>CAIWKC010000070.1 GCA_903913145.1 uncultured Gallionellaceae bacterium | reverse complement strand
TCGAGTTCCTGGCAAGGACGCGACATCAGTCTGATTGGGGTTGTGGCAGAAATGCCGCGACAGCACCAACGCGGTTTAAGTTTCATCCTCGATGTGGAACAGGTCAATACCCTTGAAGTTCATGTCCCCCAACACATCATGTTGTCGACCTACATTGATAAAAAATATGAACCGCTGGTTTTGCATGCAGGGGAACGTTGGCAATTAATTGTGCGACTTAAGCAACCTCACGGCACCAGCAACCCGTTCAACTTCGACTTCGAAGCGTGGGCACTGGAGCTCAACTTGCGGGCAATGGGTTATGTAAACAGCAAGGGTGACAATCATCGCATTGCAGAACACGTCTTTTCACCCGGCTATACCATCGAACGCCTTCGCGAAGCGGTACGAACACACTTTCAACAAGTATTGGGCAAAGCACCTTATGTCGGTGTCCTCGGTGCCCTCGCCATTGGCGACCAAGACAGCATCACCCCCGCGCAATGGCAAGTATTTACCCGCACCGGGGTAAATCACCTGATGTCTATTTCAGGTTTACATATCACCATGCTCGCCGGATTGGCTTACGCATTATGCTATTGGTTATGGCGGCGGAGTGCCCGCCTCACGCTATTTATACCCGCCCGCAAAGTTGCCGCACTAGTCGGGTTTTTGGTGGCCTTGGGTTATGCCTTGCTGGCCGGATACGGTGTGCCCGCGCAGCGCACCGTTTATATGTTGGCCACTGTTGCGATCTCGCTGTGGTCATCGCGCAACATCGCTCCCTCCCAATTGCTCGCTATCGCTCTGCTAGTCGTTACAGTATTTGACCCTTGGTCTGTCATATCGCCCGGATTCTGGTTATCTTACGGTGCAGTTGCCTTGATTTTCTTCATCACCGCAAACCGTTTGAGTGCGGGCGGCTGGCTGATCGAGTACGCCCGCGTGCAATGGGCAATGAGTATCGGTCTGATTCCCTTATTGCTGGCTCTTTTTCAACAAATATCACTGGTGTCTCCGCTGGCGAATGCTTTCGCCATTCCATTGGTCAGTTTCGTCGTTGTCCCACTGACCCTGTTAGGAGCGCTGTTGCCATTTGATTGGCTGTTACAACTGGCACACCTCAGCATGAGCTGGTGCATGTTTGCGCTTGAGTGGCTGAATAGTCTACCGGACGCAGTGTGGACCCAGCACGCGCCACCGGCTTGGTGTATCGTCATCGGCATGTTCGGCATAATGTGGATGCTGCTTCCGTCCGGATTTCCAGCAAGGTGGCTTGGAGTATTGATGCTATTGCCCATGTTTTTCATCACCCCTGAAACGCCAAACTACGGTGCACTAAGGATGCTGGTTTTCGATGTGGGGCAAGGCTTGGCAATTGCACTTCAGACACAGAATCATGCTTTACTTTTCGATACCGGGCCTGACTTTAACGGCGAAGCTAACAGCGGCAATCGCATCATCGTGCCGGCGCTGAGAGGCCTCGGCATCGCAAAATTGGACGGCATAATACTCAGTCACAACGATCTTGACCACACCGGTGGAGCAGCGTCTGTGTTACAAGCAATGCCGATAAGTTGGGTCGACTCTTCGTTAGAGTCTGATAATGAAATTCTGCAGCCTGTGCATGATAGCAGACGTTGTGTAGACGGGCAGACTTGGGATTGGGATGGTGTACATTTTGAGATACTGCATCCCTCGCGGGCGAGTTATCGGCTCGAGGACATTAGCAACAATAATCGAGGCTGTGTGCTGCGTGTGAGTAGCGGATTGCAAACCATGTTAATCGCCGCGGATATCGAAAAAGATAGCGAAAAACGTTTGCTGAAATTGCATCCTGAAAAACTTCCCGTGATGTTATTGGTTGTACCGCATCACGGTAGCAAAACATCTTCCACACCGGCATTTGTACAAAAAGTACATCCGCGCTTTGCAATATTTACTGTCGGTTATCGCAACAAATTTCATCATCCCAGACCGGATGTCGTAGCGCGGTATCGTGATATCGGTAGCGAACTATTTCGCTCTGATGAGGACGGCGCGATTATTGTTCAAATGAATGAAGCATCCATTTCATTAGAACGGTATCGCAAGAGTCATGCAAGATATTGGTACCAAACTCAAAGCGAGAAAGAAGTTGGAACGTTTGCCGCAGCAGAAAATTAATTTGTGGCTGAAACAAAAATGCGCTCGCTGAAATTATTTATGCCCAAGTTTTTCTATGTTATCTCTGACCGTTTCAGTTACATCTTTGCCTGTTCCCCGGTATCCGGTAAAACGGCCGGAAGAATCGAACATCGGTTCCCCGCTCACCATTAAATATTGCAAAAGTCCTTCCGGGCTGGTACGTGTGTAAACAAAGTCAAGGAAAGGTCGTCTGGCGGCCAAATGTCCAATCAAAATTTCCCGTTCGGGCTCGTTCCAAGTTGCTCCATTGCTATCCCATACACTGCCCTGAATTTCGTCAGCTCGAATGCCAAGCATTTCAAACACCGGACCAAATATTTTAGTGAAATGTCCATTTTCGTTCTGTTCCCAATACCAGTCGGATGACAATTCAGTCAAACGGCGAAAACGAGCTTCGCTGGCCCTCAATTCGGCTGTCCTTTCCTCTACGGTATGCTCCAGCAGTTTGTTGTAGTTTTCTAGCTTTTTGTATAGTAACCGCACCTCAAGCATATTATGGATTCTCGTTTTCACCTCAACCAAATCAAACGGTTTACTGACAAAGTCTTTTGCGCCGGCAGCAAGTGCGCGCAACTTGTGGTCAGGTTGGGCAGTAATCACGAGCACAGGCAAATAACGATCCGTTTCTATTTCCTTCAATCCTTCCATCACTTGAAAGCCATCCATCACTGGCATTTGCAGATCCAGCAGGATTAAGTCATATTGGTTTTTTCGATGCAAATCGCACACCGCAGCAGGATCCATGGTTGTAGCGATGTTCTTATAACCAGACTCCCTTAGAAGTTGCTCCAAGAGAAGAACATTGGCTTGTTGGTCATCAACTACAAGAATGCTGGCGTTTAAAATTTCTTGCAAGTTAATCATTTTTTTTACCTGCTTCCTTTTTGTCAGTTAAAGCGAGCTCAGAAAAAATCAGTGCATCTTCCAGCGCGTTCATAAACTCATTAATCTTGATTGGTTTGGTTAGATAACGGAAGAAGCCTGCTTCAAGACCCTTCTCAATATCGCGTAGCATTGCATTTGCACTAAGAGCAACAATGGGAATATGCGCCGTTGTCTCATTTTTGCGCAATATCTTCATGGCTTCCAAGCCGCTGATGCCGGGCAGATTAATGTCCATCAAAATAACATTGGGGAGTTGTTCCAGTGCTAGCCTGATGCCTGTGCTGCCATCGTGCGCGCTCAGCATGCGCATCAACGGGTGTCCTTCAATTATTTGCTCAACCAACATCAGGTTTGCCGGATTGTCTTCAACATAAAGCAGGGTACTTAGCGCTGCCACATTTTGTTGTATACGTTCTGTCGGGAGCGTATTTCCTGCAGCCAGTTGCGGCGTCATGTCGCGAATCAGTTCTATGCAAAATTCACTGCCTACTCCAATGCTACTGACCACACTTATTTTCCCACCCATGAGCTCGACTAATTGCTTGGTTACCACAAGTCCAATTCCCGTTCCCTCTTCGCTTCCATATTCTTGCCCGAGCCGGTTGAACGGCTGAAACAATTGCAATAACTTTTCAGGAGGCAAACCCACCCCGCTGTCTTTAATTCTGATGTGCAAACGTTCCGGTGTGCAGGTGCATTCCACATCCACTGTTCCATTTTCGCGGTTATATTTGATCGCATTCGAAAGCAAGTTAATTATTACTTGTTTGACACGGGTACGATCGGCATTTGCAAACCAACTCGTATCGAACGGGACAAAATTCATACGGACACCGCGTTTGTGCGCCTGCGATTCCGTCATGGCCTGACATTCGCGCATGACTTCTGCCATCGACACCGGCTCTCTCGAAAGTGAAAGCTTGCCTGACTCGATCACGGTGAGATCAAGTATTTCGTTTATCAGGTCGAGTAGATACCACCCAGCCTTAATAATCTGATGCAACCTGACAACTTGAATATCCGTTGGTTTTGGCAACCCCGTTTCAAGCAATTGCGCAAATCCGAGAATTGCATTCAGGGGAGTGCGCAACTCATGGCTCATGCTTGACAGAAAAACCGATTTTGCGAGATTGGCTTGTTCAGCTACTGATTTGGCTTTTTCCAGTTCAGTGTTTTTGAGATGCAGCATATTGTCCAGGCGCTTGCGTTCGGTAACATCGCGCGCTGCGGCAAACACGCCCTGCAAGTTGCCCAAGCGGTCGTAAAAAGTGGTCGCGTTATAAGACACAACCGTTTCCTTTCCATTTCTGGCTCGAACGGTGAGTTCATAGTCGGTAATCTTATTATCACTCAACGTTTGCCTAATGGCGGCTTCGGCCATTTCAGGTTCAGTGAAATAATTTCTGAATGGCGCATTAATCAATTCTTCACGTGTATAGCCTGTTAGAATTTCTGTCTGCTTGTTAACATCAGTGACGATGCCTGAAGCATCGATTGTCATCATCGCGTCAATGTTCGATTCAATGAGTGAACGTGTGTAAAACTGCTGGTCGCGCAGTGCTTGCTGTATACCGTAATCTTTGGTGACATCGCGAAACACCAGCACGGCACCGACAACTTGACCTTCGCGGTCACGAATCGGCGCGCAACTGTCGGCAATAATACATTCGCTCCCATCGCGCGCAATCAGTATGGTGTGATTAGCCAGACCTTGTATCGTCCCATGTACCAGTGTCGCCGTTACCGGTATGGTTGAAGGTAAACGGGTTTCCTGATTGATGATGTTGAAAATCTCGTTCACAGGGTGATTTGCTGCTTCACTCCGCATCCAGCCGGTAAGTTTTTCTGCAAGCGGATTAAGCAGTGTTACGCGCCCTTCGGCATCCGTTGTGACTACTGCATCCCCGATAGAATTAAGCGTTACTGACAGCTTTTCTTCAGATTCCTGCAGGGTGATGTTTGCCAATTGAAGTTGCTTATTGGTCTGCTCCTGTATTTCCAGCAGATGTTTTTTATCTTCTTCAATTTGCTTGCGCGCAGTGTTATCTGTGCCGATCAACAAATAGCCAATGATGGTTTTATCGGAATCGCGCAATGCCGTAACCGAAACCACCGCAGGAAAACGGCTCCCGTTTTTGCGGATATAGGTAAGTTCATAAATATCTTCAATTCTGCGTGAAGCTTTGAACACCAGCGCCTCAAAACCGGGTTGTACTTTAGTGCCCAGTTCAATGCTAAGCGCTTGCGCGCGGGCAACCAGTTCCAGTGGATCGGAAATGTCGGCAGGCGTGAATTTATTCAGTACATCGGCAGCCTTGTAACCCAACATTCGTTCCGCACCGACGTTAAAAATTTGAATCACGCCTTTCTCATCAGTCGCGATACTCGAAAAATTGGCGCTATTCAAGATTGCTTTTTGCAGTGCTCCCGCTTTAAGCTGAGCTTTCAAACGCCGAACTTCGGCGACGCTTTCCACCGTACCCGAGGTAGCGCTAAAGTTGGCAAGATCGTTTGTATCTTTGGACATGAATTACCTTTATGCAAATCTTGAAATATTCCGGCAACAAGTCAATTTTGTTTTCCAAAATTTGTTCACTGATGGCAACTTATACTCTGTTTGACAGGTAGAAATTATTTATATTCTTTAAGTTAAAGATACGAATCTGTTCTGCGAATCGTTGGTTGATTTTGGGTGGCTTCGGCACTGCTGAGCAAGCGATTGAACTCTTTTTTGACGACGTCATAACACTCACAAGCACGCTGCTCTAACCCGACCCGATTAATAACAGTAATGTGACCGCGGCGGTAGCTGATTAATCCCTCGCGCTGCAACATCACCGCGGTTTCGGTAATACTTTCGCGGCGCACACCAAGCATTCCTGCAATCAATTCCTGGGTCATGGTCAATTCATTGGAAGGCAATCGGTCCAAGGTTAACAAAAGCCAGCGGCAGAGTTGCTGTTCCACTGAATGATGGCGATTGCAAACTGCTGTCTGCGACATTTGCGTCATCAATGCTTGTGTGTAACGCAGCAGCAAACGCATCATCGGACCTGCACGGTTAAATTCTTCCATCATTAATCTG
>CAIWKC010000069.1 GCA_903913145.1 uncultured Gallionellaceae bacterium | reverse complement strand
AGTCTTGTCATGTAACTACGGAGAAAACTATGAGTAACACAGCTACAAACAATCGCGAAACCATGGGTTTCCAGGCCGAAGTGAAGCAACTTTTGCAACTGATGATCCATTCTCTTTACTCTAATCGCGAAATCTTTTTACGTGAATTGATTTCCAACGCGGCAGATGCCAGCGACAAGCTGCGCTTTGAGGCGTTGCATAACGCCAGCCTGTTTGAAAACGATTCCGAGTTAAATATTTGTATCAGCTACGATAAAACTGCACGCTCACTGACGATTGTCGATAATGGCATCGGCATGAGCCGTGACGAAGTGATTAACAATCTCGGCACCATCGCCAAATCTGGCACGCGCGAATTTTTCTCTCGACTTTCCGGTGATCAGCAAAAAGATGCCAATTTGATCGGTCAATTCGGCGTGGGCTTTTATTCAGCCTTTATCGTCGCAGAAAAAGTAACAGTAACAACACGCCGTGCAGGAGAAAAGACGGATCAAGGCGTGCGTTGGGAATCTGATGGTGGCGGCGAGTTCGCAATCGAGATGATCGAAAAAGCGACACGTGGTACAGAAATCGTGCTGCATCTGCGCGAAGGGCAAGATGATCTGCTCAGCGGTCAAAAGATTCGTTCCATTATCCGTAAATATTCCGATCACATTGTTCAACCCATTCTAATGAAGAAAGAGGAATGGAAAGACGGAGAGCAGCAAGTGTTGGAAGAAGACGAAACCATTAACCAGGCTTTCGCTCTGTGGGCGCGTCCCAAAAACGAAATCACTGAAGATGAATACAAAGAGTTCTACAAGCACGTTGGCCATGATTATCAAGAGCCGCTGGCGTGGACTCATGCGCGTGTCGAAGGTAAACAGGAATATACCCAGTTGCTTTACATTCCTTCGCGCGCACCCTTTGATTTGTTTGAACGCGATACGATTCATGGCGTAAAGCTGTATGTGCGCCGTGTGTTTATCATGGACGACGCAGAGCAGTTGATGCCGCGCTATATGCGCTTTGTCCGCGGCGTGGTCGATTCAAGCGATTTGCCGCTGAATGTATCTCGAGAAATATTGCAGGAATCGAAAGATATTGAGGCAATCCGTTCCGGCTGCACAAAAAAAGTGCTTGGACTGCTGGAAGACTTGGCCAAAAACGATCAGGAAAAATACAATAAATTCTGGGGCGAATTTGGTCGTGTTCTGAAGGAAGGCATAGGCGAAGACTTCGCCAACAAGGACAAGATTGCAGGGCTGTTACGCTTGGCATCAACTCATGCCGACACAACCGAGGAAACAGTTTCACTGGCCGACTACATTGGACGCATGAAAGAAGGCCAGGACAAAATATATTACATTACTGCCGACAGTTTTAATGCTGCAAAAAATAGTCCGCATTTGGAAGTGTTCCGCAAGAAAGGCATTGAGGTTTTACTGCTGACTGATCGCGTGGATGAATGGGTCGTCAGCAATCTGTCCGAATTCCAGGGCAAGTCATTGGTGTCTGTAGCCAAGGGTGGACTTGATCTCGGTCAATTGGAAGATGAAGCTGAGAAAAAGGAACAGGAAAATGTCGCTAACGAACTAAAAGACCTGACTGAGAAAATCAGCAAAAGTCTTGGCGAGAAGGTAAAGGAAGTCCGCGTAACGCATCGCCTGACTGATTCACCGGCTTGTCTGGTCGCCGACGAACACGACATGAGTGCAAATTTGGCACGTTTATTGAAATCTGCCGGACAAAAAGGTCCAACGTCAAAACCTATTTTGGAAATCAACCCTAAACATCCGGTGGTATTGCGTTTGAAGATTGAAGAAAAGCGCTTCGATGACTGGGCTTCTGTGCTGTTCGACCAAGCTCTCCTGGCCGAAGGTGGTCAACTGGATGATCCGGCAAGTTTCGTCAAAAAGGTGAATCAGTTGATGTTGGAAATGAGTAGCAACTAAGGACCAAGCATCTTCGAAACGACTTCACACAAGGTGGCGTAAGACTTTACGCCACCTCCCTCTCGTTTACCTTCTTATCTGTGAATATAACGGCTTGTTGCTCGAGCTTTTCCCATTTGGAGAAACGACGCAGGGCGCGTTCGTAGTCACCAAGGATGACGATGTTTGGTAATTGGGCCATGGTACTGAATACTTTCTAGTGAAATTAGT
>CAIWKC010000068.1 GCA_903913145.1 uncultured Gallionellaceae bacterium | reverse complement strand
CCGTTAATGCGAACTTCGCACTCGATCATGCTGCCAATATTGCTGCGATGAATCGCCATTTCATTAAATGCCGAAGCCGCGCAAACCTCGATATTCTTACGCAGCACCCGCACATCCAGTAACATGCGCTTCTCGGTTACATACTCCCCCTGCAACATCGCTGAAATGCTGCGCTTCATTGATTCCAGAGAAAGATCGGTCAGAAAACCCAGTCTTCCCTGATTGACCCCGACCAACGGAATTTCAAATGGAGCCAACGTGCGGGCAATATTCAGCATCGTACCGTCTCCGCCCATGACGATTGCCAAATCAACGACGCCTTTCATTTCGGCGAGCGATAACACACGATAAGGATGATTCCCGAGATGCTCAGCCGTCAGGCTATCCACTGCAACGACGACTCCTTTGCTCGCAACAAACTCCGCCAGTCGTAATAACGGCTCAGCGATAGCGGGCGTCTTGTATTTGCCGATCAAAGCGACAGTTTTGAAGGATAATTTCATGGGTACGATTAAACCATAGCTACCGAACAATGACAAAACCGACACTATAACTCACACCCAATTAGCCCGCTAAATAATTTATTATTATGATTAAACTAGCTTTTAATGTGCGATCACTTTCGCAATCAATGCTATCCAAACCAACTTCCCTGCCGAGTTGTCCAAGAGTGCTAAAATACTTGCCATGCTCAATGACCGCGCGCAAATCCTGTTAAAAACACTCGTTGAACGCTATATCAGCGACGGCCTTCCAGTCGGCTCGCGTGCGCTGCAACAACACTCCGGACTGGATGTCAGTTCTGCGACCATCCGCAATGTCATGTCCGACCTTGAAGAGATGGGACTGGTCATCAGCCCGCATACTTCAGCAGGAAGGATTCCAACTGCATTGGGTTACCGATTGTTCATCGACACCCTCATGGTTGTGCAACCTCTGGACAGTGCTCATGTACAGCAACTCGAAAGCCAACTCAAACCGGACAACACTACACGGTTAATCACACAAGCTTCCAACCTGCTGTCGGAACTGACGCATTTTGCCGGCGTAGTCGCCACCCCCAAGCGCCCGGCCATCACCGTGCGCCAGATAGAATTTTTGCGGCTATCCGAAGCCAGAGTTTTACTCATCATTGTCATGCCGGATGGTGAAGTTGAAAATCGTGTCCTGGTAACACACAAAGACTATACGCAATCACAGTTGACCGAGGCGGGCAATTTTTTAAGCCAGCACTATGCCGGTTGCTCGTTTGCAGACATTCATCAGCGCGTGCAAAATGAATTGCGTCAATTACAGAATGAACTCACTGCACTCATGAGCGCGGCTATGGCGGCCAGTGACGAAGTAATATCCCGCAAGCAGGAAGACTATGTCATCAGCGGGGAACGTAACCTGATAAACAGTAATGACCTTGCCGCCAACATGAATCGACTGCGCGGAGTGTTTAACGTCTTCGAACAAAAAACCGAGTTGTTGCAATTGCTGAATGCAAGCCGCAATGCGCCCGGTGTACATATTTTCGTCGGCAATGAATCAGGATTGATCGGGCTGGATGAATGCAGCGTAGTCAGCGCACCTTATGCCGCCAACCAACAAATCATCGGCACGCTTGCTGTGGTTGGCCCAAAGCGGATGAATTATGAACGAATAGTGCCCATCGTAGATATTACTGCCAAGCTTTTAAGCAACGCGCTGTCGCAACATTAACAAGAATGACACTTTAATAATCACTCAAAAATGACCTACCAAATCGAACCAGTCTATACTCACGGTACAGCGGAAAAAACCGCGGTACTTCTCATCAACCTCGGCACACCCGAAGCGCCAACGGCTCAAGCCGTGCGACCTTATCTTAAAGAGTTTCTGGGTGATCCGCGTGTCGTTGAAATTCCCAGACTAGTCTGGTGGCTCATTCTCAACGGAATTATCCTGAATACCCGCCCGAAAAAATCAGCTAAAAAATACGCCAGCGTCTGGATGAAGACAGGTTCTCCGCTCAAAGTTCATACTGAGCGTCAAACACATTTGCTGCGCCAGCACTTGCAAGCAAGTACGTTTAATTCGACCATCGTAGTGGAGTACGCTATGCGCTACGGTAATCCTTCAGTCGCCAGCGTGCTCAATAAACTCAAAGCTCAAAATTGCCAGCGCATCCTGCTTTTGCCGCTGTATCCACAGTATGCGGCCAGTTCCTCTGCAACTGCCCTTGACGCGGTTTTTAAAGAGTTGTTGCTCTTGCGCAATATGCCCGCCATTCGCACAGTTAAACATTTTCATGATGATCAGGGATATATCAAATCGTCTGCGCAGAATATCCGCGATTATTGGCAAAAGCATGGGCAGCCGGATAAATTAGTGATGAGCTTTCATGGTGTGCCCGTTTACACGCTGGAAAAAGGAGATCCTTATCATTGTGAATGCCTTAAAAGTGGTCGGCTGATTGCTCAAGAATTGGGATTAAGTTCAGAACAGTATGTCGTCAGTTTCCAGTCACGCTTTGGTAAAACAGAGTGGATCAAGCCCTACACTACAGCTACACTGCATGCTTTAGGAAAACTGGGCACCAAACGTGTGGATGTCGTTTGCCCGGGTTTTGTGGCAGATTGTTTGGAAACACTGGAAGAAATCGCGATGGAAGGAAAGGAAGATTTTCAACAGGCGGGCGGCGGCGACTATCACTTTATTCCGTGCCTGAATGATCGCCCTGACTGGATAAATGCACTGGGCGATTTGATTATAAGAAACTTACAAGGTTGGTTAGACAAACCTGATGAAGTCAATCTTGAGCAAAGCCGTTTACGCGCACTTGCCATGCATGCCAAGCGGTAGTTAAGCGTTATTCAAGCTGATCCGATCACGCTCAAGTTGCATCATCTGCCGCTGTATGGCGCTTTCGACACTGCGGTTCAAATCTATAAATTCGAATCCAATGTGATACATAGGCTCCCCGCTTTTCGACTGACCTGAAGACCCTATTCCGCAAACTTTCAATCGCAAGGACACCGGGCCTATCGATGGAAACTCAATACTGCATCCATTCAGGACTTCACCATTGGAAAAAATTTTATGCGGCAAACCTTTAAGTAATATTCCAATTCCACCAACACTAATATCTGCAACTGTCGCTTCGATAATACTTGATTCAAGGGGAATTTTACATATTAAAGCTTTGCCACCCAGATATGCACTCATACGGAAATACTCCCTGCGCTGGACTCGTTCAATTGATGCAGGGATAGCCATAGAAAACGCCTCTCCATCGGCAAGTGACACCAGCTGCAAATTGCTTGCATACCATCGAACCTTGACCCCGGTTTGCGTGGTAAAGTTAACATGCTTACTATTGACGATTCTCTCGTTTATATTTGAATCAGGGCTGATATCCAGGTAAACATAGTCATCTACAAAACCAACCTCCAGCACTGAAGTCACAAGCCCCGCGCCGTCTGATGTATCAAGATTAATTGCCGTATGATGTTTTGCCAAATCATCAAGGATAAATACAATTTCCTTGCGGTTATAGAGTGCGTATGGGGAGTTTTCTTTGCGTGCTGTCATGGTCCGATATCTGATACAAGTCACAATTTCTAAAAATGATTTGAAAAATATTTGGATACATATTTACAGCGGACTGCAATACCGCTTCATGGTTTTGCACCGGGAATTCAAAATTTCCCAACCTTGAAAATATATATGTCGCAACTTTACTTTTTTTATTCCATAAAATCCAGAAATAATCTCTTTAAAAACATGAAATTCGATTGACTCAGCCGGCTCTGTCCGATAACATCGCGTAAATTTTTTAGATGGGTGCTGCCAGTGTTCCTTTACCGACAGTTATTAATTACCACTTTCGCTACCCTTACTCTAGCCAATGCGGCATTGGCGGATGAAAATCTGGATCCAAATAGCCATCTGGCCTATGTTCAACCGGCAAGCGCAGTTCCAGTCTCCTCCGGCATTTCTCCTAACCCGGCAAGCAATGTACCCGCTACAAATCAAGTAATACTGACCAATGAGTCAATCATGGCAATTGTACGTGAGGGAGCTTCCGGCGTTCCTTCGACCAGCGCGCGCCTTTCAGCAACAGATCAAACTGACGGATCAATTGATTTGTGGCAACGCATACGCAATGGATTTGCCATGCCCGAACTTAACAGCAAACTGATTGCCCGACATGAAAAGTGGTACGCCAGTCACCCTGATTACGTTTCGCGCATGTCTGAACGATCACAACGATATTTATATTACATCACTCAAGAAGTTGAGCGTCGCGGAATGCCGTCGGAAATCGCATTGTTACCGGTGATTGAAAGCGCATTCAACCCCGGAGCTTATTCGGTAGGTCGCGCCTCGGGCATTTGGCAATTCATACCTTCAACCGGGAAAAATTTTGGAATGCAGCAAAATTGGTGGTACGACGGACGCCGCGATGTTATCAGTGCAACTAATGGCGCTCTGGATTACTTGCAGCAACTCCATGACCAATTCGGCGATTGGCAATTGGCACTGGCTGCCTATAACTGGGGCGAAGGCGCAGTGAGCCGTGCCCAAACGCACAACCGCAGACTTCACAAACCAACCGATTTCACCAGTCTGCACCTACCTCGTGAAACACGAAATTACGTTCCCAAGCTACTTGCAGTCAAACATATTATCAGCGCCCCTGAACGCTTCGGACTGAAACTGGCCAGCATTCCAAATCAGCCGTATTTTGCTGCCGTTTCAACACCTCACCCGATAGATGTCAAACTCGCTGCCGAATTGGCTGATATTTCCATGGATGAATTTCTGGCACTAAACCCCGGACACAATCGTCCGGTTATCCTGCAAGAAAACGCCACTGTGCTGTTGCTACCCGTGGATAAACTTGAGACCTTCCAAACCAATCTGGAAAAAAACAATCAACGCCTGGTTTCCTGGCAGCCGTACCAAACCAAAAAAGGTGATCATTTTGATCAATTAGCGCCACGCTTCGGACTTTCCGCTGAAAAATTGCGCAGCGTTAATGGGCTTTCACCCCGCTCCAAAATAAGCAGCGGACAAACACTGCTGGTGCCGGTAGATAGTGACACGCCTGCCGAAGCTGAATTCGCCGCATTCAACACAGATCTTGTTTCTATTGATGACACGGTTGGCAAAACATTTAAGCACACAGTAAGAAGAGGCGAAAGCATTTCAATCATCGCGCATCATTACCATATCACCCAAGCGCGATTAATAGAGTTGAATAATGGTGTTGGTAAAATTAGGGTTGGACAACACCTGACTGTTGTTCAAGGCAGCGGGCATGGTCATAGAAGCCGTCTTGCTAAATCACATACCAATCGCAACACTAAACTTGTTCGAAGCAACAAGTCACAGAAGCAAAACACTCCCATCAGTAATATCAACCTCGCATATAGCCATTAAGCCCTTCAAGCGAGCCTATTGAAGATTAAATTCCATTTATCACTGGAACTTAATCTGTGTTAGCGCCACATTTTGCTGACTAATGTGACGAGTCCAACAAAATAATAATTTCAATTACTTTTAGAAGCTGGTTTCAGTGGCTAAAATGCTCGCCAGAAAGCAGCCTTTCTTTGCACAAATGCACTAATGTTTCTTGACGCCGGCGACCGCCAGAGCGCTCATGTTGACGATTCGTCTAACCGTTGAGGAAGTCGTTAGTATGTGCACAGATTTGTTCGCCCCTAAAAGGATAGAGCCAATGGTGATTCCTTCACCTCCGGCAATTTTGAGTAAATTGTAGGAGATATTTGCAGCATCAAGATTTGGCATGATGAGGAGATTTGCCTCGCCTTTCAAACGCGAAGCCGGAAATGCATTGGACCTAAGCGTTTCTGAAAGTGCGGAGTCACCATGCATCTCTCCATCCACCTCAAGATCTGGAGCCATTTTTTCGAGCAATTCGCGTGCGTGACCCATCTTTAATGCCGATGCATCTTTGTGAGTCCCAAAATTTGAATGTGACAACAGTGCGACTTTGGGCGTAAGGCCGAATCGCCTGACTTCTTCCGCAGCGAGTATCGTCATCGCTGCGATTTGTTCTGCAGTTGGATCCAGATTCACGTGTGTATCGCAGATGAACAAGGTGTGTTTAGGCATCATCAGAATATTCATGGCGGCATATACTTTGGCACCCGGATGCAGGCCAATGACTTCATCTATATACTGCAGGTGCATCAGTGGTTGAAACACTGTGCCGCACAACATTGCATCTGCCGCATCCATACGCACCAGCATTGAAGCTATCAGAGTAGTCCGGCGGCGCATTTCACGCTTGGCGACATCCGGTGTCACGCCGTGGCGTGCCGTCAGCCGATGATACTCTTCGCAATATTCTCGGTAGCGGCTGTCACTTTCAGGGTTAACCAATTCGAAATGTTCACCCGCACGAATACGCAGGCCTAGTTTAGCAATACGCCTTTCGATAACGGCGGGACGGCCTACCAATATAGGATGGGCAAGTCCCTCATCCACCACGATTTGAACTGCATGTAAAACCCTTTCATCTTCGCCTTCGGCATATACAAGTCGTTTCGGATTTTTCTTGGCTATATTGAACACCGGCTTCATCAACATATTCGACTGGTAGAGGAACTGCGATAACTGTTCCCGATAAGCTTCCATATCGAGGATGGGACGTTCTGCCACACCACTGTCCATCGCGGCTTGTGCGACTGCGGGAGCAATGCGCGTGATCAGGCGTGGATCAAAGGGCTTTGGTATGATGTACTCGGCACCGAAGGTCAGACTCTCTTCGCCGTAAACAGCAGCCACTTCATCCGATTGTTCGGCTTTGGCGAGTTCAGCGATCGCATAAACAGCGGCACGCTTCATCTCTTCATTAATGGTGAACGCACCCACATCCAGCGCACCGCGGAAGATGTAGGGGAAGCACAAAGCATTGTTCACTTGGTTTGGATAATCTGAACGGCCCGTTGCCATAATCGCATCGTTGCGTACGGATTTAACGAGTTCAGGCAAAATTTCCGGAGTTGGGTTGGCCAAAGCAAAGATCAATGGCTTGTCAGCCATCAATTTGACCATCTCTGGTGTTAACACTCCCCCTGCCGACAGTCCCAGAAAAGCATCAGCGCCCGCAATAACTTCTCCCAGGGTTCGAGCAGAAGTTTTCTTTGCGTAACGCGCCTTGTTGTCATCCATTTCTTCGGTACGTCCTTCATACACCACACCTTTAATGTCGGTAACGATGATGTTTTCCATTTTTACCCCGAGTCCGACCAGCATATCCAGACAAGCCAGGGCTGCAGCTCCTGCACCACTTGCAACCAGTTTGATGTCTTCGATTTTTTTACCGACTACTTTGAGTCCGTTCAAAAGTGCTGCGCCGACAATGATAGAAGTGCCATGCTGGTCGTCATGAAATACCGGAATGTGCATGCGTTCGCGTAGTTTCCGCTCAATATAAAAACATTCCGGTGCCTTGATATCTTCCAGATTTATGCCCCCAAAAGAAGGCTCAAGCGCGGCGATAATATCCACCAGCTTATCCGGATCGAGCTCATTGATCTCCAAGTCGAACACATCAATCCCGGCGAATTTCTTGAACAACACTCCCTTGCCTTCCATAACCGGTTTTGCAGCCAACGGACCAATCGCACCAAGGCCGAGAACTGCAGTGCCGTTAGTGATCACCGCCACCAGATTGCCGCGCGCAGTCATGTTGCGCACTTCGGCAGGATTTTCTACGATAAGCTCACAAGCTGCCGCGACCCCGGGCGAATAAGCCAAAGAGAGATCTCGCTGAGTGATCATCGGCTTGGTTGCATTAACCGAAATTTTTCCCGAGGGAGACTGACGATGATATTGAAGTGCTGCGTCGCGTAGTTGTTTGTCCATTTTAAATTTTCCTGCGTATTAGAGATGTTCGTTAGAGAATAGCACGTTCATTTGCCTGAATGAAGTTACAGTTGTCACCCTAAGCAGATTAACTTTGAAGAGTTGGTTTAATTTTGTAATCATATTCAATCAACTCGAATCTATTTTATGAAAGAGGGTTTTTGACCAAATTCAACCGTGGATTACGGGATACACATGAAACAATTTTCAGCCCTCAGTAGCAACACTGGCGAGTAATTGACGGGTGTAGTCATGTCTGGGTGAATTGATAATTTCATCGGCACTGCCTTGCTCAACAATTCGTCCCGCTTGCATCACGGCGATGCGATGGGACATTGCTGCAATCACTTCGAGATCATGGCTGATCAACAGGTAACTCATTCCATGCGTCACTTGCAAATTGGCAAGCAGTTCCAACACTTGTTTTTGTACCGAGGCGTCCAATGCACTTGTCGGCTCATCCAGCACGAGCAATTGGGGCTTAAGAATAAGCGTGCGCGCAATAGCAATGCGCTGCCTTTGACCACCGGAAAACTCATGCGGATAACGCACCAGAATATCGGCAGTTAATCCCACTTCCTGTAAGGTTTGTGCAATGCGCTTTCTGCGCTCAGCCGCAGGCAATTTCGACTGATGCAATGCCAGTCCCTCGCCGACGATCTGTTCAATTGTCAGGCGTGGTGACAAGCTGGCAAATGGATCTTGAAACACCACCTGCATTTTGGCACGAAGCGAACGCAATTGATCCGGGGAAATATCGCGCAAAGATTGCCCGGCAAATTTACTGATCCCTTGTGCGACAGGTTGCAACGCAAGCAAGGCCATTGCTAATGTAGATTTACCGGAGCCGGATTCACCCACAATGCCAAGAGTTTCTCCACGCTTCAACGCAACACTGACACCATCCACCGCTACAAATACTTTTTTCTTGAACCAGCCCGCCGGATATGAAAACTCCACGCGCAGATCATCACCGCGCAGCAAATCGTCTGAATTGGAAAGCTCTGGCGCCAACGGTTGAACCATTTTGGCTGGGCGGCTATCGAGCAATCGCTTTGTATAGGAATGCTGAGGTTGAGCAAATAATTGCTGTGTTTCTGCCACCTCGACCAATCGCCCTGACTGCATCACGCCGACCCGATCCGCAAAACGATGTACCAAATTAAGATCATGCGTAATCAGTAAAATCGCCATGCCGTATTCGCGCTGTAGCTCTTCCAATAGCTCCATGATCTGCACGCGTATTGTCACATCCAGGGCCGTTGTGGGTTCGTCAGCAATAAGCAATTGCGGACGACACGCAAGTGCCATCGCGATCATCACGCGTTGGCGCTGACCACCTGAAAGTTCATGTGGGTAACTGGAAAAACGCCGCTCAGGTTCGGTGATACCGGTTCGCGCGAGCAGGGCAATAGCGCGCGCGCGCGCGGGTGCAAATCCCAGTCCCTCATGCAAGGACAACACCTCGGTAATTTGCTCGCCGATGCGTATTAACGGATTGAGCGCCGTCATGGGCTCCTGAAATATCATCGCGATATCTTTGCCGCGTATACCGCGCAATCGACGCTCACTGGCTTTCACCAGATTCTCTCCGGCGAAGATTACTTCGCCACTGGATTTCGCCTGTACCAAACGCAGCAAAGACAGTGCAGTGACACTCTTGCCCGAGCCGGACTCGCCGACTAAAGCGAATTTTTCGCCCTGCGCCAGCGTAAAAGAAATATCATCGACGGCACGCTGAGCATCCGAATGATCACCAAAGCTCACACTCAGATTGCGCACTTCCAGTAGCGCACTCATCGACCACTCCCGGATTTGCGTGTGTCAAAGGCATCGCGCAACGCTTCACCGATAAACACCAGCAAAAGTAACGTGACGAACAGCACCATGAATGCCGCCAGTCCAATCCACCAGGCATCGAGATTGTCTTTACCCTGTGCCAATAGTTCTCCCAAACTGGGTGTCGAAGGCGGCACGCCAAGACCGAGAAAATCCAGACTGGTTAGCGCAGTGATGGCAACGCTCATGCGGAAAGGCAAAAAAGTGATCACAGGCGTTAGACTATTGGGCAGAATGTGCCGCCACATGATTTGTGCATTTCCCAAACCCAGTGCGCGAGCCGCGCGAACGTAATCAAGCTGGCGATTGCGCAAAAACTCTGCGCGCACATAATCGGCCAACCCAAGCCAGCCAAACAGAGAAAGCAAAATAAGCAACAGCGTGATGCTTGGCTGAAAGATGGAAGCAAAAATCAGTAGCAAGTAAAGCTCCGGTAGGGAGCCCCAAATCTCGCTGAAGCGTTGCAGATAAAGATCAATCCTCCCGCCAAAATAACCCTGCACTGCACCCGCGGCAATTCCCAATAGCACACCAATAATTGTGAGTGCCATTCCGAACAGCACCGATACGCGGAAACCATACAATGCGCGCGCAAGTACGTCGCGACCGCGATCATCGGTACCCAACCAGTTTTGAGCACTGGGCGGTGCCGGATTAGGCAATTGTGCAAAATAGTTGAGTGTATCGTAGCGATAGGTATTGAGCGGGTAAAGCGCCCAATTACCCGGACGAGAAAATTGTTCGCGAATAAATGGATCCAGATAATCAGCCGGCGTAGGGAAATCACCGCCAAAAGTACTTTCGGGATAATCACGCAACAGCGGCACATAAAGCCCGCCCTGATAGTAGGCAATCAGCGGACGATCATTTGAAATCACTTCTGAGAAAAGACTGAGCACGAACATCATTAAAAAGATCAACAAACTGACATACCCCAAACGGTGTTGTCGGAAGCGCCGCCAACGCTGCTGGTTTGGCGATATCGAAGGTAGGTCTGGTCTCGTCTCAATTTTCATGCATAGAATTCCATAATTGCCCTCATTCACTTTGAATAGGTGACAGTTTCACGCCCTCCCTGACCTCCCCCAATGGGAGAGGGTTCTGCTCTCTTTTCAATAAAGTGAGGGTTCAGCTCCCGCTTCCACCGGGAGAGGGTTAGATGCTCTGTTTCATCCACTTTCTTTTGCCAAATACAATGCTTTGTCGGCTTGCGATATAAGTGCCGCACCGTTCAGACAAAGTTCACTGCATGATTTTTTCTGATTTTTGGTTCAACTCATTCACCTTGCTTAAGCCTTCTTTCGTTGTAAATACGAAACTATATAGTGATGCTAATTGACTTGAGTCGTATATGCAATCACCCATGCTGGGTATACTCATCGCCTGCCAGTAAATATATTTAGCGCAGCGGTCACTGATGACTCAATTCATCTATTCGTTTCAGTCAATTGTGCAACATCCGCAAAGAACCGGATGAAATACCCATACAGGTTTTAGGAATGGCGAACAACATTGTTCGGCTTATCAACCAACTTATATTTTCCCGGATGTAAGCAATGTTGGAGCCACAGAACGACGTAACACAGAAGATATCGACATAAACAGCTTACTTCGACAGCATGAATTCCAAACGAATTATAAATTGTGCATCCAAAAGAAAATTAGTGTTTTTCGGGTAATGCACCTGCGGATTTAATTCTAGAAATATCCATTCCTGATGCAAGCGTTGGCGGTACAGTAGCAATGCTACATATTCAGATACTTCGGCTGATGGGCGACTTACACCGTTCGCGGAAAATTGAT
>CAIWKC010000067.1 GCA_903913145.1 uncultured Gallionellaceae bacterium | reverse complement strand
GCGCAACAACCGCACCAATCCTTCCTGAATTTTGGATTTGTCACCACCCCGAAGTTCAACCTTGAGCCAAAAATGGCGCAATTTGGAAGCGAGTTCATAAATTTGATTATTGTCAGTCTCGCGAACTAATTTTGACAGTTGTTTGATTTCAGCAGCGAGTTCGGGCTGAGTGGTAAGCGAATTCTCGATAGTTTGTGCGAGCAATTCACGCAATTGGGAAATGAGTTCCTGGTGAGCCTGCACACCATCACCACTGCCGGATGTTTGGCTGGAAAGGATAGCAGGTGAAACAGAACTGCCTGCCTTGGTTGGTGCCGCTGCAGGATTTGAAACATTTGCTGCGGGAGGAGGTGGCGGCGCATCCAAACTGGCAGTGGGGGCAGACGACCAAGAGCGCAAAAGACCCTGAAGTTTTTCAAATAACTCATCAGGTTTTGAGCCAAAACGGTTCAATACGGTATCCAAACCGTCTTTTTTACGCGTGATAGTAATACCTTTATGCGGCGTTTCCAGTTGTTTCAACAAGTCTTGTATAAGTGCAGACCACGAAATATTTAGCGTTGGTGATGAATCAGAAGTCGTTGCGTTTGTTGAAGCGGGAACGCCCAAGATTTCCTGAAAAACCTGAGTGTAGTTCTCCGGTGTTGGCGGAAGTTTGCGCGAAGCCAGCGTGGTGAGCGTTTCGCGGGCGGCTTCAGAAGGGTTGATCTGTTTTTTCATAGGGTCTGTTGAAATGACACATTATGACTATGGTACTTATTATCCAAGATGCCTCTACGCGTTAAGCCGCAAATAGAGACAATTTTTTGCCGCTTTTCCAACTTTGCTTCCCTTACTATTCGATCAGATGATTGCTGATCGCATAATGAATGGCTTCGGCGTTGGTTTTCAGATTCATCTTTTCAAGTAACCGGGCGCGGTACACGCTGACAGTTTTAGCGCTGAGCGACATGATCTTGGCCATTTCGCTTAATTTTTTTCCTGAAGCCATTAAACATAACGTCTGATATTCACGGTCAGACAGGTTTTGGTGGCGCAGTTCTTGATAACCTTGGGATAGTCCGTTGGCGAGTTGTTCTGCCAGTTCACCACTGATGTATTTTTTGCCGCTGGCAACTGTACGAATGGCATTCACCAACTGGGATGGCGCGCTTTGCTTGTTTAGATATCCTGCAGCACCTGCTTTCATCGACCGAACTGCATATTGATCTTCTGCATGCATGCTTAGCATCAATACGGGTACATCAGGGTTGTTGATTTTGAGCTGTTTAAGAACATCAATACCATTTTTATCAGGAAGGCTGATGTCGAGCAACACCATGTCGTAAGGAGAATTATGTGCCATTTGTATGGCCTGCATTCCGGTTTCAGCTTCGCCTGTGACACGCATATCTGCGGTGTCATCTAAAATTTGTTTCAAACCTTTGCGAATGAGTGTGTGATCGTCTGCTATGAGCACATTAATCATCGTTCAACTCCGTTACGCAAAGTCTCAGTTAACAGAGTACTCGCTCCGCTATTCGTTGGCCCTCTCAACCGCAAGTGGGAGAAGATTGTTGGATGGGTAATAAGTTTGATGTTCATACTAATGTCTGTGGGCATTCCCCGTTAAAACAAGGGCTGTTGTGGTTCCTGTAGTGTATCACCATGTAAGGCATCCTGTGGGATGTGAGGTATAACGACTGAAACTGTTGTGCCTTGTCCGGGAGCACTGCTGAAAGTAACTTGGCCGCCGAAATGAGCGACACGTTCCTGTATGCCACGTAAACCGAAGGATCGGGGTTTCAGCCTTGCTTCTTGACTGAAGCCGCGACCGTTGTCACTGATGGTCAAATCAATAGCCTGCGGACTATTCTGAATCAATATTTGCACTTCGCTTGCCTGCGCATGTTTCATGATATTGGTAAGCGATTCCTGAAAGATACGGAATAGGGCGATCGAAGCGTCAGGGTGCAGATCAATCTCCAATTCCTCGTCATTATGCGAGAGTAGGCATTTGATTCCGGTGCGCTGTTGAAATTCTCCGGCTTCCATTTCAATGGCGGCAACGATGCCAAAGCTATCGAGATAGCCAGGCCGCAAACTATGTGCCAAGTTGCGAGCAGCTGTCATGGCTTTATCCACCAGATTTTCAATCGTGGTGGTTTTGTCAGTCAATATTTTCTTGCTTTTGGGTAGGCGCTCTTTCATCCAGGCCAGGTCCATTTTGATTGCGGTAAGAAGTCCGCCAATCTCGTCATGGACTTCACGGGCAATGCGTAAACGTTCCTGTTCTTTGGCGTCCTGAATGTGCGAAGAGAATTCGCGCAATTGCTGCTGTGAGCGCAGCAATTCAATTTCGTCCAACTTGGTTTGGGTAACATTGACGACAAGGCCTTCCCACTCAACCATTCCATCGGGCCTGGTTTGTGGAGAAGAACCCAAGGTCAGCCATTTGAGTTCACCATTGGCGAGAGTAACTCGCCCTTCCCAGCTCCAGAATGCGAGATTCTTGGCTGAAAGCAGCATACTTTCAGTAAATGCCTGACTATCTTCCGGGTGAATTAAATTCAGGAATAAATTAACTTCAGCCCTGAGGTCGTCAGGCGAAAGACCAAGAAGTGCCTGACTACCGTCACCAATATAGGAAAATGAAAAGGTATTATTTGCACCTAGTAATAACTGGAACGCCATACACGGGAGGTTGGCGATGAAGTTATCCAGACGCAAAGGCTTAGGTGAAGTTTCGACCACGGTCAATAATTATTATGCGGTGTTCATAAACTTATCGTTATCATGACGTGAGATTACTACAACCTAGTGGTTTTGGGCAATTTATGAGCGCAAGTGAATATTATGTGAAGAAGTTTACCTTTCGAATTCGATTTCCGAGCAGCATAGTAAATTAACGCATACTTAAGCGAATAAGTGAACTTAAGCCAATAAAAATTCTCAAAGCTGCGAATTTTTCCTTAAAATAGATCTACAGTGCCACGTTCGGTTGAGGAAACATCAGCTTTTTTATCCGAAACCTTGAAACGGTCAACTACATTTGTAATATGTAGAGATACATCGTAGAGATTTTGGGAAGCTGCTTTGGTATGATCTGCCGCGTCATTCGCGCTTTCTATCGTCGTTACCACAACATCCACTTTATCCACAATGCCGCTGCTGGAAGCGTGGCTGTTAGCGGCAAGCGATTTCATATTATCCACTTTGTCCGTCACTTCTTGCGAATATTGTTCTATGTTGGACATCGCCACACCGGCAGCAGTTGCCAATTGCATGGTTACGACCATCTCCGCTTCTACTTTTCTCATGATTTCAGTCGAAGCAGTAGAGGAATCGCTAATTTCCGCAATTTTATCTGCCACAGAACGAGTCAGCTTTCCCACACGCTCTGCCAGTTTACGCACCTCGTCCGCCACGACGGCAAAACCACGGCCGGATTCACCCGCCCGCGCCGCTTCTATCGCCGCATTTAGTGCCAGCAAGTTGGTCTGCTCTGCAATCTTGCCAATTTCCTGCACAACCATCGATATGCTTTTGCTTGAATCAGCCAACTTGAAAACCTGCTGTGTCGCACCACCCACAATCTGGGTGAGAGATTGAATACGTGCCACTGCATCACGGATGATGTTGGCATTTTCGGAAGCCTCTTTGCCGGATTTTTCGGCCAAGCGACCGGAATCATGGGCGCTGGTGCTGATCTCCGCAACTTGGGCCAAAATCTGATGTACCGAGTCATGAATTTGTTTGGCTGAAAAAATGCCGTGCTCGGCAATTTTTCCCAGCACCATTGCGGATTGATGCATTTCTACTGAGGCTACCTCGTTGCGTTTGACCACCGTTGTCAATTCACCAAAAGCAAGTTGCAAGGTCTCTAGCAAACTGTTGAACGCGCGCACCGACTTGCCAACTTCATCATCTTGCATCACCGTCACACGGTGAGTGAAATCAAGTGAGCCGGCAATAGATTCCATCGCCGCTTCCATGCTGCGCAATGGGGTCATAATGGCGCGATAATTCCACACGCCGCAAACCATGATCAATGATAAGAAAAATACACTAATGACACCCAGAATAATTAAGTTATTCCTTTGTTGCGTGCGATAAAAAACAACGGCCTGATCACTGGTACGCACCTTTTCAATTTTCAAGGTCTCAAAAGTCTGCATCATCTCTCGCTGCAACGGCATTCCGTTACCGTTGATTTCGGCGACCGCATACTCATTATTACCTTTTCTTTTAAGAGCGATACTCTGCTCAAGTGCATAGACGTATTCCTTGTACTGGTCTTGCAACTGGTCGATGATGGCTTTTTGTTTTTCGTTATCGACGACCTCACGCTGTGCATTTAATTGTTTTTGAATCAATTCTTTATTGCTCACCAAGCCGCGGATATTGTCCTCGACGATATCCTGATTGGGCGCATAAGCGATGACGTAACTTTTAACGTTCATATCTCCAAGCGCAACTTCAATATTTGACATCTCGCGAATGGCGGGGATGGTCTTATCCAATATTCCACCGATTAATTCATTTCCACGATTAAACTGATACCACATGGTAATCGCCAAAATCAGCAAGGAAAACGCGGAAATCACGACTAATAAAATCAAGCGTGAGCTTATTTTTATATTGTTGATTAAATTTAATTTTAATTTCATAAATGTATTCCTCCAAAAGTCGTTTTTTATATATTGCCGACTTATACACTTGAGATTTATGACTGACCTTCATGAAGTCGCTAACGCTAAATCGTGGGATAGTCTCCTAAGTCGAGTGATTTTATCGGGCTTATATGTATTTTTTAATACAAAATCTGTTTTTGCAAACAGAAATCAGGAAAACAGAATATGTATTTTGATGCAAGGACTAACTATACAAATAAATTAAGGCTAGATCACTGAAATCCGATAGCAATTTTTTCCATTCTGTTTTGCCAAGTACATTGCCTCATCAGCAAGTTTTAGTAACTAATCAGGTGAATTACCGCTGTTCGGAAAGATGGAGATGCCGATACTGACGCTGATCAGGCAAATTTGTCCGTTAATCAAGTAAGGATCTGCAATCGCATCAATGATTTTGTTGGCTACAAATTTGATTCCCTCACTTGACAGGACGTTGCAAAGTATCACCGTAAATTCATCGCCCCCCATGCGAGCAACGGTATCCGAATCTCTTAAAATTGAGACGATTCTTTTGGATACCTCTTCCAACAGCTTGTCTCCGGCATCGTGACCAAACGAGTCATTGATCCGTTTGAACCCGTCCAGATCGAGGTACAAAATAGAAAACATTTCTTTTTTCCGGATCGCACGAGAAATGGCCTGATTGAGTCGATCATAAAACATGATGCGGTTAGGCAGTTTAGTTAAAGAATCAAAATGGGCAAGATGAAGGAGTTGCTCATTAGTTTGCTTTAGCTGAGTGATTACTTTCCAGAGAAAGCGTGCTTGAAAACCTCCCACAACATTGGCACTTCCTAAACGAGATTCGGCATACGCTGTTGCATTTTCGTCATCGGAAAGATTAAACGCAATGCAAGGCCGACAATTTTCGATGGCTTCAACGAGATTTGTATAACATGGGATTCCGCGCTTGGCAGCTAAGGCCATAGCAGGAGCAGAAGGATTAATATCTACGATTCCGACTATACTCACCAATTGATCTTCGTAGAACAACTCAATCATGGCTGTACCACCACGGCCAGCGCCAATCACAAGAATTCTTTGATAGTTTTGCTCGAATTGCGTCTTCAATATTTGATGGCTTTTACTTTCTTGAAATTCGAACAAATCGCCTCCTTTTGTGCATCGATTACCATTATTATTATTATTTAGAAAATCTCAGGGTTTCGTCTTTATGAAGGCTGAAAAACCAGCCGAAATATATGTGGCACAACAATTGCCGCTAACAGTTATTCTGTAAAGTGCATGAGTCAATGGTCTGCTATTGGGTACATTTTTCTCAATCCAATTTAGCGCTACATTTCGGATCGAATTTCTTAAAACAGTATTTGGATAACGGGAAGCCGTCAGATCGGTACAACTCACTGTTACATCCGGATTGTCCAGACACCGGTAAGCCGCTTCCAAACCGATCAAATTGGATTTGTAAGTAACAGAAGAATCACTCGGCCCGATAAGGTATTCGTCATTGGCAATTCTAAAGAATACAAATGGATTTATTTGTTGATTTATTTCCATGGCGCCAGCTTTTTGTTTTTTCTATTTATCGCGCCACACGGCACTCAATTCATACCCTATACCTGAGGAAATCACAGTCCATCGCAGGCATACGAGAACAATTTAATTCAAAATGGGAAATGGAAATATACGTGCTGCCACGTATGAAGAAACACATCAATGTGGGTCAATCAAAAATACTGCCAAATTTGGAGCCTAAACGAAATAACTCTGAAAAATTAGCAATGCCCAACTTGGAACAAATATGAGAGCGGTGCAATTCGACGGTTCGATGACTCAGGCCTAATTTTAATCCGATGTCTTTACATGACATTCCATTAACGGACTGCCTTAATACTTCATGCTCTCGGTCTGTCAAAGCATTCAATTTTTCAATAAACGCTTTACGATCCAACGCAATTTCCAAGCGAATTTCAAAATCTTTTAAAACCTGTTGAATACGGTCAAGCAGAATGTCGCCATCGACGGGCTTAATGAAATAATCCTCCGCGCCATCCTTAACTGCTCTGACAATGCGTGATACGTCTCCAAATGCGGTAAGAAAAATAATGGGTAAAGTATTGAGTTGATCCTTCAATGCTTCCTGAACCTGCAATCCATCCATACCCTGCATGCGCACATCAAGCAGAATACATCCGTAACCAGCTGGTTTTCTTTGCAGCAGAGACTCGCCACTTTCGAATGTTTCAACAGAATAGCCTGACACCTCCAGTAAAGTTGAAAGGCCGTGCCGTACAGATGGGTCATCGTCAACGATGTAAATAATCGGGTTCAAGTTATCATCTCGGCATTGAATTTTTCGGGCAAAGAGATGTGGAAGGCAGTTTTCCCATCAACTGGTTTGTAGTACAGTTTCCCGCCACAGCCTTCTATCATGGCTCGGCTAATAGCGAGCCCCATTCCAATTCCGTCTGCTTTAGTTGAAAAAAAAGGTTTAAATAAATCTCCTTCGACTTGCGTGCTAATTCCAAAACCGCTGTCAATTACTACAATATTGATGCAATCGTCGCTACAATTTATGCGGACTATAATCTGACGAGAATGACTTTCATCGTTTATATTTTCCATCGCTTGCTGGGCATTTCTAAACAGGTTCATTAGTGCCTTACGTACAAATATTTCCTTAACGGTGACACTGATCGTTGAGTGGCTACTCTGAATTGTTATATCAACCCGATTTCCATAGGATTCATCATGAAATAATAAAATCGATTCGTTAACCAACTTTATCAAGTCTAGTCGTATGTCGGATTCACTATTTCGATTCACGCTTTGAATAAGTTTCCTTAAAACATCGCCCGCTCTTTGAATTTCGTCAACGTTCATTTTGATAACTGAAGCTAATTTTTGTTTATCCAGCAAGTCCGGCGCGAGTAGCTTCAATGCAGCAGTACTGTAACTTCCTGCAGCGTTAAGCGGCTGGTTAAGATCATGTGCCAATGCCATTACCGTTTGCGTCACGATCTGTTTAGATAATAGACTTTCAGTTTGCAGATGTAATCTCTTCAACTCGTTTTCAGTTTCCTTGGACTTTGAAATATCTTCGATGACCGAAATAAAGTATTCGGGACTATCGTCAAGTTTTTTATGTAATGAAACAGTTAATCGAATCCAGACGATAGCACCGTTTTTTCGTATATAACGTTTGTCCATCGAATACGTATCAATTTCACCCGCCAACATCTTTCTTACGTATTCCAAATCAGTTTTAAGATCATCAGGATGAGTGATTTCCTGAAAAGTCTTTTGCAGTAACTCGTCACGGCTAAATCCCACAATTTGACAAATCTTTTGATTCACTTGAAGCCACTGGCCTTCTAAAGTTATCAGGGCAAAACCTACAGCAGCTTGTTCAATGGTAGAAATAAAACGAGCTTCACTTTCTATCAATTTGGCTTCAGTATTTTTTTGCGCAACATGTAAATCAGACATCTTTCGTTTTACATCGGTGTTGTCTTTAACAATGGACCATATATATTTCTGACCGTGAAGCCCATTTATTAACATTCCATTGAGTTCGATTGGAATTAGACTGCCATCTTTCCTGATGTATTCTTTTTCATAAGGACCGTAATGACCCGTGCGATTTAATGAGTCGAGTTGAAGAGCCTCATCTGCCATATATTTTTTTGGGGTAAGCTCCCAATAGCCTAATTTCTTCAAATCGGTTTCGGAGTAACCACAAATATTTCTGAATGCTTCATTGAATTCGACAAATTTACCATTTTCGTCTGTCAAAGCAATTCCCAAGACTGAACGTTCATACAAGTCCTGAAATATTTTTTCACTATCGCGCATGGGATTTTCCGAGCGCATGCCGATATATAAATGTGTTGCAACTACAGAAGTCACAACAACGGCCAGCAGCATTACAACATATTGATTATTAAATAATATCAATGTATTTAACAGGATATAAATCAGCAGCGAAGAGATAAGGGCAATCAAAAACATGATTTGCCAATATGAAATTCGCTTAATGAAAAAAATCATTGCCTGATAAAAATAGTTAAATTTTTTCATTGATTAAATAAATGTTGTGTATGTAGAGTGCATTTTGAATCAAGTAGCTGAAATAGTATCCATAGAATTAGCGCGTAAGGAAATTTTTCCTAAATTACACAAGTCATTTATTTCGAAGAATGAGTGATGTATTTATCAGCAAGGACATCGATTGCGGTTATTCCTTTTATACAAGCTGGGTAGCGTACTTGATTTTAAAAAAACCAACAGACGACATTTTTGCTAGGGTAAAATGAATTGGTTAGTGAGTATATTAAATTTCATGCCTTCATTGCGTTATACAGTCACACCCGAAAACCTGTTTCGCCAAGAGATATTGGCGTTACATGCTTATCATGTTCAGCCTGCCAGCGGTATGGTCAAGCTGGATGCAATGGAAAACCCTTATCACTTACCGCAGGAAGTCCGCGACGAAATCGCTCAATTGGTGGCGGATGCGGCTATCAACCGTTATCCGGATCCAGGCGCACATCAACTTAAGATTGGCATTGGCAAAATGACAAATCTGCCCACTGGCATGGACATTTTGCTGGGTAACGGCTCGGATGAGATTATTCAATTACTGGCAATGGCGGTTGCCAAGCCGGGTGCTGTTTTGCTTAGTGTTGAGCCGTCATTTGTCATGTACAAGATGATTGCTGCATTTGTTGGTATGAAATATGTCGGCGTGCCCTTGGCGGAAGGCTTTTCACTGGATTTACAGGCGATGCTGGACGCAATAAAACGTGAGCAGCCGGCACTGGTATTTCTGGCCTATCCCAACAACCCCACCGGTAATGCGTTTGACGCCGATGCGATCAAACAAATCATTCTGACTACGCCGGGACTGGTTGTAGTAGATGAGGCGTACTATGCCTTCGCGCGAGACAGTTTTGTGCCACTTCTCGCAGATTATGATAACTTACTGGTAATGCGTACTTTCTCAAAGCTCGGAATGGCAGGTTTGCGCTTGGGATTTTTGGCGGGAGCACCTGCTTGGCTTGAACAGTTGGAAAAGCTGCGCTTGCCGTATAATGTGGGCGTACTGCCACAGATTGTCGGAGCCAAGTTGCTCGAACATCACGATATACTGCTGGCGCAGGCGGAGTGTATCAAACAGGAGCGCGTAAAATTGTTTGCGGCAATAAGCGGGCTAATGGAAGTGAAGGTTTTTCCCAGCGAAGCCAATTTCATTTTGTTTCGAGTTGCACGTGCAACAATGGTGTTTGAGGGATTGAAGCAACGCGGCGTACTGATTAAAAATTTGAACGGTGGACATCCGGCACTAAGTGATTGTTTGAGAGTGACCGTAGGTACGGCAGAAGAAAATCAAAAATTTATAGCAGCATTGCAAGAAACAATTAGAGTGTCTCTATGAGTTCTATTTTTAAAAGTGTTCCTTTAACCAACTCGCACAAGGCGAAACATGCGTAGCGCAAAAGTAACACGCAACACTTTGGAAACCAAAATTACGGTCGCGGTTAATCTCGATGGCACCGGTAAAGTCGAACTGGAAACCGGACTGCCGTTTCTCGAACACATGCTGGACCAAATCGCGCGTCATGGTCTGATCGACCTGGATATCAAAGCCAAAGGTGATCTGCACATAGACGCACACCACACTGTAGAAGATATCGGCATCACTCTTGGGCAAGCTTTTGCTGAAGCTGTAGCCGACAAAAAAGGGCTGCGTCGCTACGGCCATGCTTATGTTCCCCTGGATGAGGCGCTCTCGCGCGTTGTGCTGGACATCTCCGGTCGCCCGGGACTGGTATTTAATGCCGAATTCGTGCGTTCGCACATAGGCGATTTTGATGTGGATCTTATTCGTGAATTCTTTCAGGGATTCGTTAACCACGCGCTAGTTACCTTGCATATTGACAATCTGGCAGGGAATAATGCACACCACCAAGTTGAAACCATATTCAAGGCCTTTGGTCGTGCGCTACGTGTTGCTCTGGAACTCGACCCGCGCATGGCTGGCGTAATGCCTTCTACCAAGGGAACGTTGTAACGTCTCGATTATGGTTGATATAGCAGTTGTAGATTACGGCATGGGTAATTTGCGTTCGGTGCAGCAAGCCTTGCGCAAAGTTGCGCCGAACACTTCCGTCAGCGTTACCGATGATGCCAAAATTATCGCTGGCGCCAAACGTGTTGTGTTCCCCGGCCAAGGCGCAATGCCGGATTGCATGCGCGAGCTGGATGCGCGCGGCTTGCGGCAAGCAGTGTTGGATGCGGCACAAAATAAGCCTTTTTTTGGGATTTGCATTGGTTTGCAAATGCTGTTTGACCACAGTGCCGAAGGTGATGTGCCGGGTCTGGGTATATTGTCAGGTGAAGTAGTGCGCTTTGCATCCGAGCTGAAAGATGCACAGGGCAACAAACTCAAAGTGCCACACATGGGCTGGAATCGGGTACAGAGAATAAACCAACCGCCGCAGGCGACGATAACCCCCTCTTCCGGCGGGGGAGGGTTGGGGAGTGGGAGCATCGGCGCCCATATACTCTGGAACGGTATAGATCAAAATTCACGCTTTTATTTCGTTCACAGCTATTATGTGCGACCGCACGATGAAAGTGTGGTGCAAGCTACCAGCGACTATCCGCAACCCTTTGTATGCGCGGTCGCACGTGATAACTTATTCGCCGTACAGTTTCACCCGGAAAAGAGTGCTGCGGCAGGCTTAAGGCTGTTGCAGAATTTTGTTAACTGGAATCCTGTGTAATCGTTTAAATATTATGGACACTAAAACGCTAATTATTCCTGCAATTGATCTTAAAGATGGTCACTGTGTGCGACTTAAACAAGGCTTGATGGAACAGGCGACGGTTTTTTCTGAAGACCCGGCTGCGACTGCCAAGCATTGGTTAGCGCAGGGTGCACGTCGCTTGCACTTGGTTGACTTGAATGGTGCGTTTGCGGGTAAGCCCAAAAACGAGGCTGCGGTGCGTAGTGTTATCGCAGCGGTGGGGAGCGATATTCCAGTACAACTGGGTGGCGGTATCCGCGATCTGGAAACCATTGAGCGTTACCTCGATATCGGGGTAACTTATATCATTATCGGCACAGCGGCAGTTAAAGTGCCTGGTTTTTTGCACGAAGCCTGTGATGCCTTTCCTGGACACATTATGGTCGGTCTCGATGCGAAGGGTGGCAAAGTGGCCGTAGATGGCTGGTCGAAACTTACCGGTCATGATGTGGCTGACCTGGCGAAACGTTTTGAGGGTTATGGCGTGGAAGCGATTATCTATACCGATATCGGTCGCGATGGCATGTTGTCGGGAGTGAATATTCCCGCAACCGTTGAACTCGCGCGCCCATTGCATGTTCCAGTCATTGCCAGTGGTGGCATCACCAACCTGGATGATGTACGTGCACTTTGCGCCGTTCGCTCCGAAGGTATTTCAGGCGCAGTCACAGGGCGTGCTATCTACGAAGGCACACTCGACTTTAAGGCAGCGCAAGCGCTGGCGGATGAATTGTCCCCACAAATCTGATGTTAGCCAAACGTATTATCCCTTGCCTCGACGTAACTGCTGGCCGAGTGGTCAAAGGTGTCAGCTTCGTCGAATTACGCGATGCGGGTGACCCGGTAGAAATCGCCCGCCGCTATGATGATCAGGGTGCAGATGAACTGACTTTTCTGGATATCACGGCAAGCTCCGACGATCGCGGAATTATTTTTCGCATTATCGAGCAGGTGGCCGAGCAGGTTTTTATACCGTTAACTGTTGGGGGTGGGGTGCGCGAAGTCCAGGATGTGCGCAATCTGCTCAATGCGGGTGCGGATAAAGTGAGCATCAATACTTCGGCAGTGCTTAATCCTCAGTTGGTAGCCGATGCAGCGGGGCGTTATGGTTCGCAGTGCATTGTTGTGGCCATTGATGCAAAACAAGTTGCGCCGGGCAAGTGGGAAGTTTTTACTCACGGTGGGCGCAAAGCGACCGGACTGGATGCGGTGGAGTGGGCTAAGAAGATGCAAAGTTTGGGCGCAGGAGAAATTTTGCTGACCAGTATGGATAAAGATGGACAGATGAGTGGTTTTGATCTGGCATTGACGCGTGCGGTAACTAATGCTCTTGAAATTCCAGTCATCGCCAGTGGTGGAGTGGGCAACTTACAACATCTTGCCGATGGCGTAATTTTAGGGGGCGCGGATGCAGTACTGGCAGCCAGTATTTTCCATTTTGGCGAATATACAGTGCAGCAGGCTAAACAGTTTATGGCTGTACAAGGGATAGAGGTAAGGCTTTAAAAATTTTGTCCGCAGATTTACGCAGACTTTTAGAACTGCCGGATTGTTCACTCTGTGAAATCTGCGTAATCTGCGGATAAGTTTTAGCTTTATTTTTTGGTGAAATAATATGAGTGAAACTTGGTTAAACAAAGTGAATTGGTCGGAAGACGGATTGGTTCCCGCTATCGCCCAAGATGAGTCAACCGGGCGCGTCCTGATGGTGGCGTGGATGAATCGTGAGGCGCTCAAACGAACAGTCGCCAGTGGAGAGGCGATATACTGGTCGCGTTCGCGCAAGAAACTGTGGCACAAGGGGGAGGAGTCCGGCCATATCCAAAAAGTTAAAGAAATTCGTCTCGATTGCGATAGTGACGTGATTTTGTTGCAAGTGGAACAACATGGCGGTATTGCATGCCATACGGGACGTGAGAGTTGTTTCTTCAGCAAGTTGGAGCAGGGTAAATGGGTAGAAACAGACGCAGTGCTCAAGTCCCCCGAAGAAATATATAATAAATGATCAACGTATGAGTAACGATATTTTGCAACGGCTATCCGAAACGCTAGAAGCGCGCAAACTTGCTGCGCCTGAGACTTCATACGTTGCCAAGTTGTTCAGCAAGGGCGAAGATGCCATTCTTAAAAAAGTGATTGAAGAGGCAGGCGAAGTGTTGCTTGCTGCCAAAGACGGGGACAATCAACACCTGGTGTATGAAGTTGCCGATCTGTGGTTTCATACACTGGTGTTGCTAGTGCAAAAAGGATTGAGCGCGGAAGATGTGCTGCAAGAATTAGCGCGTCGTGAAGGTGTCTCGGGTATAGAAGAGAAGGCGAAGCGCAAATGAGTGACAACTGTATTTTTTGCAAAATTGGACGTGGCGAAATACCGAGCCGCAAGGTGTATGAGGACGACGAAGTTTTCGCTTTTCATGACATTAACCCGGTAGCGCCGGTACATTTTATGCTGATACCCAAACAGCATCTGGTTTCTTTGCTGGAGGTCGAAGAGCAGCATGCAGCTTTGCTTGGCAGGATGTTGTTGTTAGCGCCGAAACTGGCTCGCGAGCAAGGTTTGGAAAATGGCTTTCGCACCGTTATCAATAGCGGCAAGGGTGGCGGACAAGAAGTCTTTCATTTGCATATTCATGTCATCGGCGGTGGCAACATTCCGCCGATGGTTAAACGTAGTTAATAGACAAGGAGCACATTATGGGTTCGTTAAGTATTTGGCATTGGTTGATCGTGTTGCTGGTGGTTGTGCTGATTTTTGGCACCAAAAAACTACGCAATATCGGAGAGGATTTGGGCGGTGCCGTGAAAGGTTTCAAGGAAGGAATGAAAGGCAGCGATGAGCCCCAGAAACAAGTCACTCAGGACAGCAGCAAGATTATCGAAGGCGAAGTGAAAGAAAAGACTCAAACCAAGGTTTGAGTTTCAGCATAAATCATGTTCGATATCGGCTTTTCAGAAATTGTGGTCATCATGGTGGTGGCGCTGATTGTAATCGGCCCTGAACGGCTACCCAAAGTGGCGCGTACCTTGGGTCATCTGTGGGGAAGAGCGCAACGTTACGTCAACGGAGTGCGTGCCGATATCGAGCGAGACTTGCAATTGGATGAAATGCGCAAAATCAAACAAAAAATGGAAGAAGAGGCAATGGCTATCGGAAATTCTGCCAAACAGGCAGTGCAATCCGTCGATCAGCATTTGCAATCGATCACAGAATCACCTGAACCAACACCTGTCGTGGAAAACAAAACGAGGAGTGTTCCAGTAGCTGCAACTGACGTCAAACCAAATGAAGTGTCTACTTCAGTTCAACAGAAATTTCCAATTGATTAGCGGCGGCAGTGAGTACTAGCGAAAATTTTATCACCCATCTCTTGGAACTGCGCAAGCGCTTGCTCAATTCGGCGGTTGCTTTGTTACTGGTATTTATTTGTTTGTTTCCGTGGGCGTCAGATCTGTATACGATATTGGCTCACCCGCTGTTGGCCAAATTACCCAAGGGCGGGCAGATGATCGCTACTGACGTCACCACGCCATTTTTTGTGCCGCTCAAAGTAGCGATGATGACGGCATTCTTAATTTCTTTGCCGTATATTTTGTACCAAGTGTGGCGTTTCGTTGCTCCAGGTTTATATCTGCACGAAAAACGCTGGATAGTGCCCTTACTGGTTTCCAGCGTCGTATTATTTTTCTGCGGTATGGCATTTGCCTATTTTGCAGTCTTTCCAATCGTTTTTGGGTTTATCACGGCCGCAGCACCAAAAGGCGTGGCAGTGATGACTGACATCGATAAATATCTGAGTTTCGTCATGAGCATGTTTGTGGCATTTGGTCTGGCGTTTCAAGTGCCGATTGCGGTTATTTTACTGGTGAAAACCGGCATGGTGACTACCGCAAAACTTCGTGATATTCGACCTTATGTTGTCGTGGGCGCATTTGTTGTAGGCGCAATCTTTACTCCGCCAGATGTGGTGTCTCAGTTCATGCTGGCCATGCCACTGTGGCTGTTATATGAAGCGGGCATTATTGCGGCTAGTTGGATATCCCGGCCAGTGAAACCTGTTGCTACCCCCAAATAAATTCAAGGTTCTCCAACAGCAAAAATTTATTGCCGGGCGCGAACCCGGTTAATTCTTCAGTCGAAAGAAGATACGATGACATTATTTCTTTTAAAATTTCTTACCGCCACACTGTTGCTGAATTATTCATTATTCGCGCAAGCCGCTATCAACTGGAATGATCCGCTTCCGGTAGATTCCAAAGTTAAGCTCGGCAAACTATCCAACGGCTTGACCTATTACATTCAAAAAAATGCCAGACCGGAAAACCGAGTTGAATTGCGTCTGGTTGTTAAAGCCGGTTCTGTGCTTGAGGATGATGACCAGCAGGGCTTGGCCCATTTTACTGAACACTTGGCTTTCGACGGCTCGCGGCATTTTAAAAAACATGAATTAATTTCCTTCCTGCAATCGATCGGAGTGAAATTCGGCGCTGACTTGAACGCATATACCACTTTCGACGAAACCGTATATCTTTTGCCGATACCGACAGACAAGAAAGAAAATCTTGAGACAGGTTTCAAGGTGCTTGAAGATTGGGCACAAGGAATCACGATGGATGACGACGCCATCAATCAAGAGCGCAATGTTGTACTGGAAGAAGCCCGAATGGGCAAAGGCGCCGGTGATCGAATGAGCCGGGTGCTGTTGCCCGAGGTTTTGAATGGCTCGAAATACGCGGATCGCCTGCCGATAGGCAAGGAAGCAATACTAAAAAGTTTTCCACCTGCAACCATTCGGCGATTTTATGCGGATTGGTATCGACCTGATCTAATGGCAGTAGTTGTCGTTGGAGACATGGAGCCTGAGGAAGCTGAAAAAATGGTTCGCATGCATTTCGAGCACCTTAAAAATCCAGTCAATGAACGTCCGCGTGAATACGTCAGAATACCAATGCGAGCAGAATCAGGCGGGCTTGTCATCACTGACAAAGAGGCCACCAACAATGAAGTGCTGATCGAATACCCAATCCAGGAAGCACCCCCGGAAACGACATTAGCAGACTACCGTCTTGAAATACTCAAAGACCTCTATACATCAATGCTCAGCCAGCGATTGCAAGAACTGACACAGAATGAAAGTCCGCCTTTTTTAAGCGCCTATAGTGCCAGCGAATCAATCGCGCACGGCTACAAAACATTTGCATCGACAGCCATTATCGGGCGTGGAGGCGTCAATCCGGCAATTACTGCGGTAGTGCAAGAAAGTGAGCGCGTGCGTCAGTTTGGTTTTATATCCAGCGAACTTGAGCGTGCTAAAAAGGACATGTTACGCACTGTTGAACGCGCATTTAAGGAGCGTGACAAATCCGAGTCGTCGGGTTTTGCATCTGAGTTTATGCGCCATTTTCTGGTGAAAGAGCCTATTCCGGGAATTGAAAATGAATATAACTACGTTACCGAGTTACTGCCGGCGATCTCACTAGCTGAAGTGAATCGGTATGCGCAACAAAAGACTCCGAGCAACACCAAAAAACTTGTGGCATATATGGGTTCCAGCAAAGAAAATGAGCCTACGCCAACACGGATACAACTTCTGGATTTTGTTAATGCAGCCGAGAAAATGCCTGTGATTGCAAAAACAGAGTTGCTACTTCCCACGAACCTGATGGCTCAGCCGCCCAAGCCGGGCAAAGTTGTGTCCGAAAAACAAAATAAAGAACTGGGAATTTCTGAACTTCTACTTTCGAATGGCGTGAAAGTTATTCTCAAGCCCAGTGATTTTAAAAATGATCAGGTGCTCCTTAGTGCCGCAGCTTTTGGTGGTCAGTCATTGTTTAGTGAAAAGGACAAATTCAACGCACGTTATGCGAATTCAGTTGTATTGAGCATGGGATTAGATAAATACACTCCAACCGAGTTAATGAAAATTCTGGCAGGAAAATCGGTAAGCTTGTATACGAGCAGTGGAAATTACACTGACGGTATTGAGGGATCATCAGGACGCGCTGACATCGAGTCGATGTTTCAAATGTTGTATTTGCGTTTAACTAGCCCGCGCAAAGATGAGAATTTATTTAAAGCTTTTATCAACAAATCACAGGACTGGGCCAAAAACGACATAGCCAGTCCGGAATCAGTTTTTTATGATTTGGTACAAAGAACAGTTTATGGCGAACACCCGCGTTTATCACTGATGGCGAAGCCTGAAGACTTCAGCCAAATCGATCTTGAACGCGCAATGGCAATTTTTCACGAGCGCTTTAGTAGTGCCAAAGATTTGACTTTTATTATCGTGGGAAGCTTTGATGCGGAAAAAATTAAACCTTTGATTGAGACTTATCTTGCCAGTTTGCCAACGCACAAAATTGAACGCCAATATCGTGACTTGGGTATACGACCTGTATCCGGGATCGTTAAAAAAGAAGTTCGAATCGGCGCTGAACAAAAAAGTACAGTCTCACTTGCCTTTACCGGAGACGCGGCATATTCATTCGAGGAAAATAAACGCTTTCACATGTTGATTGAAGTCATGAACATCAGAATGATCGATATTCTGCGCGAAAAAATGTCATTAATTTATAGCGGTGGACTGAGTGGAACGTTAAATCGCGCGCCTTATGGCAATTATCGTATTGATGTCAATTTGCCATGCGCGCCGGAAAATGTTGACAAGGTTATTGCAGCCGCTTTTGCCGAAATTGAAAAAATCAGGAAAGAAGGGCCTCAGCTCTCGGATGTAGAAAAGGTTAAGCAAAACTGGACTAAGCAAAATCAAATTGCCTTAAGAACCAATTCAAAATGGCTGGGATTTTTAAAGGATTCAACTTTATACGGCACAACCCAGACGGACATACTGGCAGAAGAAAAGATGATTAACTCAATTACTCCCGAGGAGATAAAAGCGACTGCCCTTCGTTACTTCAACATGGGCAACTATGTGCAGGCAATAATGTATCCGGAGAAATAATTTTCCTGATAGACAATAGACATATCTGAAAATAAGTTTTCCATTCGAAATGTCATACCTGCGAATTTGGCGATCTATTACCCGCTGAAATCTGCAAGGAATTGAGGTTTCCTCAATAACATATGCAGGTATATTATCCACAGGTGAGGAAGGCTAAATTCTTTCATAGCGGCAAGAAAAAAAGTGGAGGTTCCTCTTCAAACCGTTAGTAATATGTGTTGATATGTAGTGTAAACACAGCAGTAATGCCCGTGTTTACTCACTTCATTAAATTCTTCATGAGAAAGAATTCTTCTGCAGCACAAAGCCGTTCAAGAATTTGTATCTGGACGATTTGTAAATATTACAATCGCCACAAAACCAAGAAGTGAAATAATGTTACCAATGACGAAAGAGTTTTAATGGCCGCTCTACATCAGACAGCGGTCAAATAATCGCGATAAAGTAAGAGTATACGAGAGGCACCCACCGGCCATTAAGGTGAGTTCGTGTGGGTCGGCATTGTGGCAAGCTGTTTTGGATGCCTAAATGCCGTATTGTGGACATTGTAGCCGTTAATGTTCCGGTACGGTTTTACAAAGAACTCATAAGTTTTTACGCAATTTTTGCACCGAGGAGTGCATCCTTGGCGACAACAAATTATCAGGGAAGTCTGTTGACCGAGGAATGCAAAGCAATACTAAACACGGTGCAAGCAGCTATGTCATAGCGATTTACTTACTCGCAATCGTAACATTGAGTTCAACGCCGCTACTTCACTATTTTGACCTTGCCAATATAGAGATGGTGTTCTTGTTGGTCGTGTTTCTGGTTGCCGTCAAACTGGGTCGCGGCCCAGCGATCATGTCGGCAGTTCATCCAATGACACGTAGCGGGCGACAGATTTTATCATGATGACCAGTGTCGTCAGTTAGGGCAGCTAGGAAAATGGAAAAGACCATCGACTGGTGACCAGCCTCTGCCCTTCTGAACCTGCTAGCAGCCAGTAGTCACATAGGCAATTGTTGGTGGTGCTGATGCAGTCGCGCGGAAGTAAAGAAGATAACAATTGCTTGCCTGCACCGCTGTGTTGTTCACGTACAGGCCTGAACGCTTTCCCAGTGATGCGGTTGTTAGCCAAAAGACGGTATTCGCAGCGTTAGCAGACCAAGTCCATCCGCTAGCAAAGTCACCGTCCATTACTTTCGGGATGCCATTGCTGCGATGTGCACTGGGGTAGCCGTATTCAACTTCCACAATGGTGACGCCATCACCGTTGATGTCGATGTTGGTTATAGCCTGACTCTGAACACCTAGTATGGCGGCCTTTGCGTAGACAAGGTTGGCACCTGACAATATGGCCCCACCCATCGCCCTGATCGTCGCTACGTTGGCATCTCCACGCAAATTGATAAATCGTGGCAATGCAGTCGCAGCTAATACACCCAGAATTACAATGACCATGACCAACTCAATAAGCGTGAAGCCTGCCTGCGTGCGTTTTGCTCTTAAGTGAATTTTACGGTATGCATTTGACACTTCACGGTGGAAATTTGATACGTTACCGTGTATTAACGGGTAGCAATGTTTGCGAAATTGAAAACCACAAACCAAGTCAAATCCCTTCATGTTCAATGGCATGTGGTGTGAAAGTTCAGTATTGCAAAGGTGCAGGTCTTTTAGGACCAAGAGGGGATCCGCCTTGCACGTGTTTCTGGTCATGATGGAAGAAACACCTTTGTGAATTTAAGATAAGAAATTTAATGGATATTCTGATACTAATATCTTTAATATAACAAATTATTTTGGTTAGAGAGGGGGAAAGATTTGTAAATAAGTTTTATGCCATAAATCACCTGAAATAACTTCTAAACGTAACGGCCGGATTGTCTAGATTGCCGACATTCGGTGGTATGAATATCAAAGGGGTGCTGCCGGCCAGAAACCGCCGATGCCCTTTGGCAGTTAACCGGAAGTCTAATTTGTAATCTGTTCTTAAGTTTTGGATAGAACAACCCCCTGCTCGTTTCCGAACAGGGCTAACTAACGAATCGCATTGAGATCTTCAACACATTTTACTAACGGCTTGGTTACTCTTGCGGTCGCGGTTTCGGGCGTTTTCCAACAGTTACCTGCACAATGATTTCATTCTGATTGCGCAAAAGCTTGAGCGGCGTCACTTTATTTGGTGGAAGTGCCGAGATGGTTTCCAGCATGATATTGGAATCAGTCAATTTCTTGTCTGCAATACTAAGCAGGATATCTCCCGCTTTGACGCCTGCTTTGTCTGCGGGGCTACCGCGCACGACTTCGGCGATCAATACCCCTTGAATATTGCCCAGCTTGAACGACTCCAATAACTCCGGCGTTAAGTCTTGAACAGCTACGCCTATCCAACCGCGAACGACTGACCCGCTTTGAATTATTTGTTCCATGATTTTTTTGGCTGTACTGACTGGAATAGCAAAACCGATTCCCAGGGAGCCGCCATTGGGAGAATAAATTGCACTGTTGATCCCGATCAGATTTCCGTTTGCATCAACCAGTGCGCCTCCGGAATTCCCGGGGTTAATCGCTGCATCCGTTTGGATGAAATTCTCAAAGGTGTTCAAGCCAAGATGATTGCGTTTGAGCGCACTGACAATTCCCATTGTAACGGTTTGCCCCACTCCGAACGGATTGCCAATGGCAAGCACGATATCACCGACGCGGGATTGCTCGGCATGACCAAAAGTAATCGCGGGCAAGTTACCGCCGAGATCAATTTTAATAACCGCCAAATCGGTTTCCGGATCGGAACCGATAATATGACCGCTGGCTTTGCGCCCGTCAGCCAGCGCAACTTCGATTTGATCGGCTCCTTCAATGACATGATGGTTGGTTAGAATGTATCCATCGTGACTTACGATAACACCCGACCCAAGACTGGAACTTTGCTGGGGGACGTTATCATCGAACTGGTCTCCAAAAAAGAAGCGGAATCTGGGATCGTTACTAAAGGGCTGAGCCTGAGCTTTTACTTCATTGCTGGTATAAATATTGACTACTGCAGGCATCACCTTTTGTGCAGCGCCACTGAATCCGGCAGCTGGAATTTGACCGCCGTTATCGGCGGCATTTTCATAAAGGGTGACTACGCCGTTGCGCGCCGCATTAGGTAACAAAGAAGGTCTGAGTGTTTGGATAATGAACAATGCAGCAAGACCAATTGTGGTTGCTTGAGCGAATAAGAGCCAGAATTTGCGCATGATATGATGTGCTCGCTTTTTATGGAGACGGATCGAATGCTGTTAAATGAGTTGAGAGATTATATCGGAAGCTTGCTTGAAGTTAGTCGTTTTCGTGATTACAACCCAAATGGCTTACAGGTAGAGGGCAGGACAGAGATAGGTCGCATCGCCACCGGAGTCACCGCTTCTCAGGCAGTACTTGAAGCAGCCATAGCATGGAAGGCAGATGCCATCATCGTGCATCACGGCTATTTTTGGCGTGGCGAAGACCCCTGTATAACGGGCATGAAAAAACACCGTATTGCACAGTTACTGCAAAATGACACGAGTCTTTTGGCCTACCATTTACCGCTGGATGCTCACCCGGAATTAGGTAACAACGCACAACTCGCCAAACTTCTTAGTTTCAATTTTACGGGGAATTTCGGAGACCAAAATATTGCCTGCTATGGCTCACTTATACAGCCACAAAGTTTGCAACAACTTGCGCATAAGATTCACAATAGTTTACAGCGCGTTCCGCAAGTCATTGGTTCGGTTAATGCGCAAATTTCAAGCATTGCCTGGTGTAGTGGCGGAGGTCAAGGATACTTTGAACAAGCGCTAGCACTTGGCGTGAATGCTTTTCTGACAGGCGAGATTTCAGAACAGAATGTTCATGCCGCACAAGAAACCGGCGTAGCGTTCATCGCAGCGGGACACCATGCCACCGAGCGCTTTGGTGTGCAGGCTTTGGGAGAGCATCTTGCTCTAAAATTCGGTATTGAACATCGTTTCTTCGATCAGGATATCCACGTTTAACGCTTTACCTTATTATGCAGTTGGTCCAAAGAAATAGCCGCACTACGCGGTGTTTCGCTCAACGAAATATTGGCCAAGCGCAGGCCGGCGCCATATTCATTCAGCATTCCTTCCCATGGTTGCATTGCAGCCTGAATAAGCTCATCTCGTTTATTGGATAAACGTAATAGGAAATCTTTCCGGCGCGGATACCATGGTGACCATTGCCATGCCAGAAAGCTATCACTATCTTTGAATCCGACTGCACTCATGCGTGAGCGTATTGTTTCAACCGCAGGCAAATGCATTTGCGCGGGTTCGGGAGCGGTATTCCACATCAGGCCGTAATAAATGCGGTAATCATTGCCCATCAGTTGCTGTTCCATAAAAGGTCGCAAAAAAGTGCGTTGTTCAACGACCGGTTCAAGATGAATTCCCACGAGGGTGCCTTCACAATTGCGATCTTCAGTAAGTTCGCTTCGCCAAGGTAGCGATTGCAGCGTCATAAAGGCACTGAGCTTTTGATGCATAATTTCCCAGAATAAATTGTTGTGCTTTAGCCTTAATCCGTCGAGATGCTCAGCTGCGATCAGTGCCAATGCGAGATTTTCATCACGTGAGAAAAAGTCAAGGACGGTTTGTTCTTCATTCATTTTTTTTGTATGGAGTTGGCTTTGCAGTAGAGTGTATCAAGAAGTTGAGCATCTGACGGTCAACGGTGATTCGGTTCTGATCTTCACCGACCAGGGAAATCTAATCCGTGCCCGGCTATCTGCGGCGGGTTACGAGGAACTCAGCCGCGTCCAGTTGGTAGAGCCGACCTTCCTTTTCGGGGACAGGAAGATCGTTTGGTCCGTGCCGGCTTTCGCCGATCGGCAGGTGTTTGCGCGCAACGGCAAAGAACTCATCTGCGCCTCGC
>CAIWKC010000066.1 GCA_903913145.1 uncultured Gallionellaceae bacterium | reverse complement strand
TCCCCAGTGATGCAAATTCTGCAGCCAAGTTGACAGAGACCGTGGATTTTCCGGTACCGCCTTTGCGGTTTGATATGGCAATGATTTGAGGAGCGTTCGACATTAATTTCTCATTACTTCAAAACTAAAATGTTATTTTTGGCAATAGGCTTCATCTTCGAATTTTCCGATAGTTGCATTAAAATAATTGGAATTTGGGCAGGTCATTGAATTTCCCCGACGCGTTATTACCAGCGGGAGAATGTCGCGTTTCAATAGCCAAATATTCGTCAAGTAACATACGCATCTTTCCATCAAGCGCTTGCACGCCAGTATTTGACTCCCCAGGTTTTAAACTAGCGCTTTTGAAACAGCCAGTTGCACAATTTCCTGAACAGGCCTCTATCCCTCCCATTTGTTGCGGCAACTCACGGAGTATTTCGTTACGCCGTTTCATTGCGGATGTTATGCGCTCAACGCGTTGACGTACCACGTCCTGATACTGAACATGCCCCAAAATTTCTGAAATTTCATTTACAAGATTGGTATTGTGTTCTGTTACAGCCGTAAATAAAGTTTTATAGTGCTTGCGAATATGATCGTAGTTGTTTTCAAGTTTGCGAATCGAAATCACAATATCCTGTGCGTCAGTGATTTGCTTATCCATCGGGCTCACTTTCAGCCCTTCAGTCATCGCACGTTGGGCACTTTTCAAACCTTGCTCAATCATCGATGCAGCCTGATCTGAACGAATCGAAAGTTTGCGTACCTCATCCGCCACTACTGCGAACCCACGACCTGCCTCACCGGCACGCGCTGCTTCAATGGCAGCATTAAGCGCGAGTAAATTGGTCTGCTTACTGATTTCTTGAATGACGTTTATAAATCCAACCAGACCATTAATTTCTTTTGATGCGACCGATTGAATGCTTGAAATATCAGTTTTTATTAGTTCGGGCAGCTCAATAATAAATTTGCTGATCTGGAGGACTGAATCGACGCTGTTTTCGATATCTTTTTCCATGTCATTTGCAGACAGGCCGGAGTGGTCGAGATAATTCAACAATGCGGAAGCATGTTGATTGAGCATTTGTACTTGCGCTACTAATGCAAGCGCTGAAGACTCTGTACTACTGACGACTTCCTTTAATTGCTCGCCGATGGCTGCGTCGATTTCAACGTTATTGTCTACGAGCAAAACTACATGTTCATTTTCTTTGCGCAAGCAATCGGACTTAATTCTCAGTAATTCCAATTGTTTTAAATTACTAACCAGCCAATTGGATTCTTTACGAATGAACGGCCAGGCAATCATCAAGGTTAACGGCAAGAAGGTTAGCATTGATAGTACGGAGGTAAATGCAAAGTCTCCGCCATCGCTTACCCCGGATGGAAGAAGAAAGTTGGTATGAATCACAGGCGTTAGTTTCCAGGCGACTAATGCTGTTATGAAAACCGCGACGCTTGCCGAAGCTAATAACCGAAAGATGAGTGCTCGTCCTTGGGATTTATGTTGCTGATCGACGTGATTCATTTAATGATTCCTTATGCCCCAGGCAAAACCTGCTTGATAATTTTTATCAAATCTGCGCCGCCTACCGGCTTGACCAACCAGCCCGTTGCGCCCAGTTTTTTGCCTTCTTCGCGCTTTTCGGCCTGACTTTCGGTGGTCATCGTCAAAATGGGTGTGAAACGAAAACCCGCCAATGCCCTTACGTTCTTGATCAATTCCATCCCATCCATATTCGGCATGTTGATATCGGTGATAATCAAATCCGGTTTTAGCCCGCCCTTCAATTTAGTCATGGCCTTGACCCCATCCTCTGCGGCTTCAACTTTATAGCCAGACATCTCTAAGTTATTTCTTACACTCGTCAGCATGAGCGCTGAGTCGTCAACGATTAATATTAATTTCGCCATATTGTGTCTCCTTGAATATCATTGTTAATACACTTTATAAGGTCCATGGAACGCCTGCATCAATTAGCGCTTTGGTGACTTCCATTACTGCAGATTCCATCTTCATCGCCTCAAGTTCGTCACTGGCTTTTAATTTAATTTCACCCCAGTTGGATCGTCTAAGCAGTTTCACAAATGCTTGTCCCTCGCTATCGGAAAAATGTATCGTGATCGAGTAATTTTTTTCATCCATCACTTTCTCCTCAAATAATCAAACTTGTCATTAAAGTAGGTAAAGCCGCTATATCAAAGCTGACCTTAACCAAGTTGCAAAAACTGTATCCGCAGGCCATGCACTGATGACTGTATTTGCCGCCATGAGCACTTGCAGATTGGCAGGATGCATATGAATGCAGTTCGACAAATCCACTCGTGCTGTTGATTTCTTTTGCAACCATTCCAGCAAAGCTTCTGCTTCATCCACACTCACGACATCCCTGAACACAGCAAGATTTTTTTTGTATTCGATCGGCATTACAGGATCTCCTTAACATTGAGTATCATCAGCACAGAGCCGTCTCCCATCAATGCTGAACCCGAATAGGCTGAAAGTCCGGCCAGTACGCCGGCCATTGGTTTTAAAATAATGTCTATCGTTTCGCGGAAATCATCCACCAGCAGTCCGACAGATTCATCTCCTGT
>CAIWKC010000065.1 GCA_903913145.1 uncultured Gallionellaceae bacterium | reverse complement strand
TGCCCATCTATAAATCATAACATATATCATCAATTTTGTATTCAGGATAACACACCATTCCTTCTGATAATATCCAATAATCTACATTCTCCTTCTCCCAATCTAACCATTGCGTAATCGGGCGTTCAAGAGTTCCTGAGGGAATAGCTGGGATCTCTTTACCATCAATCCTTGCCTTAACAATTGCTTCCAAAAGGGCATGACCGGCTTTACCATCAACCAATAAAAATCGAGCCAGTTTCCTCTGATACATCAATAGAAAAATTGATTCCCTTCTGATTTGCCCTGACTAGAAGAGTTGACTTAATTGCCGCAGCCAATTCTTTAATATCAAACGGGTACAGTTCAAAATCCATTCGATCAGCCTCGATTTTTGACAAGTCGAGGATGTCATTAATCAAACTTAACAGGGACTCACCAGAATACAAAATGTCACTCACGAATTGCCGCTGTTCGCTATCCAGTTTTGTATCCAACAATAGTTGGGACATGCCTATGACACCATTCATCGGTGTCCTTATTTCATGTGACATATTTGCCAAAAAAAGGCTTTTAGCAATATTGGAAGATTCGGCACGTTCTTTTGCAATTTGCAAATCCCGTCGAACCCTTTCCAATGTAGTGAGTGACCGTAGCAACATCCAATTTATATAGATTGCAAATAGACTGACGACTAATGCCACTTCTATAACCAACTGGCGGTATGAATAATAAGGCGTTAAGACATCTTTAATGGACTCACCCAGAACGAAGTTCAATCCAAACTGGGGAAGTTTGTAGTAACCATAGATGCGCTCAATTCGGTCTACAGTCGCATATGCACGGTAATTGCCAAATATTGGAGCTCCGTCCTTCAGAAAAGGCCTATCACTTGCAACCGATGTCTGAGAAGATGAGTTGGCAGGATATCTGGCCATGAATCCACCGGATTTGTTCAGCATGGCAGCTATTCCACCTTCACCAATGTGTAATTTCTCGGCAAATTGGGAAAACAGATCCGGACTAACCGAAACAACCAACACCCCATTGAATTTGCCATTCTTTAGAATGGGTCGGGTAAATTGAATCGACCACTTTCCTGATACTTTTCCAAGGATTGGATCACTAATGAATAATTTATCAAGATTGCCCGAATCTTTATGAACCCGAAAGTGCGCACGTTGACTCAAGTCAGTATGTACCGTTGGTTTTGCCAGATTGGAAAATTCCAGAATTCCATCTTTGTCGATTACCGCCACCTGGAAGGTTAAATCATCAATGTTTTCTTGACGCCGCTGAATGAGTGATGAGAAGTGTTTCCAATCCCCAGTCCATTGTGAACGAGTATCCAGGATTATTTCGTTGACACGCTTGATTGTAGAGCGGGAGTATTCTGAAAATAATTGTGATTGAATTAACGTCTTAACTTCAGCCTCGTGCAAAAAGCCTTTTTCGCTACGGTCAAGTTCATACAGAACCACAGCCCAAATTAATACTATAGATACTGTTATAACCAGAACTACTTGAACCTTCAGACGGGCATTGAATTTTTTCATCTAAAGAAAGTAAACTTTCGAATTGGAATGTTCATTTGTTACGTAATTCACTGGTTACACCGCAGGATTTAGTGGTTATTATAACTGTTCTTCTGCAACAGTCTTACCAAGCATAAGAATCTACGCACTTAATACTCTTTCTTTACTCCGATTGATGATTTTGTTCCATGTCAAAATAGTAACCATTCCGTCACTTCAACTAAAGCACTATTCTATTCAAAATCTAAAAACCTGCAACCTCTGTTGAGGGTACCTCTAAAATTAATGCAATTTAATTCGCATATGCATGTACCATTCGCGAATTAGCAAGCCGCCCCATTTCGCGCATTCTTTCTGTGCCATCCACCCAATCATTTATAAACCATCGTGATCAGACTAAAACTATCCATCGAACTGAATTATGAAATCGAGCAGCCAGGCTGTGATTTTATATTCAGCTTCCACATTGCCCAAACCAAACTTCAGTCTATGGTGAATGAATCACTGATTATCAGCCAAGATTTACAGCGCAATCTATTCACTGATCCGGAGACGCGCACTCGCCATCTGCGACTTAAAGCTATTGCCGGATTATTGAAAGTTAATTACGCAGCCACTGTAGATCTCGATCACTTCTCGGCACCTCCTGATCAAATATTTGAAATGCCTGTTGCAAGTTTGCCGGGGCAAGTGCTGCCTTACATTTATCCAAGTCGTTATTGCCAGTCAGATCGTTTACACAAATTGGCAGTAAAGGAATTTGGCCATTTGCAACACGGTTACAGCCGCGTTCAGGCTATCCGTGACTGGGTGTTAAATCGTGTCACTTTTCGCTCCAACTCTTCCACGGGTAATACGACCGCAGTCGATACTTTGATTGAAGAGGTTGGCGTTTGCCGCGACTTTGCCCACCTGATGATTGCCCTGTGCCGTGCAGTAAACATTCCCGCACGTTTTGTCACCGGCATTGACTACGGCGCTGATCCAATTTTAGGGCCGACTGATTTTCATGCCTATGTAGAAGTATTTCTGAGCGGCCACTGGTTTATCTTTGACCCTTCAGGCGTAGCTATTCCAATGGGTTTTGTACGCATATGTACGGGTCGCGATGCGGCCGACTCGGCTTTTGCAACTATTTTTGGAAATGTGCGCGGTGCTTCACCCGTAATTAATATTCAGGCAATCAACAATGCCGATGGAATACTTGTCTTACCGCAGCATGTCCCTTATGCTCTTTCCACAAGTGAAAAGCTTGACTCAAATTGAATTAAATTGAGTCAAATTACTTCCGGCTACGATTCAACGTGAATTGACAAATATCGATACCGGACAATGCTATCCAATTTTTACAATGACTAACGACTACAATTTGTATCTCTCAACAATACGCGTTCAATTCGCAATATTTTTTGGCACAACCACCTTCGACATGCTTGCGGTATATGCGATGAGGGAAACGCGTGACAGGGGACTGGCATGATTGTACTGCCAGCTGCATTGCCACCTGCCATCTTCCTCATGGGCCCCACAGCCAGTGGCAAAACAAATGTTGCAGTAGAGCTTGCACAGCGTTTTCCGGTTGAAATAATCAGTGTAGATTCTGCGCTAGTATTTCGTGATATGAATATCGGCACAGCAAAGCCAGACGCTTCAATTCTGAGCAAAGCACCACACCAGCTTATTGACATTATCGATCCAACTGAAGCCTATTCCGCTGCAGCCTTCCGCCACGATGCATCAGGCCTGATGGCTGAAATTACTGGGCGTGGCAAAATTCCACTTCTCGTTGGCGGAACCATGCTTTACTTCAAGGCACTGCGCGATGGCTTAAGCAAGCTTCCGCAAGCCAACCCCGTGATTCGTGCTGCACTTGATGCGGAAATCGCGCTTCACGGTATTCAATATCTACATAAGCAGCTAGCACTGGTAGATGCGGAGACTGCAGCGCGTCTTTCACCGAATGACTCCCAGCGCATTCAGCGAGCGATGGAAATTTACCGCATTACCGGACACCCGATGTCGACACTGATCGAATCAAAGTCACTCTCAATTGTGGAGAATGAAGCGGCAGGTCGAAACTCTGATGAAGGAACGCTACCCTACCAAGTAACCGCTATCGCACTTATTCCTTCAGACCGCGCTCAACTTCACGCCCGCATTGCCACGCGTTTCAAAACAATGGTATCTCTCGGCCTGCCGGATGAACTACGCGCGCTCAGAAATAAATATTCGCTACTACCGGATATGACTTCCATGCGATGCGTCGGCTACCGACAAGCATGGCAATATTTGGAAGGAGAAATTAACCATGACGAATTAATTGAAAATGGCATCGTAGCCACCCGTCAACTCGCAAAACGCCAACTCACCTGGTTGCGAAGCACACTGATCGACATTGAGCTGGATTGCCTTGATGCTGAACTTGTTGCGAAAGTATGCGATGCTCTCTCACTCAGATTTTTCACTAAAATAACTTAATGGGATTCTGGGAAGGCCCATGATTAAATGAAGCCTCTAAAATGAAAGCAGAATGCCCGTATACCCACCTTTATCGATCGAAAACTCACCTGTCTTAATGAGCTCGAAATTTAATTCGCGATAGCCGACAAAAAACTTGGCATGAGGTGGACCGATTTCAACGCGGAATCCAAACTGGGTAAATCGATCAGCATCGCCAAAAGTTGTAATTCTCAGCGCAGTATAATACTCTGCCCCAAAAGCAACTGTTGGAGCTGCCGGCAGAGGAAAAGAGACCTGCCCTCCAATCGCTATTCCAGCTGCATTATTGGATGTATTTGCCTGCTGAATCTTGGCCGCAATGGCTTTAACTCCGCCACCTCCAGATACACCCGATGAAGCTTCCTGATCTCCCCCTCCACCGTTCACAATGAGGCCGGTATCAATCAATACGCTTCCCAAGTCGTTATAGAGAAAACCAGATTGAATCTCGGAATTTCCGTTGGATAAATACCCTACCTCTAATTGGGCGGCATTGCTGCTCAAATTCAAATTGACCGAACCCGCAAAGGCAGCGGGACTGGACAAAAGCAAGATGACGGCAAGCTCACGACTGAACATCATGGCAGACCCCTTAAAACAAAAATTATTCTGAAACATCAGCAAGCGTTTATTTTACCCTGCTGATTTTTCAGCGGCGAATTAATTTTTTCAGGGTACCAGTAATCAGTGGGAGATTATAATTTTTGATGAACGATTTCTTGACTCTGCATTACCCATGATCCTTTGAGTCTCAACTCTGCATCCGGGGATACTGACGATAAATAGCTCTTAGCCAGGTATATCGTTATTAACCCGCTCGTTGATCTGGTTAAGCATAATATGCATTTGGCTGATGATTTCTTGTGTATGCATTACATCAGCTCCATTCCTGCAGTGATTTTCCAATTCTCTACATAAGTTGGCAAACCCTGTCGCACCCAGAATTGCGGCAGGTGCTCCGGCATGGTCCCCGAATTCCTTGATTGCGATAAAATCCTTACGCTCCAGTGCCGCCTCGATCCCTTTAATGTCCTTCCGGGATGAATTGAGGAAGCGATTTACCAATTCTTTGACCTCCTTTTTGTTCTCACCAACCAATTCAGACAGGGCAGAAAGATCAATTACATCAGTATGAGGAACCCCCAGGCAGGAATTCAAATCAGTTACCAAATCATTGGCATTCTGGTAACGATCTTCCGGTTTTTTTGCAAGGCACTTGAGTACAATGGCGTCCAGTACAGTGGGATTTTCGGGGTTTAATGAGCTCGGATTCTGCGGAGTACTACCCACAATCTGGTACATCAGCGCCATGATATTATCGCCCTTGAAGGGAAGCTTCCCCGTGAGCATTTGATATATCACTACTCCAAACGAGAAGATGTCGGAGCGGGCATCGGTCGGTTGAAACTGTATCTGTTCGGGCGACATGTACGACGGAGACCCCAAGATCTTGTTGACGCGGGTTTTCACCAAAGAATTCGGTACCTGCGCGATGCCGAAGTCGGCAATTTTGACGTGATTGTCTCTCAATACAACTATATTCGAAGGCTTGATGTCGCGGTGTACAATCCCATGCTGATGCGCATAAGCCAATCCTATCGCCACTTGTAAAGCAATTTCCAGTTTCTCAGTAACAGTCAGGCTGAGATTAGCTGAAATAATATTTTGCAGTTCGGGGCCTTCCATCAGCTCCATG
>CAIWKC010000064.1 GCA_903913145.1 uncultured Gallionellaceae bacterium | reverse complement strand
CTCCTTTGCCTTTTTTCCTAGGGGAAGTTTGATTTCCATAAGAGAAATTTTAAAAATATGTCCAACGCCGGTAAGTTACAGCAAAAGATTTTTGAATTTGCCGTTAGGCGAGTCCCAACTGACAACCTATTGATTCCTTGCGTTTGTTATGGAAGGCTGACAACGACCGTCCTCTGGGTAACTTTTACAAAGATTCGGGAATGATCTCTCTGAGTACCTGAAAGAGTTCGCGGAAACACTTAGGTGGCTTCAAAAGTTCCTTTTCTTTGATCGCATTGCGTATCAGTGCACGCAGGCGCTGTGCGTCGGACTGCGGGTAAGCAGCGAGCAATTCGGTTAGCGCATCTGGCTCGGCGAGCAAACGGTCACGCCAATTCTCCACCTGATGCAGCCAAGTGATGTGTTGTTTCGACGTGCCGTTCCACACCTCCAGCTTGGCAATGATGGGAGTCGTGTCCACATCGCGCATCAGCCTGCCGATATATTGCATCTGCCGATTGATTGCACCAAATTTGGTCATTTTCTTGACCTCGTTGATCGCATCGCGCAAGTTTTCAGGCAACTCAAGCTCTTTCAACTGATCCTTGTTCAAATCGGCAAGTTGTTCGCCGATATTTTGCAGTTCCAGCATTTGTTTCTTGATTTTGGTCTTGCTGGGGGGAAGGTCAACGAGGTCTTCGTCGTCTGGGAGTTGATTCATGGTAATGGGTAAATATAAACAGATGTTGATATGATAGCGCCTTCCGAGAGATCGTTTTACTTAAAATTATTTTATGACAGCCATCGCAATCCAAGAATCACGATTTTCCCATACTCCCGAAATGTTGCGGGAAATTGCCCAAGACTTGATCCAATATGCCCGAAAACAAGGTGCGACGGCATCTTCAGCCGAAGTATCAGACGGTTTCGGACAGGGTATTAGTGTTCGCCATGGCGCGGTTGAGACCATCGAATACAACCGTGACAAGGGTCTGAGCATTTCAGTTTATATTGGTCAGAGACGCGGGAATGCCAGTACGTCCGACTTTTCGCCGCAAGCTGTACGTGACACGGTAGACGCAGCCTTGAATATTGCGCGCTTTACTGCTCTCGACGATTGTGCCGGTTTGCCGGAAATTGAGTTGTTGGCTACAGAGTTTCCCGATCTCGATCTATATCACCCGTGGTTACTGAACGTGGATGATGCGATTAGTCTGGCGCGCGAATGTGAGCAGGCCGCTTTTGCCGCCGATAAGCGCATCAATAATTCTGAAGGCGCGAATGTTAACGTTCATGAAGCGCATTTCGTCTATGCGAATAGCCTGGGTTTCGTTGGCGGATTCCCCACATCGCGACACAGTGTCAGCTGCGCTGTGATCGCGGGAAAAGATGATGCAATGCAGCGCGATTATTGGTACAGCGTGGCGCGCAATGCGGCGGAGATATTGAAAGTGGAAGAAGTTGGGCGCATTGCAGCCGAGCGCACAGTGAGACGTTTGAAGGGGCGCAATCTTGCTTCCACGCAATGTGCTGTTTTGTTTGAAGCGCCAATTGCTGCCAGCCTGATTGGTCATTTTGTCGGCGCAGTCAGTGGCGGCAGTCTATATCGCAAGTCTTCATTCCTTTTGGATCAACTTGGCGAACACGTGTTTTCCCCTGTCATCCGAATTGACGATGTGCCGGAAATTCGCCGCGGTTTGGCGAGCGGTTCGTTCGACGACGAGGGTGTTAAAGCACAGCGTCGAACAATTGTTGATGCGGGCGTGTTGAATGGCTACTTTCTGGGTAGCTATTCTGCACGCAAGCTAGGCATGAAAACGACCGGCAATGCCGGGGGAAATCACAACCTTATCGTGCAATCTGGAGAGTTGGATTTTAGTGGTCTGTTAAAAAAAATGGATCGCGGTTTATTGGTCACCGAATTGTTGGGGCATGGCGTGAATCCCGTCACTGGCGACTATTCACGCGGAGCGGCGGGTTTTTGGGTTGAGCAGGGAGAGATTCAATATCCGGTGGAAGAAATCACCATCGCGGGCAATCTCAAAGAAATGTTCAAAGGCATTGTCGCCGTTGGTAACGATGTGCTGATACAGGGATCGCGCCAGTGCGGCTCGATTTTAATTGAGCGGATGTCTGTTGCGGGTAGGTAACTGGGTCTGTAGTTACAGTGTGCTATTGCATGACACTTGGCGATTTAATTTTGTCGGACAATGATTTGCGTTCTTCATAAACGACTCTGTTCCGGCCATTTTCTTTTGCACGATACAAAGCGCCATCTGCTGAACTCAGCAACTTGTGAGAAGTGGTCGCGTCATCTTCAGGTAATTTATCGGGGAGCATGGCAACGCCAATGGATATGGTTATCTTGAGACACTTTTCCGGTGCTGCATGAATAAGATGTCCGGCAACGGTGGCGCGTATACGCTCTGCAATGTCGCAAGCTTGCACTAGCGCTGTACGCGGTAGTAAAACGACAAATTCTTCACCACCATAACGGGCGATCACATCGATATTGCGCAGTTGTGACTGAATCAAACTCGCCACCGTGCGCAACACTTCATCTCCTGTCAGGTGACCGTGCTCATCATTGATGCGTTTGAATTTATCGATGTCCAAAAACATGCATGCCAGCGGACGATGATGGCGTCGGGCATTGGCGACCTCTTCGTTGCAGCGAGTTTCAAAATAACGGCGGTTAAAGACACCGGTTAAGTGATCTGTTAATCCTACAAGTTTAAGGCGTTCGTTATTGAGAGTATTTTCCAGGCAAATTGAAAAAATGGCCGCCAATCTTTCCAGAAAATCCGTACTGCTATCAGTCGTAAACCGGTTAGCGTCGCTGCTGGCCATATTTAAACTACCGATCAATTCGCCACGATGTAATAGTGGCAAAAGAGCCATCGAGCAACATCCTGTGGGCCAAGGGTCAAATATGGCGCGTTCATGTTCTGTATCAAATGATCCCAGAAAGGGCAGGGTGCTATTGGTGGAAAGTTTTTCCATAACAACCAGTCCTGACAAAATAGAGCTGCCGTGTTTTTCACGCTCCAGCGTGCGCGTAATTTCGTATTCCGGATCAGTCAGTACTAAGGTGACTATGTCAATTCCATAAGCTGATTTGTAGCTTTGCAGAATTGCCTGAATGAGATCAGGTAATGTTCGGGTGGCAATTAACTGTTTTTCTAATAGGTTAAGCCGACGCCACTTGTTTTCATTTAAACGCGCCTCGTCCAACAAAGATTGCAGCTTTTGTCTTAGAAGTTTATTTTCTTCTTGAAGGCTGTTTATCATGAAAATTTTCAATCGGAAAAATTGTTAGGCCTCTTGCAGCTTGAGACTGGATCAGTGCGGAGAATCACTAAGGTGCAATAATACCCGAGTGCGGCTTGGCTATCATCTTCTACTTTATTCATTGCAGAAACATGACGGAATAGCAGCTTTATACACTTGGACCAAGTTGGTTGGTGAAAGTCTCAATTGGAAATGAAAGGAGTCTAAGCGTAGAGTCTATTTTTAGACTTGGGCGAGGGCGGGATCAATAGCAGCAAAATTGGGGTTGTTAAAAACGTCCTAACTAAATAGCGGTCCCCG
>CAIWKC010000063.1 GCA_903913145.1 uncultured Gallionellaceae bacterium | reverse complement strand
GCGCTTCGCGATTCGTGAAGGTGGCCGTACCGTTGGTGCGGGTGTGGTTGCCAAGATCGTAGAGTAATAAGACGTTAGTGGTTGGTCAGTAGTCGTTAGATGTTAGTTGAAGCAAGCCCGCATAGCGGACAAAAACAACTAGTGGTCAGCGACTATTAACTGACTACTGCAATAAATTTGCAAAAGTAATTAAGTAAGAATACAATGCGCGCCCTCGCATGACTGCGGTCATGCGTTTTCGTTCTTTAAACCAGCGGTTATGCCGCTATAGAAGCCAGAGAAGATTATGCAAAGCCAAAAAATTCGCATTCGCCTGAAGGCATTTGACTATCGATTGATCGACCAATCCGCGTTGCAAATCGTGGATACCGCAAAGCGCACTGGCGCTGTGGTTAAGGGGCCGGTTCCATTGCCAACGAAGATTGAGCGCTTTGATATATTGCGCTCCCCGCATGTGAACAAAACCTCGCGTGATCAATTCGAAATTCGTACACATTTGCGCCTGATGGATATTATTGATCCAACAGACAAAACGGTTGATGCGCTGATGAAGCTGGATTTGCCTGCTGGCGTGGACGTTGAAATCAAGTTGCAGTAGTAAGTAGGGGTATTAGGCATTAAGCCCTTTGTTGGTTTTTGTAATACTAATCGGCTGACCAATTGAAGTCAGCCCCTTAATAAAAGGAAATAAAAATGAGTTTAGGACTTGTCGGTCGCAAGATTGGCATGACCCGCATATTTACTGACGACGGAACATCGTTGCCGGTGACTGTGTTGGACGTGTCCAATAATCGCATCACTCAAATTAAATCCGCTTCTACAGATGGCTATAGCGCTGTGCAAGTCGCTTTTGGTACGCGTCGTGCAAGCCGCGTAGTCAAAGCTGCTGCTGGTCATTTTGCCAAGGCGGGTGTAGAGGCTGCGAGTAAGTTAAAAGAATTTACGATTACGCCTGATCAGGCTGCTTCAATGCAAGTAGCCGGTAAATTGGGTGTTGATCTGTTTCAGGTTGGTCAAAAGGTAGATGTGACCGGTACCACTATTGGTAAGGGTTACGCCGGCACCATCAAGCGTCACCACTTCAAGTCAGGTCGCGCATCGCACGGTAACTCCAAGTCGCATAACGTACCGGGCTCTATTGGTATGGCGCAAGATCCGGGTCGTGTGTTTCCGGGTAAACGCATGACGGGTCATCTTGGTGATGTGACGCGCACTGTTCAAAATCTCCAAATCGTACGTATTGATGCTGAGCGCCAGTTGTTGTTGGTTAAGGGTGCTGTTCCTGGGTGCCCAGGCGGTGACGTGATCGTGCGCCCAGCAGTGAAAGCGGGGGCATAATGGAACTTAAAGTTATTAATACAAATGGCAAGGCAGCTGCAAGCATTTCTGCTTCAGATGATTTGTTTGGTCGTGAATACAACGAAGCATTGGTGCATCAACTCGTTACTGCTTATCAGGCGAATGCGCGTTCGGCAAATAGCAAACAAAAAGGCCGTAGCGAAATCGCGAAGAGTACGCGCAAACCATGGGCTCAAAAGGGTACAGGTCGTGCCCGTTCAGGTATGGCGTCAAGCCCGCTGTGGCGTGGAGGTGGTAAGATTTTCCCGAACAGCCCGGACGAAAATTATACCCAAAAAGTTAACCGCAAAATGTATCGCGCTGGCTTGGCATCAATTTTTTCGCAGTTGGTTCGAGAAGATCGTTTGGTTGTTGTTGACGATTTGGTTCTCGATGCGCCTAAGACAAAGCTTTTGGCAGATAAAATCAAGAGCTTGGGTTTTGGTGGTGAGCGCGTATTGATCATTACTGACAGCATTGATGAGAACTTGTATCTGTCGGCTCGCAACCTGCCGAACGTGTTGGTGCTCGAGGCTCATCAAGCAGATCCAGTCAGTCTGGTTCGATTTAATAAAGTGCTGGTTACTCGCAATGCGATTGCCAAGATCGAAGAGGTGCTGGTATGAGCGCTCAAAAAGTGAATGAAGAACGTTTGCTGAACATCTTGTTGGCTCCTCAAATTTCCGAGAAGGCAACCTATGTTGCAGAGAAAAACGAGCAAGTGATTTTCCGTGTTGTCTCAGATGCGACCAAGCCTGAAGTGAAGGCCGCTGTCGAACTGTTGTTCAAGGTGAATGTTGAGAACGTACAGATCAGCAACGTCAAGGGTAAGCAAAAGCGCTTTGGAAAGTTTATCGGTCGTCGTTCAGACTGGAAGAAAGCTTACGTGTGTCTGGCGCCTGGACAAGAAATCAATTTTGCTGCGAGTGAGCAAGGATAAACATCATGGCACTGATTAAACTAAAACCAACATCTCCAGGGCGTCGCGCAGTTGTGCGTGTGGTCACTCCCGGTCTGCACAAGGGTAAGCCTGAAGCATCGTTACTGGAAAAGAAAACAAGAACAGCCGGCCGTAATCATAACGGTCATATCACTGTTCGTCACATGGGCGGTGGGCATAAGAAACATTATCGTATCGTCGACTTCAAACGTGACAAAGATAATATTCCGGCTAAAGTTGAACATCTCGAATACGATCCTAACCGCACCGCGCATCTCGCATTGCTATTGTATGCAGATGGAGAGCGCCGTTACATCATTGCTCCAAAGGGCGTTGCTGTAGGCGCGCAATTGTTGAGTGGTTCGGAAGCGCCGATTAAAGCGGGTAATGCATTGCCGTTGCGCAATATTCCTGTAGGATCGACGATTCATTGCATTGAAATGATGCCAGGAAAAGGTGCGCAATTGTCACGCTCGGCCGGTACTTCTGTGCAGTTGTTGGCTCGCGAAGGTGACTATGCCCAGTTGCGTTTGCGTTCCGGCGAAATTCGCAAGGTACACGTGAATTGCCGCGCAACAATTGGCGAAGTCGGCAACGGTGAACACTCTCTGAGATCAATCGGAAAAGCCGGTGCAAACCGTTGGCGCGGTATTCGTCCAACAGTGCGCGGTGTGGTCATGAACCCTGTAGATCACCCGCATGGTGGTGGTGAAGGCAAGACAGCAGCCGGCCGTAATCCTGTCAGCCCATGGGGCGTGCCGGCCAAGGGCTTCCGTACACGTCGTAACAAGCGCACAAGCGGCATGATCGTTCGCCGTCGCTTTCAGGTTTAAGGGGTAAGAAGATATGGCACGTTCAATTAAAAAAGGTCCATTCGTAGACTTGCACTTGGTGAAGAAGGTAGAGACAGTTCGTGCTACCAGCGACAAACGTCCGGTAAAAACTTGGTCACGTCGCTCCACTGTATTGCCTGAGTTCGTTGGTCTGACAATCGCAGTGCATAACGGTAAGCAGCATATTCCGGTGTACATTTCTGAAAATATGGTCGGACACAAGCTCGGCGAATTTTCTTTGACCCGCACCTTCAAAGGGCATGCTGCTGATAAAAAAGCAGTAGCCAAGAAATAAGGAGGCATGATGAGCACAACAGCAGTTATTAAAGGTGTTCGCCTGTCGGCGCAAAAAGGTCGTCTGGTCGCCGATCAGATTCGCGGCCTGCCCGTTGACAGAGCGCTGCAGATTCTTTCGTTCAGTCCCAAAAAAGGGGCTGGGATCATTAAAAAAGCTTTGGAGTCTGCAATAGCAAACGCCGAACATAATGATGGTGCTGATATTGACGAGTTGAAAGTTTCGACTATCTATATCGACAAGGCAACCTCCCTGAAGCGCATGATTGCTCGCGCCAAAGGCCGTGGCAACGGCATCGAAAAGCAGACCTGTCACATTACGATTAAGGTTGGGAGTTAAGCATGGGACAGAAAATTCATCCAATCGGTTTTCGATTGAGCGTACAAAAGAACTGGACT
>CAIWKC010000062.1 GCA_903913145.1 uncultured Gallionellaceae bacterium | reverse complement strand
CTTGGATCTGGCAATCAGACCGGATTGGAATTTATTAAGTACCTCTATGATGGCGTATTGAGTAATTGGCCAAATTTTGAATTTCCTGAAGCGGAACTTGATTGTCACTCAATTGATCCAGAAGGAAGATGTAAAATATTGGGGCAATGGAAATCATTTCAGAACAAGCTGGCTCGTAAGCAAAGAGATTTAGAAAACGTAGTTTCAAGAAAGTCTCATGAAATGACAAATGGACAGGAACAAGATCAGCTTTCTTCAGCTCACTTGGTTGTAGCGATATCATCAAGGGCACTTTTTGATCTTGATGAGAGTCATGCTGTTTTTGAAAATGAAGGTGTTGAAGCATATTGCCGTTATCAAATAGAGCGTGAAGAGATTCCACTAGAGCCCGGAGTTGCGTTTAGTTTGGTCAAGAAGTTGTTGGCATTGAATGCTGGTGGTCAATCCAATCCGCGTGTTGAAGTAATTTTATTATCACGAAATAATGCTGACACAGGACTACGTATATTCAATTCAATTAAACATCACAATCTGGATATAAGCCGTGCTGCTTTTACTCGTGGAGAAAGTACGCATCCTTATATTTCCGCGTTCGGTGCGCATTTATTTCTTTCGGCAGAGCCTAGTGATGTTCGTAAAGCATTAGATGCCGGTTACGCTGCGGCTACAATATTGCCATCCACAGTGCCGGCGGTAGGATCGAATTCATCACAATTGAGAATTGCTTTTGATGGTGATGCCGTATTATTTTCTGATGTGTCTGAGCGAATATTTAAACAAGACGGCTTAGATGCATTTGAAAGTAACGAGGCAATTTCAGCCAAGCTACCCTTGCCAGGCGGGCCATTCAAAAACTTTTTGTCGATGCTGCACCGAATTCAATTGGAGTATCCCGCAGATACCTCGCCAATCCGCACTGCGTTAATTACTGCTCGAGGAGCTCCAGCTCACGAAAGAGTCATTCGAACTTTGCGAGCTTGGAATATACGCATTGATGAAGCAATGTTTTTAGGCGGTAAAGATAAAGGCGTATTTTTGAAAGCATTCGGTGCAGATATTTTCTTCGATGACCAACAGAAACATTGTGATTCAGCACGGCAGCATGTCGCGACGGGGCATGTTCCCAAAGGCGTGGCTAATTATCGATGTTGAATCCATACAGGGAAGAAAAATTATCACTCCGGAGAAGATTTGAATTACTGATCTAAAGTAGCTGAAATATCTAAGATATGGTCTAGCAAATTACGGTAATAAATGAAACGACTTGAATTTTTGATTTGAAGAATATAATACTGCCCCGAAATAATATCGGGTAGTTGATTAGTTAAACATTTTGTTTTGCGTCATGCAATCTACTACGAAAGGATTAGGTTTGACTATGCAAATGGATTCCACGATTTCTGTCGGTCTGTTATTGGCATCGGCTTTATTGATAGCAATAATGTTGAAATTATTTCGCAAGCAAAGTAAATCATCAATCACTCAAGAGATTGTCGCGTCGAAGAAGGAAGTAGAGGCGAACGGAGATGCCTTTCTTAGTCGAATTGTTATTGGTGAAAATCCTGACTTCCCTGTTGTAATAATAGATGCATTACCTTCAACTAATGAATACGAAATTGCAAAACCACTTGATGCTCAAAATGGTACTTCTATTAGTCGCCTGAGTGCCTTGTGTCAAGCTATCCCTTCACTTCTGGTGGCAGGTGAAGCTTCTGGCAAACGCTTGATGGAAGTGGTTATCAATGGAGACTTAGTTAGAGCATCTGACGGAAATGGTCTACGCGCATTTACTATGGCATCGAAAGGTATT
>CAIWKC010000061.1 GCA_903913145.1 uncultured Gallionellaceae bacterium | reverse complement strand
TCTGGCGACTTTAGCGTGCGGACTTGCGCCTGGCTACGTTACTCTGATGATTGCACGGGGCTTGGCAGGTGCGTTTGGTGGCGTAATGGGAGCACTGGTGCAAACTATCATCGGCGACACGATACCGTTTTCCCGACGTGCCAAGGCCAGCGGAATCGTGTCGACCGCATTCTCATTTTCCACTGTGGCGGGGGTGCCATTATCGCTATGGCTGGCGACACATTTTCATTGGCGTGCGCCATTTTTCTTTATCGTGGTCTTGTGCATCGCATTTATTGCGATAGCATTTCGACTGTTGCCTGAATTGCGCCATCACATCAGTCAAGAAAAACGCAGCCACCCGTTCGTCGAAATGTTTGCAGTATTGAGGGATATCAACCATCTGCGAGCTATGGTGTACTCTGCGCTGATTATCTTTTCCGGGTTTACAGTGATACCGTACATTACGGTGTACGCAGTGAATAACCTTGCCATCAGCCAGCACGATATCCCGTTAATTTATTTCGCCGGTGGCTCGGCAACGTTGATTACTGCCCGTCTCATCGGTCATTGGGCGGACCTCAAAGGCAAGGTTAAAATTTATCGGCTGATTGCCATTGCATCTATGTTGCCATTGTTGGCGGTGACTCAGCTACAAAGTGCGTCACTCGGCGTATGGCTCATTTGCACTACTTTATTCTTCGTTTTGGTATCGGGGCGCTTTATACCCGCGATGGCAATCATCAATTCGGCTGCCCAACCCAGATTACGCGGCACCTTTATGTCACTTAATGCTACCGTACAGTCTCTGGCAATGGGCTTGGCCGCAACATTCGCTGGTTATATCGTTACCCAACAAAGCAATGGGCAAATTGTGGGATATCAGAATGTGGGTTATATAGCGGTTGCAGCGAACTTATTGGCGATCTGGTTTGTCGCACGCATAGTCATGCATGACCGGCATATAAATTTGCCGGATGTTAAGCAAGGAACAATTTAGAGGAGTCCTTTAGACGAATTCTGCTAATCTTTCTCCCGTTATTGCCGATAACTGGGTTAAGAGGCCACCTTGGTGTGACCGAGAGGAGATGCAATGCGCTATGTGTCTAGTATCCCACCTGTTTCGACGAGTTCGAGAACTCGCCAAGTGCGCGCACTTTCATCAGTGCACGCCGTTAAGCCAGTGCATACACGGGAGCAGGTTATTCCTTATATTCCAGCTATCAAAGCACATCAGGAGCCAACTGTATTGCTTGACGAGATATTAAAGAAACGAGTCGCAACTTTCGAAGATCGCCGTAAACTTTGCAGACGTGTTACTCATCAGACTGTACTGATTGAATTGCGATCAGGTATAGATCGACGTCGCCACAATTTACGCGAAGGGGCTGTCGCCGACCACATAGATGAAACGGTTTGAGTCCCAAAATTAAAGATCGTGTCAAGGCTGCGATCTGGCAACCCGAAAACCCACATTCAGGTAAGAGTTACTGGTGTCAAAACTGACTCTATCCGCCGCACGCAAAAAAGTCGGTATGTTTAGCCAAGAGCCGCCCCTTAGCACTCTACGGCCGCAGTCACCTGTTTTCCATGCACTCCCATCTACTGGCGCACCGGTGTAATTGTCGTTCCAGCAATCTTGCATCAATTCCCAAACGTTTCCGCTCATGTCATACAAACCCCAGTCATTCGCGGCAAGCTGTCCAACGGGGTGAGTTTCCTTCCCGCTGTTGGATTCATACCATGCCATGCGATCAGGGCGTCCGCCACCGGCACAGTATTTTTCGTGTGCACCACCAGCCCGGCAAGCATATTCCCACTCTGCCTCCGAAGGTAAACGGACTTTGGTTCCGGTACTAAAGCTCATTTCTTCGACAAAACTGGAAACCTCATCCATATTGACACTTTCAACCGGTTTGGTTGGTCCTTGCGAATTGCTTGGATTGCTACCCATCACTTGCTGGTACTGTTCTTGGGTAACTTCATATCGGCCAATCCAGAAACCTTTTACACATACTTTGTGTATGGGTTGCCCGTCAACACTTTCATCGCCTCCCATGTTGAAACAACCTGTAGGTATCCAAACGAATTGCATTCCAGTTTTGGGTTCAGTCCATGCGCTAGCGGGAGCAGGCTCAGCATAGGTCAAGTGCGGAAGCAAAAATCCAAAAAATAAGGTTAGGGCAGATATCAAAACATTTAATCTATGATTCATGAAATTTCCCTTTTATGGTCAGAATTTTGGAATATTTGCCCAGCATATTATTATCTGCTTTGATCAATAACTCAAATGATATGGCTGACTAGCTCTGTACCTTAATTGTATATCAATTATTGTACAAATTGCCTCATAGTAAAAGATACATCACAGAAATTGTATTCAGCCAAATTTATTGAACAACAGGCTAACATTTTGTTAGCCTTTTCGCGCCAGTAATATGGTGACTTCTTCACGGTCATGGTAGAGCTGTTTCGCCTCTAGCCGATAGCGTATGCCTTTTGCATCGAGTGCTTTTCGCATGGTACCCAGCGCATCGTTCAAAGCGACAAAGCGTTTTTTCATGGGTAGCTTGAGGTTAAAAATTGCTCGCTGTGTGAATCCGCCGATGAACCATTCTGTGATCAACGTGGCAACTCGCTGCGGCTGCTCAACCATGTCGCAGACAAGCCAATCAACCGGACGCTGGGGACGGAAACGGAACCCGTCTTGCCTCAAATGTTTGATGGCAGGATGTGTCGCTGCAGCGCCCTTGAGTGGCCCATTGTCTACTGCTATGACTTTTAAACCGCGTTGCGCCAATTGCCATGTCCAGCCTCCTGGAGCGGCTCCCAGATCTACTGCGGTCATTCCGGGTTTTAGCCACTGCGATTGTTCCGATTTGTCCAAAAACACCTCGAATGCCTCGGCAAGTTTGAGGTAAGAGCGGCTAGGGGCATCGTGTGTCATGCTAATACGATGTATACCATTTAGTGATGCAGAACTATTGAGAGGATTACTGATGCAAATCAGGGCATTTTGGTTGTCTGGAAAGAAAATGTGCAAACGGGGTAGGGCCATGTCGGAGCTCAGACGGTGCGACGCTTGCAACTTCTCTTCCAGCAAGGGTTGAAAACGCCGGGTAAAACCTGAGAGCATTTTGCCTTCGTTAGTATCGGGTACTTCCAGGTACAACGCACTAAATTGGCTTGGAGAATCAGGAATGGCAGCTAACAGCGGCGTAAGTCTATCTCGCTCAGGCAGGTTGGCTACATCTGCTTGAATATCAAGTAATTGGCGTGCAAAAGTGAGTTGCTTGAAGCTTAAGTGGGGCTTGCCCTGCAAAACAACATAGCCGCTATTGTCGATAGCAATTATCGGTTTAGCCTGAGTTTCTTCTACACAGTCACGTTCGAAGCCGGGGCGGCAATAAATCAGCCATTGTTGGGGAGATTGAGTCTGCATGGCGCGCCATGCTAGGCCTTGGCGCGCTATTTAGCAATGCAAGAATGACGGCAATTTTTATTCAGTACCTTTTTTGGTATCGACAATAATTCCCAGTTCTTTCAAGAATGGTGTTGGCAAGATACCGCCGGCACAGACAATAATCGCATCGTTTTGTAATTCAACGACCTGACCTTGATAGTCAACCACAACTTTTTCAGGTGTAATCTGTTTTACAGTCGACTTGAGCATGACTTTCAATTTGCCTTGTTTTTCCAATTCGTTTAGCGCTTCACGGTTTTTTGGCTTGCCGCGTCCGAAAGCATCACTGCGATAAGAGATTGAAACCGTAGTGCCGGGTTCTCTTGCGATAGTGGTCGCAGCTTCAAGTGCACTATCGCCCCCACCAACAACCAATACATGCATATTGCGGTATTGCTCCGGATCTATTAATCGATAGACAACTTTGGGCAGATCTTCTCCCGGAGCACCCAACTTGCGAGGCGTCCCGCGGCGTCCAAGAGCCAATAGAACCGCTTTTGTTTCATAAGTACTTTTCGTGGTTTTAACGATGAAGCCTTTATCTGTCTTGGTGATGGCTTCCATGCGCTCATGATAATTAATTTTGATTCCGGTTTTTTTGATAACGCCCTGCCAAAATTCAAGCAACTGTTCTTTGCTGACTTCAGTCATTTTAACTTCACCAATAATCGGAAGTTTGATCGGGGCTGTCATGGCGATTTTATTGCGTGGATATTGGAAAATTGCGCCGCCAAGTGCTTCCTCTTGCTCAACGACGATATAGCGCATTTTTTGTTCGATAGCGGTCAAAGAACCACCTAAACCTGCAGGCCCTGAACCCACAATCACGACGTCAAGCGCATTGTTGCTACCCTTGAGTTTGCTGATGGATTCCATTGCTTGCGCGCCTTGGGTCGCAGCTTTGCGGATAAGACCCATGCCACCCAGTTCACCCGCAATGAATATTCCCGGAATATTAGTTTCAAAATTAGGATTAACCTTGGGAATGTCCATACCGCGTTTTGATGTCCCAAATACAAGGGTGATGGCACCATGAGGACATGAAGTCATGCAAGCGCCATGACCGATACACACCGTCGGATCAATAAATACTGCTTTACCCTTAATCATGCCAATCGCATCTTCAGGACAAACAGGAATACAGCTACCAGCGCCCATGCATTTATTGGGATCAATCAAGGGGTGCAAAGTTGCTGGTTCTGTGAGGCCTGCTTCAATATTTTCCTGTAGCTGAGTTTCAGCAGCCGTTTCTTTTTTTCTTTTGCTATACATGTAGTAAAACAAAACGAAGGCAAGGGGAATAGCGTAGATTTCCAGACCGTTAGTTTCCATATCTTTGTAATTAACCAATATATAGTTGTTTAGGAACTTTGAAGAAAAACTCATCAGGATTGCTAAAATAGCATGACGAGTTTAAATTTATACCACTTCAATCTTTAAATGCGGGATAGCGAACTATCGCATCTTTAGTTCGATGATATTTTAAGCTTGCAATTGATTGTGTGCAATTTGTTATTTTTGCAATACTTGAGTTAAAGTATTCGATTGAAATCCGTGGTCTATATATTTACCACAATCAAAACCGGTAGTTTGGGAGAAATTTTATGAGTTCAGTAATACAAGAAGGTGTCCAGCTTGAAAGGCGCAAAGCGACCAGACAAGAAATGAAAGACAGCGCGTGGATCGTTTTTTTAGTAGTGGTTACATTAATTCTTATTGCCGGTTATTTTATCTTTTCATCACAGAAATATTTTAAACCCGGAGACGACTTCGGTTATAACCTCGGTTTGTTTGGCGGGATCATGTTGCTTACTCTTTTGCTCTATCCTTTGCGCAAACGGGTTAAAATATTCCGGGGATTAGGATTGTTGCCCGGATGGTTTAAATGGCATATGGTACTTGGAATAGTAGCCCCTACAATTATTTTGTTCCATGCCACTTTTCAAATCAAATCCGTCAATGCAGGCGTGGCCCTGATTTGTATGTTCCTGGTTTCCGGCAGCGGAACTTTTGGACGCTTTTTTTATACCAAGATTCACCATGGACTGTATGGACGACAAGCAACGGTGAACGAATTAAAGTCTACTTTGGAAAATACGGGTGACGTAAAGTCAACCTTTAGTTTTGCTCCTGATATTGAACGCAAGCTGGAAGATTTTCGATTTCAGTCAGAGAAAAATGCCCAAGCCGGCCAATTGGGGTTGTGGAGATTTGTCAAGATTGGAATTCAAACGAGACAATTATCAAGTTCACTGGTCAAAGAATTGCATGCTGTGATGCATGCACAGGCAATCCAAAAGAACTTTAAGCTGGAAGAAATTCATTCGATGGAAGAAAAATTTACCGAGTATAGGGGGCTGATCAATTCGTACTTGATTGCAGTGCGGGATGCATCTCAGTTTCATACCTACGAAAGGCTATTTTCATATTGGCATATATTCCATATCCCGTTGGTTTACATGATGGTTTTTAGCGGTTTTTATCATGTCTATGCTGTCCATGCATATTGAATGTTGTGATTCACTCATATTCTAAAATCATAGACTAAGCGCTTTTGCATAGTGACGATTATTCGTCTTTTGGACCCTGTTTAAGTTAGGTCAATTACTTCTATGTCCCTTCGTGTAAAAGCACATCTACTTCTTGCACTTGTATTTTGCTTTCTTGGCGGACTGGCCTTTGTAATCGCTTGGCAAAACTTTGAAAAATCCAAATTGGACAAGCAATCTTTGTTTCAATGGACAACCAGATGGATAGAGAGCGAACAACATCGACATATTTCACAGGCTCGCCAGATTTATTTTCTGGTCACTAATAAAATTTCATCAGGATTGAATGATGAAGTTTGTCGAAACGGCATCGTGGATGAACCTGGATTTGAAAAAGCATTTGGACAATTCGCCGTTGCTAATTCTGATGGAAATGTAGTTTGTAATTCTATTCCATGGTTGAAGATTAAGAATGTGGCAAGCCAGGATTACTTTAAAGAAGCTGTAAACTTGGTTAACTTGGGCTTTATCGCCGAGGCTGACAACAAGAATCCTGACCTTTATGCCGCCGTAATGGCAAGGGCATTGCGGGATAAAAATGGTCATGTACTGAAAATCATTTTGATCGCGATGGATTTTTCTTGGCTTAATAATGAAGTCGACTTGGCAAACTTGCCGCAATCTGGGCATTTTTTATTGGTGGATGCCAAAGGAACACTCATCGCCGGATCAAAAAATATGGCCAACTGGGTCGATAAAAATCTGGCTGACATGCCGTTCTATAAACAGGCAATAACCGATTCTGATCGTCTTTTTGAAGGACCGGGATTTTCCGGAGTAAACAGCATTATCGCTTCTCACCAATTTGCCACCGGTTCAGGAAATTTTTTGGTGATCATTGATGCGCCTGAAGAGGCGCTGATGGCATCCGCCTATCGAGACCTTGAAATTACCTTATTAATTAGCTTAGTTGCATATATTCTGACTCTCTTTATCGTTCAGTATTGGAGTAACAGATATTTTCTTCACCGATTGATTAATATTGAAAACGTAACCAGAAAACTTGCAGATAACGATTTATCGGCTCGGATAAATGCTAAAGAAAATGATGAATTGGGTCGGTTGGCGCAATCCTTTGATGTGATGGCTGATACGCTTGAAAAAAGTATCAATAAGCGAGATCAATTGGAAACATCGTTACGAGAAAGTGAAAAAATTAGACATGAGCGCGAACAGAATGAAATTGTGCAGACATCGCTGGATGGCTTTTTGGTTGCGAATGTCTTGAATGGGGAAATTCTTGAAGTAAATGACATTTATTGCAGGATGACGGGTTTCACGCGTGAAGAAATCATACATAAGACCCTTCAGGATTTGGATGCTTTGGATACGAGAGAGGAAACTGAAGCACGCCTCAAACGTATACAAGAAATTGGCTATGACCGCTATGAAACCCGTCACCATCACAAACAAGGGGAGCTTATTGATTTTGAGATTAGTGCTACTTATTCGAAAATCAACAAAGGCAAAACATTTGTATTTCTGCGTGACATAACGCAACGCAAGAATATTGAAATTATTCTGGAAAAGTCGCGTGCCCAATTAGTTACCTTTATTCAGCAGGCACCGGTATGTATCGCCATGTTAGATCGGGACATGAACTATTTGGCCGTAAGCGGACGCTGGGTAACAAATTTCGGATTGGGCTATGTAAACCTGATTGGCCTCAACCTCTACGCAATTTTTCCTGCAATGATGACGCAATGGAAAATTGCTCACCTGCAGGCTCTGTCTGGTACTACTTTTGAAAAGAAGGAGGAATTGCTTATCATTGACGGTAACAATCTGTGGATGCGTTGGATCGCACTTCCCTGGCTTGATAGTGATGAAAAAATCGGGGGAACCATATTTTTTGTAGAAGATATTACCAATACCAAGATACTGGAAACTGAAATCAAAGAACGTCGGGTTGAAATGGAACAGTTGCAACAAATGCATATTGCCGCGCAAACTGCATCTGCTTTCGCCCATGAAATGAATCAACCTTTACTGGCTATCGCCACGTATAGTAAAGCAGCCCTTAAAATGATCAAAGCGCAGAGACCGGACTATGATGAAATAACTGAAGCCATAGAAGGATGTGAACAGCAGGCACTGAGAGCGGGGAGATCAATTCGAGATATCATCAATTTTCTGAATAGTAGAAAAATGCCAGTGGAGGAGTTTGACCTGAATCAGGAAATTATCAATACCGTAGATACTATAAAATCCGAGAATAATTCAATGGTTAACGATACACTTAATTTGGAGGAAGGTCTGCCATGTGTAACAGCCAATAGAACGCAAGTTCAAAAAGTGCTGTTAAATTTGTTAAACAATGGTATCGAAGCGATGCAGGGAGTAGGCGAGCATTCGCCTAACCTTGAACTGGTTATCTCGACAAACAAAAATGAGTCCTTCGCACTAATGACAATTCAGGATAATGGACCGGGTATCAAAAAAGAAGATATTAATCGTGTGTTTGAACCGTTCTTTACTACCAAGAAGGATGGTATTGGTATGGGACTTGCCATTAGTCGTTCATTAATAGAAGAGAACGGTGGTCAACTATGGCTTGATCAGAAAGAAAACCAAGGCGCTACTTTTCATTTAACTTTGCCTTTTGTGATATGAATAAAATTAATAATGTATTTGTTGTAGATGACGATGATGCAGTCAGAAAGTCACTGCGTATGTTGCTCAAAACTGAAGGATATACAGTAGCAACATTTCCAAGTGCCGATGAATTTTTGGCGGTCTGTAATCAGGAAACCGCCGGTTGCATTATTCTGGACGTCAATATGCCAGAAATGGATGGTCCGTCGATGCAAGAAGAACTCAATCGCCGCGGATTGAACTTGCCAATTATTTTTCTGAGCGGGCAGGGCTCCATACCCATCACGGTACGCGCCCTTAAAGCCGGTGCGATGGATTTTTTGACTAAGCCTGTCGACGGAACTGAATTGCTCGCATGCGTTAAACTGGCGCTGGAAAAATCCGCTGATATGCAAAAGCAGGCGGCAGATTCTCAATCTAAAGCGAGCCTATTGGCAACGCTGACGGAACGTGAAAAAGAAATTTTGTCGTTGATTGTTGCGGGTTATGCCAACAAGGATATTGCAGAACGTTTGGGTATCAGTTTCCGGACTGTTGAAACCCATCGCGCTCACATTATGGAAAAGACCGGCGCATCAAATTTAAAAGATCTTCTCACATTAGGAATGTCAACAAATCCCTAGATTATTAGATAATCCTTACTCGAAATACTTACCCCTCCCTCCGTATTCATACGGATTTACGCAACTATTTTCTTTGATTACTATTTGGCCTCGAGCTGACAATTATTCGCTAATCGTGGCCGAATACCTTGGCAGTGCGCTAGTTTGCCAAATCGCTCAAGCGAGTAAGCAGACGATACACATCGAACCGATGCTGCAATTCAATTTTTATTTAGGAGTTTATTATGTCAACTGAACAAAAATCATTGGAAGCTTCACAGCACATAAAATTATTGGAAGTTCAGAACCAGCAAGCCAGATTGAAAGAACTTCAAGCGGATTTGGAGAAACTGAATCAAAAGATTAAAAGTCATGAGCAGTTGTCAGCTGAAGATACTAAGTTTATCAGCAGTTTGGGCTGGCTTAGCGCACTGTCAGTCTCAGTTGCTGCAGTGGCTGCAACTTTATAGCCTAAATATCCAAGAGGTGATCAACCGCCTCTTGAATATTGCATTGAAACGGGTTCTAATACGTTTTGTCGTATTTTGAACAATCATTGTCCTGACTAAATTAATGCAAAAAATATTCAGTGCCCTTTTGCTTCTTTGTCTGGCGATGCCTGTTTATCATCAGGCATTCGCTAGCGTGGTTTCTCCCGGTGATGTTGTTAAAAGCCATGCTAAAGAAGAAGAAAATTGCGAAAAATGCCACAAGAAATTCAATAAATCCGCACAGTCCGGTTTGTGCGCAGATTGCCACAAGCAAGTTGGAAAAGACATTGCCGAAAAGCGCGGTTTCCATGGTCGCATCCAAGAGCAAAAAGAATGTAAAGAATGCCATACCGAACATAAGGGACGCGATGCCAAGATTGTTATTTTTGATTCAATCAGATTTGATCACAAGCAAACTGACTTTGAGTTAAAAGGCGGTCATCTAAAAGAAAAAGTCAAATGCAAGGACTGTCACGCTGAAGGCAAGAAATACAGCGAGGCACCTTCGGTCTGCAATAGCTGTCACAAGAAAGATGATAAGCATAAAGGAAACTTGGGTACCGATTGTGCCAAATGCCATATCGAAAAGGATTGGAAGACTGTCTCCTTCGATCATGATAAAACGCACTTTAAATTATTGGGTAAGCACATTGATGTCAAGTGTGAAAAATGCCACCTGAATGACAAATTTAAAGACACGCCAAAAACATGCGTTGGTTGCCATAAGAAAGATGACGACAAAGCCCACAAAGGAAAATTAGGTCCCAAGTGCGAAACTTGTCACAACGAAACAGATTGGAAAAAGACAAAGTTTGATCATGACAAGACCAATTACCCGCTTTTGGGCAAACATGAACAAGTGAAGTGTGATGCTTGCCACATTGAAAAGAAATACAAGGGCACGTCAAAAGTATGTAGTGTCTGTCACAAGAAAGATGACGACAAAGTTCATAAAGGTAAATTTGGTCCCAAATGTGAAACGTGTCACGTGGAGCGCGATTGGAAAGAGATTCTTTTTGATCATGATAAAAAAACTAAATATCCATTACTGGGCAAGCATAAATCGGCCAAGTGCTCGAGTTGCCACAAAGGAGATTTATACAAGGACAAGATTTTGGTGTCGACTTGTGTCTCTTGCCACAAGGCTGATGACGACAAAGTACACAAGGGCAATTTCGGAGCCAAGTGTGAAAGCTGCCACGTTGAGCGAAGCTGGAAAGAAATTTTATTTGATCACACTAAATCGACCAAATATACATTGCTGGGCAAACATACGACGATAAAGTGTGTTGCTTGCCACAAAGGTGATTTGTATAAAGACAAATTGCAAATGACTTGTGTGTCGTGTCACAAGAAAGATGACGACAAGGCACACAAAGGTAATTTCGGGACAAAATGTGAAAGCTGCCACGTCGAGCGTGATTGGAAAGAAGTCTTGTTTGATCATGACAAGAAAACCAAATTTCCGCTGTATGGCAAGCATAGAGCACCGCTGAAGTGTTCAAGTTGCCACAAAGGTGATCTTTATAAAGACAAGCTGGAAATGACTTGTATCTCTTGTCACGAGAAAGACGATAAGCACAAAGGACAGGAAGGCAAAAAATGTGAAACCTGTCATACCGAGCAGAATTGGAAGACGACGACTTTCAAGCACAACACCATGTCGAAATTCCTGCTGTTGGGCAACCATGCGATTGTTGAGTGCAAGAAGTGCCATTTAGCGCCGACGTTTAAAGATGCCAAGTCAGATTGCTTCTCTTGCCATGAAAAAGATGACGCGGTGGTGCATAAACGCCGTCTGGGTTCAGAATGCCAGGAATGCCACAACGTTCGCAGTTGGAAATCTTGGGACTTTGATCACGGCAAGACCCACTTCAAGTTGGAGGGACCGCACAAAGGGATTTCAGATTGCTACAAATGTCATTTCAGGCCCATGGCTGGAAAAGTTAAAACGGACACAACCTGTGGAGGTTGCCATGACAGAGATGATATTCACAACGGAGAATACGGCCCCCAATGCGAACGCTGCCACGACGGAAACAAATGGCGTGATTTAAGAATCGGGGCTGGCAGGAAAAGTAATTAGAGAAACGTCGAATAAGTGTGCTTTTCTCCTTCTCCCCCGGGGAGAGGGGACGGATTCGGCGGTTCCTTAGAAACCTTGCGTGTGTTTTGCCAACTACAAATTAAATTGTAGTGGAAATAATTGAGGAGATAAAAATGAAATTTATCGCATTGGACAAAATGCAGTTTAAACCCCATTTGATCATCACAATGTTGGTAATGCTCATGCTGTCCACCTTTTCGATACATGCTTTTGCAGCGCAAGCAGACACAACTGATGCTGGCAGTAAAACGCAAGCTGAACGCTTTGATCATACAACCACCGGTTACCCGCTGACTGGCTCGCATGCCACGATTGCAGATTGCGGCAGTTGCCATGTCGGCGGCGTGTTTAAGGGCACGCCCCATAACTGCATTGGCTGCCATACAAAAGGCCAACGAGTCGTCGCACTGACCATGTCTTCCAATCACTTGGCTAGCACACAGCCTTGCGATATCTGTCATACCAACACCGTTACCTTTTTAGGCGCGCGTTACAACCACGGTATGGCCAATTCCGGAGAATGCGGAAGTTGCCACAATGGTTCAATCGCACCGGGAAGGCCTGCAAGTCATAGTACGAATACCTTTAAAGCCACCTATTCTTGTGACAAATGCCATCGACCTACGATTTGGTTGCCCTCATTCTGGAACCACACTGGGGTGACAGGTAACTGTGTAAGCTGCCATGGAAATGCAGCCATGGTGGGCGATATCAATACGAAACATGCTATTGGTGGAACTTCACCAGAGGGTTATGCCCATAATCCAGGAAATAACAGCATCGGTTGTGAATCGTGCCACCATACGTTTACGAATTGGTTTGGGGCGAGTTTTAATCACGCTAATGCGGGGACTCCATGTTCAAATTGTCATAATGGTATTCTCGCTACACCAAAAACTCTTTTAGCGGGGACATCACCTGAAGCCTTTGCGCATAATTCGCAAAATAATTCTATAGATTGCTTTGGTTGTCACAAAACAACTGCTAATTGGCTAGGTGCATTGTATGACCATGCTACAGCAGGAACGTTATGCTCAGGTTGTCATAATGGTAGTCAAGCTACTGGAATAGCTCAGTTTGCTGGCCATCAAGCAAATCCGGGAGAATGCAGTAATTGCCACTCTAAAACAACTTGGTTGGGCGCATTAGGAGGCATGCCAAGTAACCATATGGCATTCACTTCTGGTACTGCGTGCGCTACCTGCCATCTTACTACGTCAACAACCGCAACTGACGCTACCCTGCACGGTTATTTGTCTTCAACTTGCAAAACTTGCCATGATAGTAACTCCCCCGTATATGCATGGACAAATAACCCTCCGCAAAGAGTAAATTTGAGTAGCCACCATAGCGCAGGAACGAAGGATTGTACTCAATGCCATTCAACATCTTTCACTAGATGGAATAGTCCCTGACAATTAGATATGTTTCTCTGCGTAGCAAGTGCTGTGCAGAGAAGCACTCTATTTGTAATCAAATTGTCATTTATAAAAATAAGAACACTAGAACGAATTTAGAGTCTGAATGGAGCAGAGATGGATAAGCACCCTTTATTAATGCATCGCTATTTAAATAGTTGCCTGATATTTCTTTTTTCTGTTGGGTCTGCCATAGCTGCCCCACTTGAAGACGTCAGCTTGCAACAAAAAGGTGATGATGTCCAAGCAACCATCACCCTCACCACACCGGTGCATTTTCTGCGTTTCGTGCCGAATGTAAAGTCACGGATTATAGAAATTTACTATGAACGTGTGCCGAGTTCTGACCAAGCTGAAATCTGGGCAGATCAGGAAGTGCGTAATTCTCCTGCAACTTCGTTAAGCCCTGCTTTTACGGTGACCACTCGCGATCAGGCGACCCAGCCAAAATTGGTGGTTGAATTTGCAAAAGAAGTTGATTTTCTAGTTAATGCGGGTGGAGACAGCCGAAGCTTTGTGATTACCTTAAAACCGGAAAAAACAGTTCTTCCAACGGTCAACAAAATGGAATTGCCCTTGTTGCCAACTGTTGTAGCACCGCCGACCGTGCCGACACCTCCTGCCGCAGGCAGTGCAGAAGCGACGCAAGCAGAAACAAATCTGCAAGCTTACAAATTGATGCAAGCTGGACGTGACGCACTTGCGGATAAAAACTATCCGGTTGCAACGGAAGCATTTAACAATTTGTTGTTGTTGCCGCCTAATTTGTATTCACAAGATGCACAAGAATGGGTGGGCGTGGCACGTGAACGTGGCGGGCAGAATGCAAAAGCCAAAGCTGAGTATGAGTTGTATTTAAAACTGTACACGTCCGGGGACGGAGTTGAGCAAGTTCAGCAACGACTGGCAAGACTGGGTTCAACTGATACGAAAAATAAAAATGAAGCAGTCGCATCAGCACGGAAACTGGAGCCTCGAACGACCGTTCAGGGTGGTATTTCCTCGCGTTATTATTATGGGCAAAGTAATTTTCAAACATCATATCCCTATAACAATACCATCCAGACTGATTCCTACTCAATGAAAGATCAGGCTTCTCTGATCACCAATGTCGATGCTGTCGGCAGATACGTCAACGATCAATATGACAATCGTTTGGTTTATCGTGATGTTGCATCGCAAAACTATGTGCCAGGCCAACACAATTCTAACTATGTCTATGCCGCGTATCTGGAACTCAAAAATAAGAAATCAGATTACTCAGCCCGCTTGGGGCGCCAGACTACCGGTGGCGGAGGCGTTATGGGGCGCTTCGATGGCATCTATGCGGGATACGGTAACCAACAAGAATTACGGGTAAATGGTGTGGCAGGGCAATTGGTTGACTACTCGACCAATATCCAGCCGATATTTTTCGGTACCAGTGTAGATAGAGGCCCGGTTTCCGCATATTTAATTGATCAAACCATCCAAGGCGTCACCGACCGTCGTGCGTTAGGTGCCGAATACAAATATTTCGAAGGTAAGAAATCTGCCTATGCTGTTTTGGATTACGATATTTATTTTAATAAACCGAACACAATGATGTTAACCAGTAGCTACGGACTTGCGTCGGGAACCACGCTTAATTTGATTCTGGATTATCGTAAAAATTTGAGCACTCGAAATGCCTTGAATGGCTCCTTGACAACGTCCATATCGGATTTGTTGACAATCATGAATGAAACTCAATTGAAGCAATTGGCATTAGATCGCTCCATTTCCTCAACTTATGCTCAAGTAGGTGCGACGCAAAGATTAAACGATACCTGGCAATTGGGAGGTGATGTCAGACTTTCCAAGACATCAGGCATGCCGGCAAGCGGAAGTTTGAATTCGAATGGCATTCCGTTGACAATAGTCGGTTATGTCACTGCATTACCCGAGACAGGGTTGGAAAAGACGGTGTCTGCACAATTGATGGGGACCAACTTGTTTACCAATGCTGATTTCTCGTCAATAGGTGCAAGCATCGTCACGAGTGATTATGTAAAGAATGGAGAAACGTTATTTATAAGCAACCGGATTACGTTCAATCCGCAATTCTCCCTTGATTCTTCCTGGAATTACTACCAGCAAGCGGATAATTATGGAGGCAACTTGTCCAGACATATGCCGATGGTGCATGGAACTTATCAAATGCAGCAAAATTTTAGCATGGATGCGGATTTGGGTTATGAAATGAGTACGACAACCGTCCCAAATCAAACATCAACGAATAAGCGCATTTCCGCTTCATTTGGCTTCCGCTGGAATTTCTGAATTACAATGTATCAACTTAAACGCGGCGAGTTATCTTAAACCAATATTCCCATTAGAAAGTAAATTCGTCATTCCCGCGCAGGCGCATAAGCGCTAACTTAATATGTCACACACTCTCACTGTCTGCCGGACTCGTTGACGCGGCGGCTCAGCGAGTTGGTGGGCGATGCGACCCCAATCTTTGAGGGCATCGTTGAGTGACAAGACCGGTAATATCGCTCGCGATAACAACTCAAGCATGAATGAGGTCTCCCGCCACAAACACCGACTGCGGTTCGCCTTGCCAGTTCGCGTACCCCCAGGGGGAAATCCGCTCGGCAGTCACGAGCAGGGCATCCACCAAGAAGGCCACCAGCAACTTGCCCTGCAACCACGCTCGGGCCGCTATTTCGTCATGCTTTTTCAAATGCCCCAACTGCACCAGCGATTTCAGACGTTTGAACGCCAGTTCGATTTGCCATCGCGCCCGATATAGCTCCATGACGGAACACGCGGAACATGCTGCCGCCAGTGTGGTAAACACGAATACGTAGTCTGCCGCCTCCAGTGTCTCGGGTTGCATCTGCGTGCCGTTGCGCTGACTTTCCCGCATCACCCGCGCCCTCGCTTTTTGTGCCGCAGCAACTCCCTTCTTGATCGCGCACAGACGCCCTTCAATCCATTGTTTGCCGCTCTTGACCTGCACCGGCCAGTCACCGTATTCACCCACACTCAAACCGCGCAAGCGGGACAGCACTTGCAGCCGGATACCTTGCGCGTCGTACAGTGGCAATGTCACCAGATTGGTGCGGATAATGACATCGGCCTTGCCTGTCACGACGTGGGCAATTCCGCCCGGATGTGCGTAACCCCGGTCTCCGATGAACAGGTCGCCTTCGCGGACTTCGAATCGCTTGAGCGTCTCGCCTTCTTTGGGTGTGGTGATGATAACCTCCTCGCAGTTGAGCGCGGGCAATCCAATCGAGTAATGTAGCCGCCATTGCGAACCCGTCTCGCCGGGTTCACTGACCATGCTGCCATCTACCAGCCGTATCCTGCGTCCAAACCACGCCGCGCCGACAGGGAAGTCGGGCAACCACTTTTGTCGCAAAGCGCCCGCCATCCATTCAAACCAAGCCCCGCAGCCTTTAAGTCGTTTCAATATGGCGACATCACTCACACTGGCCAATCCGCCTTGCTCTGCTCGTACCGCTGTTTCGCGCAGCCCACAGCCTTGCGCCAAGTGGATCAACATAACGCGCAATAGGGTTGAAGGGTCGCCGATCTCCCTTCCGCGCCGAAAGGCTCCCAACTCGCGCGCCTTTTGTTCCCATTGCTCGGGCAGCAAGCGCTTGACCAATTCCCAGTCTTCGTCCAGTCTCTCATCGGAACCATCTTGCCCAATAACTTCTGCCATCGCGCATCTCCGTCAGTGCAATAGCGCAAGTATCAGCCAATTGCTTCGGAAGTGCAAATATTAAGTTAGCGCTTATGCGCCTGCGCGGGAATGACGGACAGCCATTAATTAGCAGGAACGAGCCAAACCCATAATTCATCAGTATCCGGGTCGAGCCACTTTGCTTTAACTGTTGCTTTGATATTTGTTTGCTGAGAGTTTTCGTTCGCAGAATCGGAGCCAACAGTATAAGCTCTGCCGTTGTTGACCGAAGTATCCATCGACTGGGCAGAGTTGATAGAAACTCCAAACCGCTTTGCATATTCCTCTCGGGCACGCAACGTGGCTAATTCTTCTTGAGCCGGTCTGCCTCGAACATTCATACCCGCAGAAGCAGAGACGCCATTTCCCGGATTATTGATCCATGTTGGCCTATTGTCGGCCTGTGAAGAATGCGAGGCGCAAGCGGATAACTGCAACGCGAG
>CAIWKC010000060.1 GCA_903913145.1 uncultured Gallionellaceae bacterium | reverse complement strand
TACTTACGCTGAAACTACAACCTTTGGTAAAAAAAATTACCGGAATCGACAACTCGCGTGGAATGCTTACCATGCTGGAAAATAAAGTCAAATCGCAAAAACTTGGCAATGTGAATACCCAATATGTCGACTTTGATAAAGGTCATCGCATTGAAGGCCTTTACGACGTTGTTGTCAGCAGCATGGTTCTGCACCATATACCCGAATCACTAGCAGTATTTAAAGAATGGATCAGCCTTCTGCGTCCCAATGGACAAGTGTGTTTTGCAGACCTCGACACAGAAGATGGCGGGTTTCATGGAGACAATACCGGTGTTCATCACCGTGGCTTTGACCGGGCGCATTTAAAACAGTTACTACTTGATGCAGGCTTTTCCAATGTTCGAGATTCAACTGCGACTACCGTGATTAAGCAAAAGGATGCTCAATCAAAACTTGAATTTCCGATATTTTTAATTACCGCTATGCGGAAATAATGAAGCTGAACTTGATTCCGGAAAAGCCAACCCAATGTTGAGCCCAGTGCATTTATTGGAGTAGACCATGAGTAACTTGTTACATGTAGTTTGTCCGCATTGCAATAGTGTAAACCGCTTGCCTGAAGATAGACTTGGGGATGGTGGTACATGCGGAAGATGTCATTCGCCGCTATTTACAGGCCATCCTGTTGAATTAAATGAAACCAGTTTTGATCAACATATTTCGAAATCTGATCTGCCCATTGTTGTAGACTTCTGGGCACCCTGGTGCGCTCCATGCCGGAGCATGGCTCCCTCCTTTTCGGATGCTGCCCGGCAGATGGAACCCAAGTATCGTTTTGTCAAAGTGGATACTGAGCAAGCTCAAAATATCGCCGCCCGTTTTAATATCCGCAGCATCCCTACTCTGGCAATATTCCGAAACGGGAAAGAAATTACCCGGCAGGCGGGTGCTATGGATACAGGAAATATTTTACGTTGGGTCAAAAGCAATAGCTGATAGTGAGGTAAGCAAAGGAAATCCGAGGACCGACTAAATTTTAAATTGGTGTAATAATTATTGGTCTATTCTCGAACTTCTCCGTTTGACTCTATGCGTATTGCGACATCACAAACTACAACGATTCGTTTCAAATAATTTCTGGCCTGCACAAACAAGTCTTAGTAGTATCGTAAAACCAACTAATCTGAAATCCAGACTCGGACTACTTGAGCATTTCTAAATTTATTTCTTCCTCCTTCATACTGCAAAGAACTCACCGTTTCTCTGTTCAAATTAGTCAAAACTGTTTCAACATTGATTACTTTTACTGCATGTTCTGCTATCCATTTATTTGCTAATTCCACAGCAACGCTTATAGGTTCGATTTCAGGTTCATACATACAACCGTTGCTATTTAAATACCCGCCTTGGAAATCTTTAAAATGAATCGCCATCACTCCCCCTGTAAAGTTAATTATTTATATCATTAAAGTCAGACGTATTTAATGTGACTGTTGATTTAAAGTAAATAACTCCATATGAGTAATAACTGATAACTCGGAAGTGTGATTCTTTAACCAAGAAGTGTGGACTATACGACTGCCAAGTCACTACAATTTATGGCATGTAAAATTGAGGGGTTACTCAAGCTTTAGACAGGATAGGGATTAACTGATACCTATTTTGTAGTACTTTAAGTACCAAGTTGCTTCAGAATTTTCAGATCAAATTGAAATGAATAGTTCAGCATTTCGTTATGCGGTTTATTAAATATGGCTTTCTTCTTTTAATTGCTTAATTGCTGTATGAACTGCACTAGAGGCTATAGCGTAATCACCCTCTTCGCTTAACAAATTCTCTGCATTTGCATACTCTTTTGCATTAATAGTCTGCACGATTTTACCGGCCACCTCATGGAAAATGGCGTGTTTTGAAACTAGGTTAGCGTAAGCGTTTAGATTACCGTACAGTTTTTTACCCTCACCATAAAGCCAAATGCCAAGTTCACAATGATTATCTGTTTTGTAACTCAGGACATCCAAAGAATTTTGATTAAATATTGCCGTGCAAAATTCCTCTATCCATACACCGTGTTTTTGAAACGCTGAATCCAAGTCCAAAATATTCTTTTCCTTAGTATTTATGGAGCAACTATGTTTAGTTGAAGGGCATTATCAAAACAACAAAATATTAATACTCTGCCTCGCGAACCTGCGGCAATCCTTCCGTTTCCCAGCGGGTCATACCACCTGCAAGGTTGAGAACATTTTTAAAACCCATCATCTGCAAAACTGCTGCAGCCATAGCAGAACGACCGCTTGTCGCACAATAAACAACAACTTGTTGATTACGTGCACTTGATAACGGCTGATAGTTTTTGGGATAACTCGGGTCTGCCGCCGGTTCTAATATTCCTCGTGGCACTAAATGCGCTCCATCAATATGGCCGTGCTCGAACTCGGAGGCCTCTCGAACGTCTATAAGCAAAAGGCCCTCCTTTGCATCCAATTTAGCTTTAAGTTCAGCAGGTGAAATTTCAGATATGCATGATTTGGCAGCGCGAACGAAGTCCATCAAGCCAACAGGGTTTTCAGGTTTAAATAAATTGTACATACGTAATTTTCTCTTTGACTTTCGATTAATGAAATATTACAACATAAAAGGAAAACCTGTTAGTTCAATTGTGTCATGTTTATAGGAATTCAAAAAACCTCATCCTTGGCTCACCTTGACCTTATTGCCCAATATTTGAAACTCATATTTTTCTTAAAATAATTTTATAGCTGTCTGATCAAATTAATCTCATAATACGAATAATCAATCAGCAAGGGGGAAATTATGCAACGAATCCATCTGAGCATACTAGTTTTGTCAGGCGCTATTGCGGGTTGTTCCACCAGCATGATTGAACCTGACAATACTCCTCTTGCCCCTACAGCCGTCATTGAACGGCATCTCGAAAGCAACGGAATAAAAGGGTTTTTTCCTTTTGAAGATAATGAACTTCATTATGTGCGTCCTAATATGCGCCGTGACGATAATTCATTCAAGGGCACCGGTACTTACTCAAGCTTCCTTGTCGGTTCCCGAGCCGGATCGACAATTTCTCGCATTGACCGTAATTTGCTTTGGTCACTCAATACCAAGAAAGAGGAATACACCGAATGTCCCTTGAAAGGATGCATTGATCCGGCAAAAAAATCCCCGGCAAAGCCAGAAGAAAATGCAGCCAAACCTCCCGAGGCAAAGCACGACTCTGGTTGCACGATGGAAGTGGCACACACCAGTTTCACCGTTAAACCAACCGGGCAAAAGAAGTCCATCAACGGATTTGATACTGACGAATATCTGGTTGCCTGGATAATCAATCTGCGCGATAAAACGGGCCGCAATTCGACCAGTACGTTAAATGTAGAAATTTGGACATCTCCGCTCACTCAAGCTATACGTGACACTTTTAGCATGGAAGACAAATATGCTAAAGCTTATGCAGGAACTCTGCCCTCTTTTGAAAAACAACCGATCGTGCCCACTGAGGCAACCAAAATGATTTCCGCCTATTTGGCTAGCTCTTTAGCACCAACTTCGCGAAACGCTTTTCTAGATGCAGGAAAGCAAATGAGTCAAATTAAGGGTTATCCAATTTCAACTCATCTAACCTGGAATTTAGATGGCAATGCTTGTGCCACCAAAGAATCCAAAAGTGCGGAGGACAATTCTGCCCGTAGTAATATAACAACAACTAGTCCGGGCGGTCTTGTCTCTAGTCTTGCTGGAATGTTCGTTCAAAAGAAAACTGAAGAGAGTATTAAAAACTCTGAAAGTGAACCACTTTTATCTTTTACCATAGAAGTTAAGTCACTCAAGGTTGAATCCCTGCACGACAGCGTATTTACAGTGCCTAAAAATTATCATTTAGTTTCACAGCCCTAAACTTACCCTCGAGCCAAAGTGACAATTTTTGCACCCAATAGGTTAATTAAGCTCCCGTTACCACCGTTTGTTTTTAACCTGTGATCTCGGTTTTCTCTGTGACTAACTGTTTTTCTAGGGACATAGGTAATTTAAAAACTAGGGGAAGTTCCTTGCGATACGTAAACCGTAGCTGATATCTTTGTTTGATGGGCCATCATAGTCACGGTAAGCGTAGCGAACTTGCTCAATAGTTCCACCCCATGATCCACCGCGAAGAACATATCCCTGTCCATCTCCGGACCAAGCAGAGCCATCTGTTGGAGCCCCGGTAAAGTTTTCATGGTAACCATCTTGCGTCCATTCAGAAACGTTACCGCTCATATCAAATAGCCCCCACGCATTTGCCTTCTTAGTGGCAACCTGTTTGCTTGATCTGGTTAGTATTTTGTCTGAAATCGAATAAATGCCATACCATGCAACTGAATTGGCATCGTCGCTGCCGCAATATTTTTGACGGGCACCTGCTCTGCAGGCATATTCCCATTCTGCTTCACTCGGCAAGCGATATTTTTTCCCTGTTTTGAGGTTGAGTCTACGTACAAATTCTTGTGCTTCGTTCCAGCTTATATTGTCTACAGGACAACTACCTACACAGTCATTAAACTTGCTAGGGTTACTCCCCATGATGGCGACCCATTCCTTTTGCGTGACTTCTTTTTTACCAATCGCAAATGGGACTGCGATTGTTACATTGTGGGCGTTAAGGTCATCGCCCATAACAAAGCTACCCGCAGGCACAATGACCATTTCAGGACAAGTTGTGCACCCCTTGAATGATTGGCCGGGTTTAAATTCCGTTGCAATTTTGCGAATGGTAGCCAATTTTAGCTTCACAGCAATGGCGTTCACGCCCTTTGGATATTTAACCTGAAATTTTTGAACTGTTAATTCGTCTTCAGAATCTTGTACAATTTTCCACTCTGCATTTTCCTGCTGAAGCGCTTTGTCAGTTTTAATTTTATGAATAGCAGATTCTGCAAAAGTAGCATATTTGCCATCAGCATACTGAGCAAGATAGGCTTCATAGCCGTCTGTTGAATTCTTCTTCTGCGTAGCTAACCAAAGAATAGATTCCGGATCCAACGGGGCGTTGTCAGCAGCCCATAGTTGTGTTGCAATGCCCGCCATTAAGCAAGACGCGATAACGATTCGTATTAATCTGCCGGGTATCAATATATCCATAATGGATGCGAGGTTGTTGAAAGATGCGTTCGAAGCAATACAAAAGTTTTTGATTTTAGCCGAAGCGGATAAATTGACACATTCTTTTTACAATTATTTTATTCAAATGAAAGAGATATTGTTCAGGCAATAATTGCATTACAATCACTATCAACAAGTATAACAAAATATAAATTTTTGAATGGAACACTTGGTGAGTGACCTTAAAGACGTTACCGACGCATTACTAAAATTTCGTGATGATCGCGATTGGGCTCAATTCCATAATAGCAAAGATCTCGCGCTTGCACTTAATATTGAAGCGAGTGAATTATTGGAGACATATTTGTGGAAATCAGCTGAAGAAGCGAATATTGCCAGAGTCAAGGAAGAGCTTGCCGATGTATTCGCCTTTGCATTTTTGCTGGCTGAACAATACGGATTTGATGTTAAACAGATCGTGCTTGAGAAGATCGCAAAGAATGCGTTGAAGTATCCTGTAGAAAAATCAAAGGGTGTCTCCAAAAAATATACAGAACTCTAGCAAAATATTTTGGCCGGTTTATGTCATTACATAATCTCAGTAGTGTCCGGTTAAAAGTCGAACAAATTTAGTTGGTTAGAAATGTCTGTCTGATCTTGGAATTGCCCATTGCCCGCGAGGGCTTGAGATAACTGGGTTTTCTCAAAAACAGACACCGATAAAATCTGTAGCAAAGAGTATAGAGAGGCATCAAGTTGAAGCTCCTTTTTGATAATAGCGATCAGTACGTAAGTGGAGACAGCGCACCAGATTTGCGTTTTCACCGCGTTCTCGCTGTTGCCGATGAAACGCTTGATACGCAGGTGCTGCTTTATCCATTTGAAGAACAACTCGACTTGCCAGCGGCTCTTGTAAAGAGCAGCAATCGTCAGCGCAGGCAACGCGGTGTTGTTGGTCAGGAATACCAACGTCTTGCCGGACACCGGGTCTTTGAAGCGAATGCGCCTCAACTGCTCGGGATAATCCTGCGCGATGTAAAAACCATTCAGCACGATGCGCTGGTCGCAAATGATGCCGGTACTCCGGTCGACTGGCATCGAGTACACCCTGCGAGCATTCATACCGTGCTTGGCACGGGTCACAAAGAATGCTCCAGTCTGATGCAATGCAAACAGACGAGCGAAATTCAGATACCCTCGATCCATTACGTAGAAGGCACCTGCCTCGAAGGACAGCATATCCAGCACGTTGACCTCGTGTGTCTTGCCGTCCGAGATATGAATGAAGGCTGGAATATTGCCGCGCAGGTCGAGCAGCGTATGCAATTTGACCGCTGCTTTGGCGGTGCGAAACGGCGCCCATGGAAACAGCGAAAGACACAAGTCTATGGTCGTCGCATCCAGCGCGTAGACGGTATTGTCGAGATCGACACCAAAGCTGTCGTTGCAGTACAGCTTGCGCGCACGTCGGATAAGCAAAACAGCCAAGTCGGCCCAAATGTGCCAGTCGCGTCCTTCGTTTGCATCGGCCAGCGTCGACCGTTTTACCGGAGTACGAAATCCCATGCTGTAAAGCTTCGCCTGATTTGCCAACAAGCAGGTTTCGAAGTCGCGCAGACTCTCTCGGTAGGTCAATTGCGCGAAGGCCATGGCGCGGAATTGCTCGGTGCAAGCCAAGCTGCGCACTCTGGTATCGCCGCCATAGCGTGTCACGATGCGCGCAAAACTGGTCCATGGAACAAACCCCATGATCTGCGCGAACAACGTCTTGCCCATGTTCATAGCTCACCTCCAGAGAAATCAATCTCTGGACGTTACTTGAACTTGAATATGGGTAAACTGATTTCAAATCGGCACCAAAATAAATTGTTCTGTAACCCGCGCCAATACTCATTCTTGGCTCGGAAATATGTAAGTTAACCGGACACTACTGACATAATCTAAGATTTTGCTTTCAGCCGCCACAACGATGTCAGCTCTGCCGCCCGCGCAGCGTAAAGGAGATTAGTGCTATCTGAAGCACGCGGGTGATGCGGCTTTACATCGCTTTTATTCGCAACAATTAAACCAGCACCGTCTATCGCCGCCAGCAATTCCTCACGTGTGCGCAAGCCAAGATGCTCGGCAAGATCGGAAAGAATCAACCAACCCTCGCCTCCAGGCGCAAGATGCGAAGCCAAACCTTTCAGAAATCCGAGCAACATTCGACTATCCGGATCGAATACAGCGTGCTCAAGCGGCGAACTGGGTCGTGCCGGAACCCACGGGGGATTACATACGATGAGTGATGCCAAGCCTTCGGGAAAAAGGTCTGCTTGCATTACTGCAACTTGTGCAGTAATCCCCAAGCGCGAGATATTTTCCTTGGCGCAATCAAGAGCCCGTTGATCCTGATCAGTCGCAATAACACGCTGAACTCCTCGCCGCGCCAGCACTGCGGCAAGTACCCCCGTCCCAGTGCCAATGTCGAATGCGATAGATTGAGCATTAATAATAGTTGGCAAGGTTGCTTCGATCACCAGACTGATGTATTCACTGCGTGTAGGCGCAAACACTCCGTAATGAGGATGTATACGCGCATTAAGTGCAGGAATTTCTATTCCGTTTTTGCGCCATTCGTATGCGCCGATTATTCCCTGCAGTTCGCGTAGAGAAGCAATATATGGTTCTCGTGCTGATCCATACGCCTCTTCGCAAGCTGCACTTACATCGGGGGCACGACGTAGCGGAATACGATGCTCAACCTCAAACGGCAGCAGTAACATGCCCAGAATGCGCGCGCGCTGGGATTGAGCTAGCCGATAGAGATGAAAAGCTTCAGTGATCGATGTTACGGCTTTGTTTTTTCTTTTATGCGGTTTTTCATCGGCACGACGTGCCATCGCCTGTAATAGTTGCCGAGCATTCTGAAAATCACCACGCCAAAGCAGGGCGTTACCTTCGCAGGCCAGACGGTAGGCTGCATCCGCAGTTATGGTGTCATCCGCAATGAGAACCTTCTTTGGGGGAGGTGTGCCAGTTTCAGAATGCCAACGGGCCGACTTTTCCACATTATCTTCGTTCCAATGGATGACGGGATAGTCGCTCATTGTGCCGAGTGAGTCTCTGAAAGTAATGGCAATTTGAAACAGAAATTAATTCCAAAAACTGAATAATTTTTTAACATGAACTACGTTACCGGCCTTCTTCGCGCTTGAGTTGCTGGTAGCGCAATTTGGCGGCATGATCATCGCGTGCCGCATCAATTTCACGCATAACGGCACGCACGTCGGTTTTCTTTTCTGTCTGCCGATAGATACCGCTAAGTAAAGTGTCAGGAAGTAGTTCACCTTTTTGATAGATGGCCCAGATTTCTTTTCCATATTGAGTGGCAAGTAATTCCGGGGCAAACTGACCAAAGTAAACTGCCAGGTTTTCGACATCGCGTTCCAGCATACGGCTGGCATTGTTGTTAGCTGCCGCGTCTACTGCTTGGGGCAAGTCGATAATAACAGGACCCTGTGTATCAACAAGTACATTGAACTCGGATAAGTCACCATGCACAATACCTGCACACAACATTAAGACAACTTGCCTGATCAGGAAAGCATGAAAATCAAGTGCCTGATCTCGAGTAAGTTCGAGATCATTGAGTCTGGGCGCAGGTTGACCATTTTCATCGGTTACCAATTCCATCAGTAGCACGCCCTCGTAAAACCCAAAAGGGTGCGGCACACGCACTCCGGCAGCAGCAAGCTTATACAAGGCATCTACTTCAGCATGTTGCCAAGCGGCCTCTTGCTCTTGGCGCCCATAACGCGAGCCTTTTTCCATTGCGCGAGCCTGACGGCTATTTTTTACCTTGCGGCCTTCGGTGTAGTGAACTGCCTGATGAAAACCGCGCTGGTTGGCTTCTTTATATATCTTTGCGCAACGAATCTCATCACCGCATTGAACGACATAGACAGTCGCCTCTTTGCCGCTTTTGAGCTGACGGATCACGTCGTCTACCAGACCATCTTCAAGCAGCGGCTGGATTCGTTTGGGAGTTTTCATCGTATCAATTAAAGATTATAAATCTCTAAATATAGCGAGTCAGTTCGACAACGATAATGGCAAGTACTCCAAGTAGCAGATTCGTTGCCACGAGTTTTCTGATCGTCGCCAGAATTGCTCCGGCTTTTGGCCAATCTGTTGAACTTACGGCGAGCTTAAAGTTCGCATAGGGTACAAAAAATACATAAGCGAATATTGCCATCATAATGGTACCCAGCAATAACATCTCATGTATATATTTAGGCACTTGAAGCATCCCTCCGAATTGATGAATCATCGATAAACCTGTTACCAGAATTAGGAAGATGGCAACCCATACCCATTTAAAAAATAGATTAAATACTTTGTTCCATAATTGCAGCCTTTCAGGAGGTTGCAATATTTCTGCAGCAATCGGGCGCAATATCACATAGGCGAAAAACATGCCGCCCACCCAAACCACAACTGAAAGCAGGTGTAAAAGTTTAATAAATGCCATATCAATTTTTTCCTTGTAAAAGTCTGCGTACCGGACCGAAACTCTTGCGATGTTCGGATGACACTCCATGTAAATTTAACGCGGCAATATGGGCCGTTGTTGGATAGCCTTTGTGAATAGCAAAACCGTATTGTGGCAGATGATCATGCATCTCTATCATAGCCGCATCCCGCGCTGTTTTTGCCAAAATAGAGGCTGCAGATATTTCCGCTACTGTACTGTCACCCTTAACGATTGCCCGACTGGGCAGACCTGATTGCGGGCAGTACAGGCCATCAACCAATATTTCAAGCGGTTGTACCGATAATGCTTCGATGGCTCTGCGCATTGCCAACAGACTGGCACGCAAAATATTGATCTCGTCGATCTCGTCGACTGAAGCAGTGGCAATGGCCCAAGCAGTGGCATGCTGCCTTATCTCTAGAGCAAGTTGTTCTCGCTTTTTTTCGCTTAGCTTCTTTGAATCAGCCAGACCGATGATAGGATGTTTGCTATTGAGAATAACCGCTGCTGCGTAAACCGGCCCGGCTAAAGGTCCCCGCCCTGCTTCGTCAACACCGCAGATCAACTGTATTCGACTCATTTACGCGGCAGAGGTAAGATCAGTCAAATATGGCAAGATGGCTTGAGCGGCTTTGTGTGCTGTATCTTGCTTGAGTTGGTTATGCATGTGTCCGAACAATACCTCCAATTCGGCAACCGCATCTTTATCACCCACAAGATTCAACAACGCCTGCGCCAAGTTTTCCGGCGTAGCATCATTTTGCAATATCTCAGGTACAACGAATTTTCCGGCCAAAACGTTGGGAAGTCCAACGTAAGGTAAATAGGCTTTACGTTTGCTCAACCAATAGGTCAACGGCAGCATTTTATAGGTGATCACCATTGGACGCTTGAGGAGTGCTGCTTCCAGCGTTGCGGTTCCCGAAGCCACCAATACGCCATCCGCAGCAATCATGGCATCGTGCGCATGACCAAATAACATGGTAATAGGCAATTCCTGAGCTTCCAATTTCCACAATGTATTTTCGAAAATAGTTCGAGTTTCACGGCTTGCCAACGGAACCAAAAATTGAGCACCAGGCTCTTTTTTCAATATTTGCTTTGCAGTTTCAATATAAGTCGCTGCCAAATAGCGCACTTCGCTGCGTCGGCTACCCGGTAATAATGCATATACTTTTTGTTGCTTTTGAATGCGCATCTGTTCCCGCATCAAGTCACGCTTGGGTAGTTCCGGCAACATGTCTGCCAAAGGGTGTCCAACGTAAGTCACAGGTATCCCCGCTTGCTCGTAGATAGACGCTTCGAAGGGAAATAAGGTTAGTATATGCGATACAGCATGCTTGATTTTATGGATGCGTTCTCCGCGCCAGGCCCAGATCGAGGGGCTGACGTAATGCACGGTAGGAATACCGCGTTGTTTCAGTACGGTTTCTAGATTCAGGTTAAAGTCAGGCGCATCGATTCCGATGAATAAATCCGGCGGTGTCGCAAGCAGCGCGGCTTTGAGTTTATTGCGGATGCCAAGGATCTCTCGAATGTGTATCAGCGCGTCAATAAAGCCGAATACAGCCAGTTTTTCCATTGGGAACATGATCTGCATGCCCGCTGCTTGCATTTTCGGACCGCCGATACCGACGAAACGAGCATTGGGTAAAGATAGTTTTAGCGCTTCGATCAGGTGACTACCCAGCAGATCACCCGAGGTTTCGCCCGCCACAAGGGCGATGGTTTTTACAGTTTGATTCATGAATTAATTAACGAACGATGCCACGGCTGGCGTTATTCAAAAACGCCAGCATATTATCTATATCTTCATCGGCTTCGGGCACTTGACCGCGTAATTCTGCGATCTCTTTTTTCGAAGTATCAAAGCTGCTACCAGCGCGGTACAAAGCCCGATATACTTGTTTGATCATATCCACTCTTGCTAGAGAAAAACCGGCCCGACGCGGCCCCTCCTGATGGGGTCCTTTGGCTTCAGCGGGGTTGCCGACCGCCGTCACAAATGGCGGCAAATCTTGGGACAAGCGTGTCTGAAACCCAACCATGGCAAAATCACCGATGCGAACGAACTGGTGTACTCCGCACAAGCCACCAATCAAGGTATGATTTCCTACTGTTACATGGCCGGCAAACTGAACTGAGTTGGCGATGACGTTGTGATTGCCAATGTGGCAATCATGCGCCACATGGACATAGGCCATGATCCAGTTATCGCTCCCAATGCTGGTGACGCCGCCATCCTGAACTGTGCCTAGATTTAAAGTGCAACTCTCGCGTATTGTATTGTTGTCTCCAATAATTAATTGCGTCGGTTCACCCTTGTACTTTTTATCTTGCGGAATCTCACCGATAGAAGAAAATTGGAAAAAGCGATTGCCTTTACCGATAGTAGTGTGTCCATCTATGACAACATGCGGACCAACAACCGATCCCGCACCGATTACGACGTGTTCGCCGATAATAGAGTACGCGCCGACTGAAACATCTGCATCCAGCTTGGCATTGGGATGAATGATCGCTGTCGGATGGCGCATTATTTGTCTCGCATCGTGCACATGATCTCAGCTTCAGCCGCAACTTGTCCCTCAACGCTGGCAATAGCCTTGAACTTACCCAAGCCACGCTTGTTGAAAATAGGGGTAATTGTCAGAATGAGCTGATCACCAGGTACGACCGGACGTTTAAAGCGTGCATTATCAATACCCACAAAGTAGTAAACCTTTGTTTCGTCAGCTTTGCCTGTTTCACCCGTAAATGAAAGAATCGCTGCAGCTTGTGCCATCGCTTCAATAACCAGTACACCGGGCATAACCGGATGGTGAGGATAATGCCCCGGAAAAAAGGGTTCGTTCATCGTCACGTTCTTCAATGCTATGATTTCTTTGCCTGGCTCATACGACAAAACACGGTCTATCAGTAAAAAAGGATAGCGGTGCGGCAGTAGTTTCAAAATCTCGTTGATGTCCATTTGCAAACTCATCATCCTCTCCTGATCAATGCTTCTAATTCTTTTTCCAAATTTTTAATGCGCGACGCCATTTCGTCCAGGTGGCGCATGTGCGCCATATTTTTCATCCACTTTTCTTTTTCGCTAAACGGATTCATGCCACTGTAAGTGCCTTTTTCACGTATCGACTTACTGACCATGGTAAACGGGGAAATCTCAACTCCATCGGCAATGTTCACGTGACCAACGATACCCGCACTTCCACCAATTCGACAGTAACGTCCGACAGTTGTGCTACCCGCAATTCCGGCACATCCGGCAATCGCGGTATGTGCACCAATATGCACGTTGTGGGCAATCTGAATCAGGTTATCCAGCTTGACCCCATCCTCAATTACGGTATCGTCCAACGCACCCCTGTCAATTGTGGTATTGGCACCAATTTCAACATTGTTGCCAATAATCGCACGGCCGATTTGGGGTATTTTCAGCCATGCACCTTCATCCATTGCAATACCGAAACCATCGGCACCAATAACCACCCCAGAATGCAAAATGACATTATTACCAACGACGCAATTGTGATAAACAACGACGCGTGGATATAGCCGAGTATTATCACCAACCGAGGTATTAGCCCCGATACTGCATCCAGCCATGATGACACTACCGCTACCGATTATGGCCCCCTCGCCTATCGACACAAATTCATCAATTTGTGCAGTGGGCGATACTTTTGCATCTGCACCAATAACTGCACTGGGATGAATTCTGGCTTTAACTTCGGGTAGCGGATTTAAAAAAGCTGACAGCTTGGCAAAATATGAATACGGATTAGTACATACAATGCGCGGCAGATGAGTGGCATCAATATCTGATTCGGCAACAATTACGGCAGAAGCATGAGTTGTTTCCAGTTGCTTGCGGTATTTCGAATTAGTCAGAAATGCTATCTGTCCGGCTGTTGCATTTTCAAGCGTAGCAACCTGATTCACTAGTGTTGCGGCATCTCCTTCAATACGTCCACCGAATCGAGTTACTACTTCTTTTAAAGGGTAGGCAGTTGGATTCTTCAAAATTCCATTCCTCTATTTTTCGACTTTCTCATTAGCCAAGTACTGCAATACTTTGTCAGTTATATCAATCTGAGGATTGCGATAGACGGCTTCTTGCAAAATCAAATCAAATTTTTCCTTTTCGGCGATTGCTTGTATCGCCTTGTCTGCCCGCGCCAAAACTTGAGCAAGTTCCTCATTTTTGCGCAGGTTCAAATCTTCACGAAACTCACGTTGCAATCGTTGAAGATTAACATTCAAGTTGGCTAATTCACGTTCTTTACCACGCTGGTCAGCATCAGCCTTATTGCTGTCTTTTTCCAATGCCGCCTGAATATCTTTGGCTTGTTTGACCAACTGTTTTATTTCATCATCGCGAGCGGCAAATTCTTTTTCAATCTTTTTTTCAGCTTTTACTGCCGGAACGGACTCGCGTAAAATTCGCTCAGTATTGACCACGCCCACTCGAAAATCTGCTGCTTGTGCAACTGAACCACAAGCAAACAACAGCAGAATTACACTCAAAGTTCGTTTCATTTTGGCTCCTCGTAAAACCATACTTTTGTATATTTCCATTAGAACAAAGTGCCCAATGTAAATTGGAAGCGCTGCAATTTATCCTGCGGCTGCGGGGCCAGTGCAATACCGTAACTTAATTTCAACGGCCCTACTGGTGAAACCCAAGTTAATGCAACCCCGGTAGCATAACGCATACCCAATGAAGCCGAAACAGCCGATACCTCATCTTTATCATAAATTGCACCGCCATCCAAGAAAGCGCTGATTCTGACAGAAGTGTCTTTATCAAAACCAGGCATAGGTAGCAACAATTCAGCATTCGTGATGACGCGCATATTGCCGCCAAGTGAATTTCCGTTGAGATCACGAGGTCCCAACGAGCTGGGTTGATACCCCCGCACTGATCCAACGCCACCGGCATAATAATTTTTGAAGAACGGCAATGTCTGCCCGCCATAACCGTTCGCATAATCTGCTTCACCGTTCAACATCAGCGTCACACCACGGCTTACTGGATAAAATATTTGATGTTGGTAGGTAAATTTGTAGTACTGCTGGCTTGATAGATCTGGTACAGTCAATTCCGTAGAAGCTCTCTGCACGGTCCCTTCGGTGGTATAAATTGCGCTATCTCGGCTATCATGGCTCCAGCCTATTGTACCAATTAGATTGTCCGTAGTATCACCGTAGGTATTGATATACGTGATAAATCTTGTAGGGCTAAGTGGAGTCAAACCAATTCCTGTTTGTTCCCCCGACAGACCATAGTGAATCATTTGTTCTTCTTGAATCGGAACGGCGTAGCGCACCCCTGCCCCGACACTATCTGAAGTGTATTGACTAACTGAAATCAAAGTTGCATTGGTTCGCCGCTTGTAAATATCAAAGCCGCGACTAACGCCGTCATCCGTATAATAGGGATTGGTGTAAGAAACTGAAACTACTTGATTGATTTGACTTGTATTGATCTGGGTTGAAAGCGTGTTTCCAGTTCCAAAGAAGTTACTCTGCGAGACCCCAGCCATTAGTACCAAACCTTCACTACTGCTGATACCAGCCCCGACTGATAGATTTCCGGTCGATTTTTCTTCCACAACAACATTCAGATCCATTTGATCTTTTGTCCCTGCAACAGGAACAGTTTCCACATTTACGGAGCTGAAAAACCCTAATCGATCAACGCGCTGTTTCGACTTTTTGATTTTTTCTGTGGCAAACCAACCGCTTTCCATTTGTCTAAATTCACGCCGAATGACCTCATCCCGAGTTTTGGTATTACCGGCAATATTGATACGCCTGATGTAAACACGCTGAAAAGGATCAACAATAAATGTAAAGCCCACTTGATGCTTGACCTTGTCAATCTCCGGTGCGGCATTGACGTTCGCAAATGCGTATCCCTCATCGCCGAAGCGTTCGGTGATTTTTTGTGTGGATGAAGTCACGGCTTTACGCGAAAAAACATCTCCTGATTTTATTGCAATGAGTTTGCGCAATTGATCATGCGTAAATACGGACTGAGGGCCTGTTACATTTATAGACGAAATTGTATATTTTGGACCTTCAGAAATATTAAGCGTGATGAATATGTCTTTTTTATCTGGTGAAATTGAAACCTGAGTTGAGACGATTGAAAATTCCATGTACCCGGAATCCAGATAAAATGTTCGGATCGTTTCCATATCACCCGATAATTTTTGTTTCGAGTATTGATCATTTTTGCTGATCCAACTCGCCCAGTCTGGAGTGCTGAGTTTCATCATATCGTGCAATTCTTTTTCACTATAAGCAGAATTGCCCACTATATTGATTTTCTGAATTTTGGAGGTTTCACCCTCTACAACATTGAAAGTTACAGAAACACGGTTGCGTTCCAAGTCTGTTATTGTAGTTTTAACAGACACAGCGTATTTACCTCTGGCAACATATTGGCGCTTTAATTCCTGCTCGGCTTTATCCAAGGCGGATTTATCGAAAATCCGACCTTCTGCCAAGCCGACCTGTTTAAGGTTATCGCGTAATTGATCTTTGGGAAAATCCTTGACGCCGTCAATTTCCACGCTGGCAATAGAAGGACGCTCACGCACCGTGACGACTAATACTCCCTGGTCAGTTTTGAGACTGACATCCTTGAAAAATCCCGTGGAGAACAAAGCGTGGACGGATGCCGAAGCCTGATCGTCATTCATTGTGTCGCCGACTTTTACCGGGAGATAGCTAAACACCGTACCGGCTTCGGTACGTTGGATGCCTTCAACCCGGATGTCTTTGATGACAAAAGGCGCGATCGCCCAAACAGATGTGGCGTACAGCAGTGGGATCAACCCCACCAGTTTTTTAAAATCCATTAATCTTTCAACCTAAAAACAGGCGGCTAATATCGTTGTATAACGCAAAAGCCATCATGGTAGCCAATAATGCAATCCCTATGTTCTGCCCGGCTTCCCAAATCTTTTCCGGTACCGGGCTGCCCTTAACTAATTCGACCGTATAATACAGCAAATGGCCACCATCTAATAACGGGATGGGAAGTAAATTCAACACACCCAAACTAATGCTGATCAGTGCTAAAAAATCAAGATAGGGCCCAAGCCCCATTTGTGCGGATTGTCCGGCATAGTCCGCAATTGAAATTGGGCCACTCAAATTTTTGAGTGATATCTGTCCCATTACCATTTTCCACATCATTTTTACACTGACTGCCGAAGTTTCCCAAGTCTTGCGAACGGCTTCTTTTAGGGCAGCCAAGGGCGGGTAATGCACTTCCGTCAGCAATTGATCAAAGGCTGCACGGTCAATGAGCGGCGCGGCACCGATTCGACCAATTTGCTTTCCCCCTTCGCTAATTGAATCAGGAGTAACGCTGAACGCAAGTACATTTCCTGCTCGTTCAACCTCAATGCTCAACACGCTTCCAGGGTGTCCGCGTACCACAGACACAAAATCATCCCATAAAGGAATAGTTTGTCCATTTACGCGCAAAATTTTATCTTGCGATTGCAAACCTGCATGTTCAGCAGCGCCGCCCTTGGTGAGTTTATCGATAAGCGGAAATATAGGTGGTTGGTAGGGATGCAATCCCAGCTTCTGAATAAAATCTCCGTCCAAATCAGCGGCAGTCAGAGTGGTTGTTTCCAATATTCTGGATATTGAAACGCCCTCAGTATTGCGTAATTCCAAGTTAGCCGGACGTTGTTGCAAAATCAGATCCAATAAACTCCAACGTACTTCTTGCCAACTAGGGGTAGCTTGGCCATTGATGCTGATAATTGTTTCTTGGGTATGAAGCTGAGCTTCCGCAGCTGGTGTGGAAGGTTGCACATTGCCAAGGATTGGTTTGACACCCGGAACACCATGAATAAAAAGGGCAAAATACAACACAATTGCCAGCAATAGATTGGCAACCGGGCCTGCAACAACAATTGCCATTCGCCGCAATACAGGTTGCCGGTTAAAGGCTCTGGATAATTCTTCCGGAGCGACATCGCCTTCTCGTTCGTCCAACATTTTGACGTAACCGCCAATTGGAATCATCGAGACTACCCACTCTGTTTCTCCACCGGCAAATCGCTTCACATAAATCGCCTTGCCAAATCCCAAAGAAAATTTAAGGACTTTGACATTGCACAAGCGGGCTATCCAATAGTGCCCGAGTTCATGAATCAGCACCAGTACTACAATGGCTACAAGAAAAGCTAATACGGTCATAAGCGTGAAATCCAATCTTGTGCCGCTACTCGCGCTTGCGCGTCTGCTTGCAACACATCATCCAAAACGTTAACGGTAACATAGGGCAACTTATTCAACACATCTCCGATCAGTCGCGGAATATCGAGAAATGAGATACGTTTTTCAAGGAAAGCCTCCACAGCAACTTCATTTGCGGCATTCATCAGTGAGGGAGCTGTGCCTCCAGCGCGAAGCGCACGATAGGCCAAAGCAAGACAGGGAAAGCGCTCGAAATCAGGGGCGGAAAAATCGAGCCGGGCAATTTTGAACAAGTCCAAAGCCGCGACACCCGCATCGATACGCTTGGGATAAGCCAACCCGTAGGCAATGGGCGTTCGCATATCCGGGTTGCCCAGTTGCGCTAGTACCGAACCATCCACATATTGCACCATCGAATGAATGACACTTTGCGGGTGTATCACCACTTGAATAGCATCAGCATGTGCATTGAACAACCAGTGAGCTTCTATGACCTCCAAACCCTTGTTCATCATCGTGGCGGAATCAACCGAAATTTTTCGCCCCATGCTCCAGTTAGGATGGGCGCATGCCTGATCTGGTGTGACCTGTTTCAACTCTGCCAAAGAAGTGTTTCGAAAAGGACCGCCGGAAGCTGTGAGCAAAATTTTACTCACGCCTGAAAGAGCCATTTCGCCGGAATAATGATGGGGCAATGCCTGAAAAATTGCGTTGTGCTCGCTGTCAATTGGCAAGAGGATCGCGCTGCTCTGGTGTACTGCATCCATAAAGATGCGTCCTGCCATCACGAGTGTTTCCTTGTTCGCCAACAGGATTCGTTTGCCAGCCCGTGCCGCTGCCAAAGTAGGTCGCAAACCGGCCGCACCCACTATCGCAGCCATCACTGCATCTACTTCCCCTGCACTGGAAACCCGTTCCAGTCCTTCAACGCCACTCAACACTTCAATATTTAATCCGGCAGCTTTAATCCGCTGCGCAAGTCGCAGACATGCTTTTTCATCCAGCATGACAGCGAAGCGCGGTTTGCAAAGTCTGCATTGTTCAAACAACAACTCGTCCTGCTGATTTGCCGTGAGCGCATAAATTTGATATTTGTCCGGGTGACGGGCTACAACATCAAGGGTGCTTTTTCCGATGCTGCCGGTGGATCCAAGCACAGTCAGATTTTGCACTTTATTCGGGTCCGTTTGTGGAATCATACGAGTTTCTGAAGAATGATCACAAGTGCAACAAACGGCAAAGTTGATGTGAGTGCATCAATTCGGTCAAGCAAACCACCATGACCCGGCAACAAAGTACCGCTGTCTTTAACACCCGCCTGACGTTTGATCGCTGATTCGAAAAGATCGCCCATTACTGACAGCGCAACCCAAAACCACGAAATGAGCACAACTGCAGCAAAGACCAAATATGTTTTGATCAGGCCGGTTCCCCAGCCTATCGCTGCAACATAAATTGTAACGAACACCAGTGCACCCAATACACCTTCCCACGTTTTCCCCGGGCTGATTGAGGGTGCTAATTTATGCTTACCGAATTTTCTGCCTGAAAAATAAGCTGCGGTATCCGCCAACCAGACAACAAACATAACACCCAACAAATCCCATGGACTCGTGCCGCGCAAATCTAGCATTGCCAATCCAGTCGGGATTAACACAACCCAGCCGACCAACCCCATCGCCCATAAATTTCTCGGATGCCAACCTAAAATCATCCAGGCAGGAACAATAAACACCCACATCAGGACCGAAACGCCATACCATAACAAATGTGGCAACGGCACTGCCGCTGAGACCACTCCGTGATCCAGCCAAAGTGTTACCAGCATTAATCCTACCGTAGTCGCACAGTAGATGATCACACCATTTTTTGTCATTTTGGATAGTCGCGCCCATTCCGCAGCAGCCAGCCAAAATATGACTGCAACCAATATAGTCCAACCTGTTTCCGGCAAGGTAAAGACCGCTGCAAGAAATAAAACAAACAAGATGATCGCAGTAATGATGCGTTGTTTAAGCATTAGGTTGATTCTCGGTAAGTTGCTCGCTGGTACGTCCAAAGCGACGCTCGCGTTTTTGATATGAGAGAATCGCAGCATCCAGAGCGGCACGATCAAACGCAGGCCATAGTGTGTCGGTAAAATACAACTCGGTATAGGCCAACTGCCAAAGTAAAAAATTACTGATGCGCTGCTCTCCACCGGTACGAATGAATAAATCCGGTTCTGGCGCATAATACATCGACAAATACGGCTCTAAATCTTCTTCGCGAAAATCACCCTTCATCTCGGGATGAGCTTTCCACAAGCCCTCCACCGCGTGCATAATGTCCCATCGTCCGCCGTAGTTAGCGGCAATCGTCAAAGTTAGTCCATCATTTGCCGAGGTTAATTCTTCAGCTTTTGATATGTATTGCCTAAGCTCTTCATCGAACCGACTCAAATCGCCAATGACTTTCAGTCGCACATTATTTTCATGTAATTTACTGACTTCACGTTCAAGCATTTTAAGAAATAATTGCATCAGGAATGAAACTTCTTCTGCGGGACGCCTCCAATTTTCGCTGCTAAATGCAAACAAGGTTAGATATTCGACACCCAATTGGCGGCAGGCTTTTACCATTTCTCGCACCGTTTCTACGCCACGCTGATGACCCGCAATGCGCGGAAGCAGTCGCTGCTTGGCCCAACGGCCATTCCCATCCATAATAATAGCAATGTGGCGCGGTACCTCAGCAGATGAGGGGATAGTGCGGGTAGAACTTTTAAATAGCGCCATTTGCCAGCACCTTCACCCTCAGCAAGGGGGCGGTCTAAACATTAAACTGCCAACAGATCAGCTTCTTTGACTTGCAAAGCCTTATCAATCTCGGTGACAAATCGATCCGTCAATTTTTGGACTTCATCTTGAGCACGGCGCTCTTCGTCCTCACCGACTTCTTTATCTTTTAGCAATTTTTTTAATTGCTCATTGGCATCACGACGTACATTGCGCAAGGCTACCTTTGCATTTTCAGCTTCGCCTCGAACAACTTTAATCAAGTCACGGCGACGTTCTTCGGTCAACATTGGCATCGGCACACGTATCAAATCACCATTTGTCGAAGGATTCAAACCGAGGTCCGCATCCCGAATTGCTTTTTCTACCGGTGAGATCATGTTTTTTTCCCAAGGTTGTACACCAATAGTGCGTGCATCAATCAGGGTTATGTTAGCAACCTGACTTACCAAAGTGGGAGATCCGTAATATTCCACCGTGACGTGATCCAAAATTCCCGTATGCGCGCGTCCCGTGCGAACTTTGCCAAAATCCGCCTTGAGCGCTTCCAGCGACTTGGTCATTTTCTGTTCTACGTTTTTCTTTATGTCAGCAATCATCTCGAACCCTCTTCAATCGCAATGAACCAACGTACCTTCATCTTGCCCGGTCACGACTCGCTTCAACGCTCCCGGTTTAAAGATACTGAAAACAATAATGGGCAATTTCTGGTCTCGACACAAGGTCAAGGCAGTTGCGTCCATCACTTTCAATCCTTTGCTGATCGCTTCGTCAACGCTCACCTTTTGATAGCGCGTCGCCAGCGGATCCTTTTTTGGATCGGCGGTATAGACACCATCCACTTTGGTTGCTTTGATGACAACTTCAGCATCCATTTCAACGCCACGTAACGCGGCAGCGGTATCCGTCGTAAAAAACGGACTACCAATACCGGCTGCAAAAATAACCACTTTGCCTTCTTCCAGATAACGCAACGCTTTGCCGCGAATAAACGGCTCTGCTACTTGCTCCAGATTAAGCGCGGACTGTACGCGGCAAGCAACGCCGCCACGCGTCATCGCGTCTTGCAACGCCATGGCATTCATGACCGTTGCCAGCATACCCATGTAATCGGCAGTCGCTCTATCCATCCCAGCTGCGGCCGGAGCCACGCCACGGAAGATATTGCCGCCGCCGATCACAATGGCCACCTGCACACCCAAACTCACCACTTCGGCGATCTCGGCCACGATGCGCTCGATAACGCCACGGTTGATACCGTAACTGTCATCACCCATCAGTGCTTCGCCGGAAAGCTTGAGCAAAATACGTTTGTAGGCAGGGGTATTTGGCATGTTAGTCTTTCTTGATGGCAGCGATCGTCGCCGCAACTTCTGCAGCGTAGTCTTCTACCTTCTTTTCGATGCCCTCGCCCACGATGAACATCTTGAAAGCATTAACAGTAGAACCTTTGCTCTTCAAGAGTTGTTCAATAGTTTGTTTCCCATCTTCGGCCTTCACGAAAACTTGACCAAGCAGGGTCACGTCTTTCAGGAATTTTTGCACCGAACCTTCAGCGATTTTTTCCAGCATAGCATCCGGCTTGCCGGCTTCACGCGCTTTCTCGATTGCAATTCGACGCTCAGTGGCAATATCTTCAGCATTCACGCCGGAAGCGTCAATTGACTTTGGCTTACTTGCTGCAATGTGCATCGACAAGTCGCGACCCAGCGCATCATCGCCGCCAGTGTAGTGTAGCAATACGCCGATTTTACTGCCATGCAGGTAGCTGGAAAGCTTGCCAGTCGAAGTGGCATAACGTTCGATGCGGCGTATAGTCACATTCTCGCCCAACTTCATCACCAATGCCTTGCGAGTTTCTTCCACCGTCCCGGAATCATTTGGAAGAGCCAGCAACGCATCTATGTCAGCAGGATTGTTATTGGCAACGATCTCGGCAACACGCTTTGCAAAAGCTACAAAGTCATCGTTCTTGGCTACAAAATCTGTTTCACAATTTATCTCGGCAACAGCGCCCGCTTTTCCGTCCGGCGTAATAAATGCACTCACCACACCTTCAGCAGTCACACGAGAAGCCGCCTTGCTTGCTTTTGCTCCGCTCTTTATTCGGAGCAGCTCTTCAGCCGCTTTAAAGTCACCATTCGTTTCAGTCAGTGCCTTCTTGCAATCCATCATGCCGAGGCCGGTAGCCTCACGCAATTCCTTAACCATTCCTGCGGTAATTTCCGCCATGTTGCACTCCTAAACAATCAATATTTGTAAAAAAAGGGGCTTTCGCCCCTTTGTGTCGGGAAGGCTGCTTACGCGGCAGCCGCTTCAACTTGTTCCGTCAACTCGGTCAGTGCTTGAGCCCGACCTTCCAGAATCGCATCTGCAATACCGCGTGCATATAAACGGATCGCTTGACTTGAATCGTCGTTGCCCGGGATCACATAATCAACACCCAACGGGCTGTGATTCGTATCCACAATACCAATCACAGGAATGCCCAACTTTTGCGCTTCTGTGACGGTGCCCTTTTGATAACCTACGTCGATCACGAAAATCGCCGATGGCAAACCTTGCAGGTCCTTGATTCCACCCAAGCTACGTTCCAGCTTTTCAAGCTCGCGACGCAACATCAGGCCTTCTTTTTTCGAAACTTTTTCAATGCTGCCATCAGCCACAATAGCTTCCAGTTCGCGAAGACGTTTGATGGACTGCTGTACAGTCTTGAAGTTTGTCAGCATGCCGCCCAACCAACGATAATCAACGTAGGGTGAACCAGAACGTACTGCTTCTTCACGAATAATTTCGCGTGCCTGGCGTTTGGTTGCGACGAATAAAATCGTGCCTTTCTTTGCGGCAAGCTTGCTCACTTGCTTCAACGCATCGTTAAACATCACGACGGTTTTTTCCAGATTGATAATATGAATTTTGTTGCGATGACCGAAGATGTACGGAGCCATCTTGGGATTCCAGAAACGTGTTTGGTGCCCGAAATGGACGCCAGCTTCCAACATTTGACGCATAGTTACAGCCATGATTACTCCAAATTGTTAAGGGTTAATGTCAACCACCCGTCAGCTTGACCCTGTGTCAACTCCGTCCAGTTTTGGCTAGTAACGGATTTGCCTCACTTTGATAAAGGGCACCCCAACATGAACGGATGGGTAAATTATGCTTGCAGGCAACATGCCTTACAAACAGGGCGCGAATTATAACCGAAACGAAGAACCAACTCAACCCGACAAATTCATTTGGGACTTCGATTGCTGAAAAAACTGGGTAAAAAAAAGCGGAGGATGATTGTCCTCCGCTCGTTCCGTCAAAATTTGAGCTTAGTTGCTTGATATTTTTTCAGACGGTTGCCCGGTTAATTGAAAGCTGCTTATTTCTGTTGCCATTTTAAAACTTGCCAGAACAATAGGTTCCGCGACTGGTGTATTGACTATCGTCGCTTCGGCGACTACAGGCTCTGCTGTGTTTATTTTTGCTTCTGTGGCATTTGTTTCAATGCCAGGGTGCGCAACTGAGTGACCTTCTAAAAACATGTAACTCAAGCTAAATACCAGTGTTGCAACCAAGGCGACTTGGGATATTTTGCTGATAATACTTGTTCTGCGCAACTTGCTCATCAACTTACCTGTTTCAAGTTCCGTATTGATGCGCTCGAACTCTTGGCGTTCTACCGCAGTCAATTGGCGGTCAAGTTCTTCGCGAGCGAGCATCGCATTTGCAGTTTGTTCATGCGCTAAAAGTTTTTCACTGGCAGCATCTTTTGCCAGCACTTCGGCCATTTCCATTTTGCGGACTGCTTCTATTGTTTGTAATTCCAGGGCGATGCGCGCCTCAATCTCATTTGCAGTGCGACGTTCCATTTCAAGCCGCTCAGCCACAATTTCCCTTGCTCGTGACTCTTCACGCAATTTTTGTTGTTCCAATTCAAGGTGAAGATACTCGTCTTTTTCACGGGCACTTGCCAATTCTTCAGCCTGGTTAGCCACCTCAATACGTTGATTCGCGAGTGCAGTTGCGCGCGATTCTGCAGCCTTTGCTTCATCAACGGCCTTGGCTACAGTTTGATTTGCAACCTCAATACGTTCAAGCGCAAGTGCCATTGCGTGCGACTCGGCAACTTTTGCTTCCTTAGCAGCCTTGGCTGCGGCCTGATTCGCCGCCTCGATACGATCGCGAACAAGTGCCGTTGCACGAGATTCTGCAATCTTAATTTCTTCTACAGCCTTGGCGGCCTCCTGATTTGCCGCCTCGATACGATCTCGAACAAGTGCCGTTGCGCGAGATTCTGCAATCTTAATTTCTTCAGTAGCCTTGGTTGCCGCCTGATTTGCCGCCTCAATACGTTGGCGTGCAAACACCGTTGCGCGAGATTCTGCCAGCAGAGCTTCCTCGGCAGCTTTGGCTGCACGAGCTTCAGTTTCAGTGCGCATTTTGGTCATGTTCAATGCACGCATTTCATAATCTTCTCTCGATTTGGCCACAGCAATTGCTGCTTCGGCAGCCACCAAGCTTGCAGCAGCTGCCTCTTGAGCGCGCACCTCCAACGCAATCCGTTTGTTGTCCGCATCAATGGCACGCAATTCGGTATCCATGCGCAAAGTAATCTCTGCGACTGTTTTATTCTCAATTGCAATTTGTTCTTTAGACACGCGTTCGGCATCCGCTTCCAAAGCAATTCGTTTTTGCTTCGCCTCTGCGGCAGATTGTTCAGTTTCGACACGTTGTCGGATTGCAGTGACCACTTCGCGATCTGCTTCCAATCTTTCTGCTTCAGCCATAAACTCTGCAACCATTAAACTAGTGCGCTCATTGGCTAATGCGATACGCTCATTAATCGCTTCCAATTTCTTTTTTAATTCTTTATTGGCCATTGCCGCGGCCTGGGCAGGCAATTGTTCAACCTTAAGCAACTGTTCATTCATGGCTGCATTTTCTTCAGCCAATTGCTTGGCACACATTGCAACTTCAGCCTGCTTTTGGGCAGCATCTATTGCCGCTGCCTCTGCTTTTAGTTGCATTTCAATCGCGCGCGCAGCACGCATTTCTGCTTCTGCACGAGCTCGTGCAGCATCGGTCAAATCTCGCTCGGCTTGAATTTTGGCTTCTGTAGCTTGCTTAGCCTGCAATTCCGCAGCTAGGTGATCACGTGCATGAAGCTCGGCTTGTTTCAGCAACAGATTTCCAGCCTCACGTTCTTTTACGGCTTGTTGCTCCAGTTCGACCTGCGCATTCAGCAGTGAAAGCATGTCCTGCTCTGCTTGCAATTTGCGTTCTGCCGCGATGCGGCTTTCCTGTTCTTTCTGCGCGGTAATTTTCCCAAATTCTACCAATTGCAATTCTGCAGCTACACGTGCACTTGCTTCGGCCTGCGCTTGTTGTTCGACCCGTGCACGTAATTCAAAGGTTTCAGTGATTTTACGTTCTGCTTCCGCTCTTGCGACTTCTGTGCGTTCTGCTTCAATTGCCGCTGATACACGAGCCTGAGTTTCGGATAATGCGATCGTCTCAGCACGTGAACGCGATTGATTGGCTTCCATCGCAGCCATTTCAGCGGTCAGTTTTGCATTAACAAGTGCCAATACTTCCTTTTCAGCTTTAAGTTTTTCTTGTGAGATTTTTGCAAGTTGAGTTTCGTTGAGGGCTTTTTGCTGGGCTACTAGTGCAATCTCACGATCCAAATTGGCTCGTTCTTCTATTACGCCACTCAAGTGTTTTTCTTCAGCCAGACGTTGTGTAAGTTCTGCCTGTGCCTGCCTTTCTGCGGCAAGTTTAATTTCAACAGCGTCCGTCAAAAGCTTTTCAGCAATTAATTTTTCACTGGCAGATTCTGTAAGTTCTCGTTCCAGTTTTAAACGCATCTTTACTTCATCAACCAACTGAGTCTCGGACCGGCTACGTAATTCAATTTGTTCAGCCAATTCGTTTTCTTGTCTCACCTTGCCATTGGCAATTGCGCGGGCATGCGCCTCAGCACGCGTTCGAGCTTGAGCTGCTAATTGCACCTCAATTTCTGCCTCCATTCGACTGCGTGTTTCCTGGATGGCCTCAGTTTCAGAACGATTTTCATCGGTTACTAAACGAATTTTCTTTTGGGCTGGCATAAAAACCTCATTTGCGTTAAAACCAAGACGCTGGCTTGACGCTAAGGTAGCAGTTTGCAATTTAAGATAAGGCTCGAATAAAGGCATAAAAGCGGGTTATTTCTGTCCTCACAGTAACTATGCAATCAACCTTTCCTTTTCGTTAAAGCGCAAGCTGCCTAGCCGGCTTGTTAAAAAATAGATCAAAATAAAACAGGGCTGGATTTGTTTACGCGGCAGCGAGTGAATGGAACTTTTGTGTTGTAATGTGGTCTTTCCATTGAACAATCAGCCAAATTAAAGATAATTCAAGTGTCATTTTGGTTTCGAGGCATGTATTTTGCTCCTTAACTACTTTGTAATTTGCAGAAGTCACAATAGCGAACGCACATTAAGTGACTTTTGTGCAACTCAAATAAATGGAGCAACAAATGAGTGGACAAACCCATGAAACTGAAAGACTTCTCAGGCGTATACGTGAGTTACAAGTTGAATACGAAAAACAGGAAAAACTAAAAGAAATTGCTTACAAAACTTTGGTAGAAAAATTTGAGGCTGCTCAAGAAAGAATTATCGAACTTGAATCGAAATTCCTAAAAAAGGATGGCGCATAATATTCTGTGGTATTTCTGCGTTGATTAGCTTAGTGCACCATTTGATTCATTTCGATAATGGGCATCAAAATCGCCAATACAATGAGCAGAACTACACCACCCATCGAAAGAATAAGGACAGGCTCAAGCAGCGCGGTCAATATTGACGTATAGTTACCCACCTCTTGCTCTTGTTGCGTCGCGGCACGTTCTAGCATCGCATCAAGCTTACCACTCGATTCTCCGCTGGCAATAAGATGAATCAGTATAGGCGGGAATAGTTTCGATACAGCCAAGGCTCTGCTTAATTCGACACCTTCCCGCACTTTTTTGGCCGCTTCTTCCAATGCGCGACGCATAGGCAAATTATTCACCACTCCCGTCGCAGCCTGAAGTGAAATCAGTAAGGGAACCCCACTTCCCGCAAGGATTGCTAATGTACTTGCCATACGTGCAGCGTTGATTCCCCGCACCAGTCGTCCAAATACAGGCAACCTTAAAACGCGTAAATGCCATTGGAACCGTATTTCTTCACGCTGCAATAGCATGCGCGTACCCAATATTGTTGTAACGATTAGAATGAGTAAATATCCCCAGCTTGCCTGCAACCCGGAACTTAACCCAATTAAAAGTCGCGTCAACAAGGGCAGGCTTTGATGCGATTGCTGAAACACGCTGACCACCTGTGGGACAACATACATCAAGAGTCCTGTTACCACCAGCAATGCAACAGCAGTAACAATGGCAGGATAAACAAACGCCAACCCGACTTTTTGCTGCAACGCCTGGCGCGATTCTGTGTAGTCCGCCAGCCTTAACATCACATGACCCAACTCTCCTGACGCTTCACCCGCTTTAACCAATGCCCTGAAGATGTCGGGGAAAACACGCTCATATTTACCCATTGCTTGAGCCAAGGTATGACCCGCCAATATTTCTGCGCGTACGCCAGCCAAAACGTGAGTCACTGTTTCACTTTCGCTCTGCTCAATCAGAGCATTAAACGCTTGCTCCAAAGTCAATCCTGCAGCCAGCAATGTCGCAAGTTGTCTGGTAATAAGACTGAGCTGAGCACTTGATATACCTGAACGAAAGCGTTCACGCCAACTCCCTGAAGCACCTGCCTGCAGGTTGTCCTGTGAAACTGTCTGAACAGAAATTACTGTGAATCCAGTATCCCGCAAATTTGCTCGTGCCTGGCGCAGCGTGTCTGCCTCGATCACACCTCTTGATTCCCGTCCGCTGGTATCTAATGTTTCATATCTAAAAGCAGCCATTGTGTAGTCGTTTTATCACATTGCTATAATTGGAATAAATAATTCGAACTTGGTACCCTTTCAAGGGTTGAAATAACCTGCATGTCGTAGCCTAGCAGTTTTTCAAGATGTTTTACGATAGAAAGTCCCAAACCCAAACCTTTTTCACTTAGTGGGTTGATTTTTGATACTTGAAAATATTCCGGCTCTATATCTATACCCGTATCGGAAACTTCCATCCTCAGCTTGTCACTTTACTGATGGCAGATTAATCGTATCTCACCTTGTTCGGTATACCTGATTGCATTAGATACTAGATTACGAAGAATTGTTTTCAATAGTTCTGTATCGGTAAAAACAATATGCTCACATTTATGAATCATTAGTTTCAAATTCTTCTGGTTAGCCAACCATTCGAACTCATGTCGAATTGTGTCTAACACCAGGTTAATTTCTGTTGGAATACTGTTTATGATAACTACGCCAGCTTCTAACTTTGTAATGTCCAACAAATTATCAAACATACTGTTCAGAACCAACGTTGAACGCATTATTTGATCTTGAACTTTTTGTCCATCCTCGTTTACATAGGGTTTGAGCGCATCAAAAAAAAATTAAGTGCATATAACGGTTGTCTCAAATCATGACTAACAGCAGCCAGGAATTTGGACTTGAGCTCACCTGCACGGAGCATCTGATCGTTTTGCTTTTCCAACTTCTCCAAAAGTTCAGTGTGTTCAAATCCACGGTGTATCGATAGTTCAAAGAATTCACTTTGATCACGTCCAGCTTTCATAACAAAAACCAGAAAAATACCTACCATTGTGGCTAATAAATAATATTCACGCGTTCCTTGAAGTAGCATTTTTATTGTTATAGGCAGAATTACCAGCGCCACATATGTTTGCTGCGACATCGGGAATACGAGGTTACCTGCAACTGCCCCGGCAGCCATTCCCATCATAATGCATAACATAAAAGCCTGATATATAGGTTCGCTGGGTATAAACATAAATACACCCGCACTACCCCAAAGTGCTCCAACCAGACTATCGGATAACTGAAACTGTATTTGCCAGCGTCTGCATTCTTTTATATTTCCAATTTTATTGGGGTAGCTATGCAAGTGCCTGACTTCCAAAATGTGAAAACAATAAAGTAGCGTAACCCAGCAAATAAGCACAACATGATCAATCTTGTTCCACATTAGCCAGGCCACTAACGGAGTCATCACAATGTTTGCCGCTATCATTGACGGGTAAGCCTTAACCAGAGTGCGCATTTGTTTGGCACGAATCAGGAAATTCTCAGGGGAGATGTTCAGCCCCAATTTTTCTGCCAGCGCAGGGATCATTTCTTCCTCATTTCCCTTACTTTATGCAGATTAACTCTACGAAAAAATCTTTGTTAAGATTATCCAAAAAATTTGATCGCCGTAAGCATCGGATTTGTAAAACTATACCCTAGCACTATTTCACAAACTTCTCGAGAAATGTTCGAAAATATGACTCTGTTCCACTGTTTTTCAATGCAACGGGTATGCGAATCTACGATGCCATTGACAATAGTCATGTGTTAATTTTCAGGACACTTTAGAGTCGACTAATCGCAAAGATTGGTGATGAACTGAAATGATTCAGGTTCAGGGTTAATTGCGCTGAAATTGCTTGTACTTTTTTGGCGGACTCATCTATGGCTAATATATTCAGGCAGTTGCAAGTCAAACAATTCATATTTGTATTTACTTGCAACTACCGAAAATACTGACTTACTTAAAGAAAGCCCATCTCAAATCTTGAAGAGTGTGAATTTGAGATGGGTTTTAAGCAGTTTTCAAGGCTTATTGCGCTGAGCTAACTTGCGCCAAGTATCAACAACGGTGTCAGGATTAAGTGACATGGTTTGGATACCAATATCCATCAACCATTGGGCAAAGTCAAAATGGTCTGAAGGCCCCTGGCCGCAAATACCGACGTATTTATTAAGACGGTTGCAGGTCGTAATCGCCATTGTCAATAACGCCTTAACCGCCGGGTCACGTTCATCAAAACGATCGGCCACCAAACTGGAATCACGATCCAGTCCTAGCGTAAGCTGAGTTAAATCATTGGAACCAATAGAGAAGCCGTCAAAAAATTGCAGGAAGTCTTCGGCTAACAATGCGTTGGATGGGATCTCGCACATCATGATGAGACGCAATCCGTTCTGTCCGCGCTTCAAGCCGTGTTGTTCTAAAGTGGTCACCACTTCTCGGGCTTCTTGCACTGTTCGCACAAAGGGGATCATCAACTCAACGTTAGTGTATCCCAGTTTTTCACGCACGCGTTTCATCGCGCGGCATTCCAACTCAAAGCAATCGCTGAAATTAGGCGCGACGTAACGACCGGCTCCACGGAAACCGATCATGGGGTTTTCTTCCATCGGCTCGTAGATTTCGCCGCCTAACAGCTTGCGGTATTCGTTCGACTTGAAGTCTGACAAACGCACGATCACGGGTTTAGGCCAGAATGCAGCAGCGAGTGTAGAAACACCTTCAACAATTTTCTCAACATAGAACTCGACAGGGTCGGAATATCCTGCTGAGCGACGTGCCACAGCGTCATGCAATTTGCTTGGTAGTTTATTGTATTCAAGCACCGCTTTCGGATGGATGCCAATCAGATTATTGATGATGAATTCGAGACGAGCCAAACCTACACCTGCGGAAGGCAGTTGCGCAAACTCGAATGCCAGCGTTGGATTGCCCACATTCAACATGAGCTTTACCGGGATCGCTGGTAAAGCATCTTCGCTATTGACTACGATCTCAAAAGGCAAGCTTCCGTGGTAAACATAACCGGTATCCCCTTCAGCACATGAAGCCGTGACAGTTTCACCTTCTTGCAATGCTGAAGTGGCGTGTCCACAACCGACAATGGCAGGAATGCCCAATTCACGTGCGATGATTGCAGCATGACAAGTGCGTCCACCGCGATTGGTAATAATGGCTGCAGCCCGCTTCATCACGGGTTCCCAATTCGGATCAGTCATATCCGTGACCAGCACATCCCCAGCTTGTACTTTGTCCATATCAGCTGTACTGTCGACGATGCGCACACGTCCGGTGCCTATCTTTTGCCCGATAGCCCGGCCTTCAACCAATACAACTCCGCGTTGCTGCAGGCGATATTTTTCAGTGGCGCCACTGGAGGCATTTGATTTAACTGTTTCAGGACGTGCTTGCAAAATGTACAACTTGCCATCATTGCCGTCTTTACCCCATTCGATGTCCATCGGACGACCATAATGCTTTTCAATGGAGACAGCATAACGAGCCAATTGCAACACATCCTCATCGTTCAATGAAAATCGGGATTGATCGGCAGCCGGTACCGGCTCGATGCGCGTAGAGCGACCCGCAGAACGTTGCACGTCGAAAACCATCTGCTGTTGTTTGGAACCTAAACTGCGACGAATAACAGCAGGGAAACCTGCCGCGAGTTGTTGTTTATGTACGTAAAACTCATCTGGATTAACAGCACCCTGCACCACCATTTCACCCAAGCCGTAGGATGAGGTTATGAATACGGCATCACGGAAACCGGACTCTGTATCCAGGGTGAACATCACACCGGAAGCACCCAGATCAGAACGTACCATGCGTTGTACGCCAGCAGAAAGCGCAACATCGGCATGGGTAAAATCTTTATGGACACGGTAAGAGATTGCACGGTCGTTATACAGTGAGGCAAACACTTCACGAATGGCATGCAAAATATGATCAATGCCGTGAATGTTTAAAAAAGTTTCTTGCTGACCGGCAAATGAAGCATCCGGCAAATCTTCCGCTGTGGCTGAAGAACGTACCGCGAAGCTTCCTTCTCCTTCAGCGGCCAATTTAGTGTAATGTTCGCGAATTTCAGATTCAAGTCGCTTGGGTAACGGAGCATCGACGATCCAGCCGCGAATTTTGCGGCCTGCTTCTGCCAAAGCGACAACGTCATCCACATTAAGTGTTGATACAGCATCCTCAATGCGTTTGTCCAGACCGTCTTCAGCCAAAAAATCCCGGTAAGCCTGCGCTGTTGTGGCAAAGCCACCCGGTACGTTCACCCCGGAGGAACTCAGGTTGGAAATCATTTCGCCGAGTGAAGCATTTTTTCCGCCTACCTCTGGAATGTCAGTGATACCCAGAGACTGGAATGGAATAACATAAGGTTGCATGAACTACTCCTGTATTTATTTAACTAAATTTGCATCAATCTGAATTTCTGCCAAAACCATATTGTGAGCTATTTAAAGTTTTAATGCTCGTTTTTGCATTGGCCTTCGCAATTATTTCCACAACCGCCACAACCCAATTTTCGCGGCGGACCGAATTCCGGATGTCGATGCGCAAAAATGAATGCTAATTGTTCTACTATTACCCAGCCAACCAACAATACCAGTAACAGTCCAATAGTAACCAGATAGTTCATTCTCCACCTCCGATGCCTGCAAAACCCATAAACGACAGCGACAACAAACCTCCCAATACCACACTAATCGCAGCACCCTGTACCAGCGTGGGCACATTGGAAAGTTGCATACGCTCCCTCAGTCCGGCCATCAATATCAGTGCAAGCGTGAATCCTATACCACCACCGATGCTATAGGCCAGTGATTGCACGAAATTATACTGACGCGCTGTTTGAAATAAGGCTACGCCGAGCACAGCACAGTTTGTCGTAATGAGCGGCAGGTAAATACCCAGTTGCCGAAACAATTCCGGAAAGGTCTTTTTTACAAACATTTCGACCAATTGCACAGCGCAGGCAATAACCGTGATAAAGGTGATCACGCTCAAAAATTCCAGATGAAAATGCACCAACAGCATGTTCAAAAAATAAGCTGACAGCGAAGCCACCAAAATCACAAAAGCGGTTGCAATACCCATTGGCACGGCAGTGCTGAGCTTTTGAGACACACCCAGGAATGGACACATGCCAAGGAACATCGCCAATACAAAGTTTCCCGGCAGAATGGTGGTTAAGAGAATATTGGCGACGGTATCGTTGTTCATGACTGAACACCCCCCAATTGAGTATTGCGTTTAATATTGATATGCCGGAAGGCGGCAAATACGATCAGCCATGCTGCCAGAACAAAGAATCCACCCGGTGGTAACACCATCACGACCCAAGGCTGGAAATGTGGGCCAAACAATGACAAACCGAACAACTTTCCCGCACCCAAAACTTCACGAACACTGCCTATCGCCAATAAGCCCAGAGTAAAGCCAAGACCCATCCCAAATGCGTTTAAAGTCGCGGGCAAGGGAGGATTTTTTGCGGCATGAGCTTCTGCACGCCCGAGCAAAATACAGTTGGCCACGATCAGTTTGATATAGGCACCCAGTGCTTCATATAGATCAAGGCTAATCGCCTGGATCGCATAATCCACCACGGTAACGAAGGTGGCGATAATGACGATATAACTGGCGATGCGAACTTGTTTTGGGATCGCACTTCGCAAAATAGAGACCAAAAGGCAGGATGCTGCCAACACAAAGGTGGTTGCCAGACCCATCGAAATTGAATTTACCGCTGACACTGTCACTGCGAGCGTCGGGCACATACCCAATACCATCACGAAGATCGGATTCTGTTTCCAGATACCGTCCAAAAATTCATCGAAATTGGATGGTACGCTCATGGTGTCACTCCCGTTAGTTTTTCAAGATGGGGTAAAAGTCTTGGAATCAATGTCTGTGCGGATTCATTGATACCACGCCCAACCGCTTTAGATGTCACTGTTGCACCTGCGATGGCGTCAATCTGCCACGGATTCGTTTTCGTGCCATGCTTCACGGTCTTCACTGCATTAGCCAAAGCTTGCATATCCGCCGACAATCGCACATCAAGGGCAGTAAAGTTACGCAGAAAATCTTCGTCGGTCAGAATCTTGTCCCCAATGCCGGGGGTCTCACGCATGGAGACCACACCAATACCGGTGATAGCCTGTTTCGCGATATCGTAAGCATAAAGCACACGCACTTGATCGGCATAGCCGGCGGAAGATGCTTCTGCCGCGATGCCTGCCAGCTTATTACTATTGTCGTACACCGCATAGAAAACCATGGCTTGTGCAGGTGGTTGATCTTGACCTTCAGCGATCACAATTCCGGTTGGCGTAGCGTAATAGGTGACTACCTTCTTGGCATTCGGTAGGACTTTAAACACTTGGCGTTCCAGCGCAAGCTTCTTATTCGCATTAACCGCAGGCAACGTGATTTGATAAACTCCCACGATGATGATGCCACAAATGACCGATACCAGTCCCAACGTACGCACCATCGCAAAACTTGGCGTTATTGTCTTCGGTGTATCACTCATGACTTATCCCGTTCATTGCCGAACACACGCGGCTGGCTAAATTGATCCAGCAATGGCGCTGCCGCATTTGCAATCAAAATCGCGTACATCACACCTTCAGTCAGGCCCCCAAAATAGCGGATCACCACGGTGAGTATGCCGATCAGCGCACCATACAACCAAATACCGCGTGGCGTCACAGGTGAGGTAGCCATATCAGTTGCCATGAACCATGCACCCAGCATCAATCCACCGGAGAGCAATACAAAAGTAGGTGTGGGGTAGCGCGCCGGTTGGGCAAAATGAAACACCCAAGCCACCAGCACGACGCTGCCCAAAACAGCAACCGGAATGCGCCAGTCCAAAAACTTTCTGAATGCCAAATATAGACCACAAAGCAAAATCAAAATAGCGGAAGTCTCACCCGCGCTAGCCGTGACATTGCCGGTCAACAAATCCATGGATGAGGCTGAGATGTTTTCAAATTTCCAGCGTGCCAAAGGGGTTGCTCCGGTAAATGCATCTACTCCCTGCTGTTTGGCCCACAGCACAATGTCAGGCGGGGACATAAAGGGCGCGGCAAGCGATGATGGAATAAATTCACTGAATCGATGCGGTGCAAAAGCAGGTGCCCAAGTACTGATCGCCGTCGGGAAAGCAGCCTGTACAAATGCTCGTCCGATCAATGCCGGATTAAACGGATTTTGTCCCAATCCGCCGAATATTGATTTTCCCAGCCAGATCGCTGAGAACCCTGCCACTGCACCCATCCAAAGCGGAAATGCCGGAGGTAAGGTAAGCGCCAAAATAATGCCGGTAATCGCCGCGCTCCAGTCCGACAGCGTGTTGACCGAACCCGAAAAGTGATTATTGATACGTTCTGCCGCTAAACAAGAAAGCGTAACGACAAATATCAATGCCGCAGATGAAAGCCCATATTGCCAAATTGAAAAAACACAAATCGGCAACATTGAGTAAACAACATTGCGCATAATAGTCGGCACATCCCGACCACTATGCTGGTGAGGCGCGGCACGCAACTCGATGGGTTGAGTCATGCTGAACGCGCCTTATCTTTAAGAAAGGACTTGGCGATACGAAATTGTTGCACCAGGGGAATATGCGAGGGACACACATAGCTGCAACAACCGCATTCAAAACATTCGCCAAGCGAAAAACGGTCTGCCATTACTTCAAATTCACGTTTGGCAGCAAGCAATCCCATTTGCGTGGGATTCAATTTTTTCGGGCAGGCGCTCAGGCACTCCCCGCAATGAATGCATGGATAACTGCGTTGCGGCTCGACTTCTGTCTTGCCAAACGCCAGCACACCGCACACTCCTTTGGTAATCGGCACATCGAGCGAAGAAACCGCCGCGCCCATCATCGGTCCGCCCAGAATCACTTCACTGGCATTGCTCCTTGCTCCAACCCACTCGAGTAGAAAACGCAAAGGGGTACCCAAGGGTACGATATAGTTTCCGGGTCTTGCCACAGCGGGACCGGCAATTGTAACAACTCGCTCAGTCATACCTTCGCCCAAGGGCAATAACCTGCCCATATAAGCCAGCGTCATCACATTATTCATGATCACGCCAATGGCCGAACTGCGTTTGCCAACCGGCACTTCTCGCCCCAGAATGGCATAAGTCATCGTCTCTGCCGCACCCTGCGGATACTTTGTTTCAAGCACTTTGATTGATACAGTGCCATCGTCAGGCAGTGCTGCTTGCAATGCAGCAATCGCATCCGGTTTGTTATCTTCAATGCCTATGATGGCTCTTGGAGCTCCACATACGCGCCGTGCATATTTAATGCCGGTCAACACGTCATGAGCTCGCTCAAGCATAATGCGATGATCGCAAGTGAGAAAGGGTTCGCACTCAGCGCCATTCACCAATAAGGTGTCGATGACAGCACCAGATGGAGGAACCAACTTGGCATGAGTAGGAAAAACCGCCCCCCCCTTCCCTGCCACTCCAACTTCTTGCATGATCAACGCTAAATCTTTGCCTTTCAATCCTTCCAATTCGTGCGGATTTCTTACTTTTATTTCTTGACTGTCGGCTTCATAAACTCGGATCGTGATCGCCATTTCCATTTTGCCGCTATCGGAAGCAATCGGTGAAATAGCTTCCACTACTCCTGTGGCTGGTGCATGTATTGGCAAGGAAAGAAAGCCATCAGCCGTCGCAATGATTTCCCCACGCAACACTTCTTGTCCAACTTTTACTGCCGCGATTGCCGGTTTGCCAATGTGCTGCGACAGCGGTACAAATAATTTTGGGGCATAGGGAAACCTTCGAATCGGCAAGCAGCCAGTTTCTTTGTGATAGACCGGATGTATGCCGTGATCGAAAGTCGCCGTGCGCTGCAGGAAAGATGGAAGTCGCATATTCAATTGAACTTGGCCGCGCGTTGCTTGAGCTTGTCCAGATTAGCTTCGTTCATGTTCCAAGGCGTTCCTGGATGAATTACAGCAGCGGTACATTTCTCAGCCGCCTTGACGATATCAACATAAGATCCTGCCTTCGGATTAACAATGATGACCTTCTTTGCATCGTTGTAGGCGAATATCTTGGGATTGATATTGATACATTCATCACATGCCGTGCATTCAGGAGAGTCAACCCATACTTGTTCATATCCATCTGTTACCGCAACAGGTGCCGGTTGAGGTGCATCAGTTGAGCTAATTCCAAAACCGGTTGAGAGTTTCTGAATCAACTCTTGGCGAACGCGAGTAGCTATTGCTTCCTCATTTACAATCGGACGGCTAACACCTGTTACATCTTTAAGTTGTTGCCAGAATTGCAATCTTTCTTCGCATGAACGAACCAATTCAGCGGATACCATTACACGAATCAAACGATTCTTCTTGTCTACCGACCAGATAAAGGGGAACTTTCCTTCTCGATCAACTTCTGAAAGTTTCAGAAAATCTCCCAGCAACACCATGTCGTCGTTCCAGGTTTCCGGAGGAGCCTTTTTGAACTGCTTGGCAAAGCGACCTTCACTCAATGCGAAATCGGCAAAGGTCATGGGCAAAGACATTTTCTTCATTTCCCCGTGTTCATCAAGATAATCGAGGGAATAAGTCACCCAGTCGGTATCTATTCCGGGATTACCTTCGAGCGAAGCGCACTCTGAAAAAGTGACGCCCAAATCAGGGTTATAACGGAACAGCGGGAAAGCACGTGATTCAACCGCCATTTTGCTTTGTGCCACTGCGCTGTCGTCACCCACACCGTGCTCTGGCGGACAAACCGCATAGACGTTAAACAATGCCGGACGGCGACTGTTCAATCCGTCAATAAAACTTTCCAGCAAATGAGTGACGTTGGATAATGCGCCTTGCATCACGTAAGAAGTACGGTGAGCCATGCCAATAATACTGATTTCTTTACGGCTCTCGGTTTTGCCCTGCTTGCTTGCGCCGTACGGTGACATATCTGCCACTTGGCCAATAAAGCCTGAAGTACAAGCTTGACCACCGGTATTTGAATACACTTGTGTATCTACGATCATAATTTTGATCGGCTTACCTGACATCAGGGCTCGCGACAGATTTTGAAAACCGATGTCGAACATCGCACCGTCACCGCCCATTGCTACCACGGGTGGACACAGATGCCACTCTTCATCACTGAGTTGCTCCCAGTTAAAGTGCGAAAAGAATTTACCGCTTTCTTCGGGATCGTAGCCACCTGCAAGTTCCATCTCGGCTTGGCGCACGGTCTTGAAGCCTTCTACCATTTTCGCCATATGGCCTTCAAATACGCCCATCGCAACCGAGGGTGAATCCTGGAACAAATGCGAAGTCCAGGGAAACGGATAAGGATTAAACGGGAAAGTAGAAGCCCAAACCGAGGTACATCCGGTGGAATTTACAACACCCATTTCAGCACGACCATTTTTGCTCGGACCTTCCATGTAGCGCCAACGCAAGTCTTTCAGTTTTTCCAACATTTGCGTGACACGTTTCAGCCATTGCGGATCAATCGGCTGTCCAGGATGTTTAGCCAACAAACTTTCAGACAGATTGGCAAGCGTCAAATCTCGCCCGCTGTAAGTCTGAATCGCTTGCATCAATGCTTGGGTGTTCGTGAGATCAACTGTACTGCTGAGCTTCATACGAATATGATTTTCCAAATCACCGATCAAGCTATCCAGCTTGGCCAGAAATTTCTTAACACGTGGCTGTAGTAGTGCTGTAACCGTACTGGTGAACAAGTGTATGGTCGATTTTTCACCACAACCCAGACAAGCGCCATCGCCGCTGGACATAGACATATAATTGTGTTTATCCAGCAACAATGTTTCCAGTGCACCTACTTTTTCATCCAGATCATCGATACGACTGTATTGCGCAGGCGTGGTTGGCAGTTCTAGCCAGAAGTTCCAATCATCACGCAATGTTTGTATGCTGTCTTGAGTCTGTGTCACCATGACTAAAGCATTGTCGTCACATACCTCCACGCAGATTGCACAGCCTTTGCAGGTATAAGGATTGATGGTGATAGAAAACAATCCTCCCGCACCTTTTTCTTTTTTCTCTTTCTGATTCCAGTAGGGCTTGGTCGTGGCGAACTTAAAACCGCCGATCATTTCACGCAACAGGTTCAATTCGATTTCTAATCTGGCACGCTCATCACCCTGAGTCGGATCTTCAACGAAAGCTTCAGTAATTGCATTTAACAACAATGCGCTTACATCGAGACCTTCTTTGTCCAGAACAGTGCGTAATTTTTTGTCAATGACGCGGCTAATTTTTCGCAGGAAGCGAGTTGGGCGTCCACCGATTTCAATCTTTTGGATAGCGGAGTTGAGCACATCGGTTGTGGTAGAAACCAGTCCCGGAATCGCGCTGTCAGGACATTGCGTAAAGCATTCACCGCAGGCAGTACAGTTTTCAGCTTTCCATTCCGGATGCTCAAACCGAACGCCGGTCATGTCGCGATACACACCCGTAATCGCTGGAATAACCGAAAGCCCCATAAAAGGATCGACCAAATTATCCGAACCTTGGCCCTTCATATAAAAACTACCCGTTTGTTCCCAGAAACGGTGTATGTCAGAGATGCCGCCATCCCCTTCAGGTAAGCGACTCAGCATGATAGGCAACGCTGGAGCCACCTTGCCGACGGCCTTGGCGCGTTGACCGATTTTCATCTGCGCAGAATTGATTTCAAATATTTCTTCATAACCACGACGCACCACACGCAGGTTATCTTCAACGATGCGTTTGCCCTTGCTGCCGAACTTGGATTCAAGTTGATTTTCAATGGCAGTAAACAAAGTTTCTTCACTCAATCCTGCGCGCTCTTTCACATCGGAAGCATGGAAGAAAGCCCCTTGGAATGCATTGCCTTGCATACGTAATTGCAAGTCAGAATTGCTGGATTCTTCTCGTGCGATCTTGAACGCATCCAGATAGAAAACACGAATCTTCTTATCCACAATAAATTGCTGTGTGCGCATCGGGAAAGTTTCCCATACTGCTTCCGCACTCGCCAAATTGCTTTGAATGATGAATACACCGCCTGATCTCATCCCTTCAAGTGCATTGGTATGCAAGAATACTTGCGGGTCAGGTGACAGCACTACATCTACATTGGTATATTCACAGTTGATGCGAATGGGTTCCGGCGCAGCCGACAGATAATAAGTTGTCGGTTGACCTTTCTTCTCGGAGCCATATTTGGGGTTTGCCTTGATATCCCAACCCAGCAATTCAAACAGCGTCATTGCCAGATTTTTTCCGGTAGTCACTGCTCCCCAGCCTCCAATGGAGTGCATGCGCACAGCAATGGCATTTTTGGGTAACAGGTTTGGATTCTCCGAACCGCGCAGTGCCAAATTTTTGATGCCCGGATAGGCGGCTTGCAATTCCTGCTGGCGAATTTCCTGTTTCGGATTAGCCGATTCATCGCGCACAAAATCCACAGACAAATAATAGAACTTGCGATGTGCCGCACCTGGCAACATATTCTCTACAGCAGCGATCAAACCTTCAGGTTGCAGGTCACGCGAGCCTAAACCATAACAGCCGGAATATAGCGACGGCATTTCTTTGGCTGTGTCGTAAGAAGCATAATCTGGGTACGAATTTTCGCGTGCATTCTCTACGCATTTTGTAATTGTGGAACGAACCTCGCGCATCAACGGCAAGTCTTCCGACAAGGGCTGATCGGTACGTTCCAGCACGGCAACACCTTTCTTGCCTTTGAGAACTTTACCCAGCATGTCTCCGGGGAATGGGCGAAACATCGTGATGTTGACTACGCCCACTTTGACTTTGCGATTGTCGCGCAGCCAGTCTGCAACTGCTGCGGCTTGTACCGTCATACTGCCTTGGCCAAGAATAATGTAGTCTGCATCATCACAGCGATAGGCATCGATGCGGTTATATCGGCGACCTGTCAATTTTTGAAATTCATCAGCCGACTGATCGAACAGTGCAGAAATATGATTGAAGAAATACGGACGCTGGGCTGCAACTGCTTGCATATAAACATCCTGATTGGCGACTCCGCCGGTCATCATTGGATTATCAACATCCCAGATTGATGGAATTCTGCGACGTTTCGGTCCGTAAAGCATTTGCTGGGCAGGCGTAGGCGTGTCGATAATGTCATCACCATCACCTAAATACTCGGCGATCAACTCTCTTTCCGGTACCAGCATGGGTTCAATCAAGTGCGTGGTCAAAAAACCATCTTGCGCCACAATAGCAGGCGTGAGTGAAAGCTCGGCAGTTTTACGTCCGATCATATTGAGATCGGCTGCTTCCTGTGCATTTTTAGCCATGACCTGAATAAAGCCAGTGTCATCAGCGCAATGGTAATCGTCATGTGCGCAATGCACGTTCAACGATGCTTTTGTAATTGCACGACAGCCCAGATTCAACACATAAGGCAAACGTTTACCGACAGCGGCGTAAAGCGACTCATGCATGAACGCCAAGCCTTGCGACGAGGTAAAGTTTACTGCGCGCAACCCGGTCATTGAAAGGCCTGCGGTCACGCCTGCCGCTGCATGTTCAGATTCAGGCTCGATGAATATGAGCGGCTTTCCTGCCGCATTAAGATGCCCCTTGGCGACTTCTTCCGCCCAGTATTCGCCCATTTGTGTCGAAGGAGTAATCGGATAAGCCCCCGCTCCTTGCGAGGCTTCGCGTTCCACCAAAATAACGGCTGTGTTGCCATCAATGGCGTCTCTCACACCCGGATATTTATATTTTGTCTTGCTTCCTTCGGTGTCAACTGCAGCACCGATCAATTTAAATTGCTTGAGTTTATTCAACATAATTCCCCCTATGCTTCAGCAGTTGCAGGTAACGGTTCGATACGGATTATTTTTTTAGCTGACTTGCCTTTAATGATTCGGTCGCCTTCAAACCATACAATCGCGCCTGTAGGGCATCGCTCTATTACATGACGATTTGCGCTGGCGTTCTTCTCATAATCAATAACAACAAGATTGCGTTCCAGGTGAATCAAGCCATCTGCGCCATCCATGACGCAACGTCCACACGCGGTGCAGGCAACTTCGCACACGGCTTCTGCTGCGTCCGGATCTGACTCGTTTTGACAAGCCAACCAAAGTTGGCGCGATACACCCTGAATAGAAAATAAATGCTTGGGGCAAATATCAACACAGTCTCCGCATGCAGTACATTTAGTACTGTCTACGATGGGCAAACCGTGGCTGTCCATTTTTATAGCATTAAAATCACATACATCTGCACAGTCGCCCAAACCTAGGCAACCCCACGCACAACCTTTACCACCGCCACCAGAAACCGCCGCCGCGCGACATGATGAAAGTCCTGAATAATTCGCGCGCATCTTGGCAACATGATTGCCACCTGCACAAGCCAATCTCGCTATCCGCTTTTCAACATTACCCATCGCAACGCCAAGTAACGCTGCGATACCTTTGTTTTGTTCGGATGTATTGACAGTGCAACAAGCCGGATCAATTTTGCCTTCGACAGTTTGCTCGGCAAAATTACGGCAGCCAGCCGTGCCACAAGCGCCACAGTTGGAATGAGGTAGTAATTCTTCGACTTGTTCGATGCGTGGATCTTCGTAAACGTAGAGTCGTTTATTGGCAATAGCTAGAAATAGCGCCAACAAGCCGCCCAGTGCGGCCATGAATACACCTGTGACCATCACACTGTATACTGTTCCCATATTTTCTCCCCCGCTTTAACTATTTTATTTAAAGGAACCAAGCAACTAGGTCATTAAATAACGTACGTCAAAGCCTCGCTCAACGACAAAATGATTCAGACTTGAACAGCTCATAGTTTTGCGCACCATTCCCCCAACGAGCTAAGGCTCCTGGCTGGAGCTGCATGCCGTTTATTTGTCCTTCTACAACGGCCTGTTTTCCTGTTCCCGGTAAAGTACTTACTCTGAAAGCGGGTTCAGGAAACTTTCCTCTTTCTTTTTCCAGC
>CAIWKC010000059.1 GCA_903913145.1 uncultured Gallionellaceae bacterium | reverse complement strand
CGAGTTTCATGGATAATACGCAGCAACACCACAAAATCACGTGAAAAGTCCGAAAACTTTTTCAGCAGAAACATATTGTGGGAGCGCAATTTATTGCGCGATAAACTTTGCAATAAAATCGAGCAATAAATTGCGCTCCCACAAATACAGATTTAGGAATTCTTTATTCTTATGAAAACAATCACGCTAGCCTTAACCGGAGCCTCCGGCCTTCCTTACGGAATGCGATTACTTGAATGTCTGCTCCAAAGCGGTCAACGCGTTCATCTTGTCTATTCGCAAGCTGCGCAGATGGTTGCCAAACAAGAACTGGATTTCATCCTGCCAAGCCGCCCGCAGGATGCGGAAATATTATTCGCTGAACAATTCAGCAAATTCAGCGGTGAGTTAAAAGTCTTCGGCATTCAGGACTGGTACGCACCCATGGCCTCCGGTTCCAACCCGGGAGATGGGATGGTGGTGTGCCCATGCACCATGGGAACGCTCGGCAAGATCGCCGGCGGGATCAGTGATGATCTGATTGCACGTGCCGCCGATGTCATGCTCAAGGAAAAACGCACGTTGATACTGGTGCCGCGTGAAATGCCCTTTTCGAGTATTCACTTGGAAAATATGCTCAAACTTTCTCACGCCGGTGCTGTCATCATGCCACCTAATCCCGGCTTCTACCATCACCCGCAAAGCGTGCAGGATATTGTGGATTTTGTGGTTGCACGCATATTGGATCATTTGGGTGTAGCACAAAATCTTATAAAACCCTGGGGTGAAAAAACTTAGGTATAAAAAGAGACCTCGCCAACATACATGAACGAATTGGCGTAATATTATCCCACGATTATAGGTAACTAAAGGGCATGGCAATTGTGCCGCCCCGAAAAAAATTAAACTCGTGGCACCCATTTTCCCCTTCCCGACCCTCTAGATGGAAGGGGACGACAGAATCGCAATGCGAGTTTCACGTAAGGGAGGCATGCAGATGTTCCAGATACGAGTTCATGGTCGCGGTGGTCAGGGCGTAGTTACAGCCACCGAAATGTTGTCAGTTGCGGCTTTTGAAGAAGGTCGTCATGCGCAGGCATTCCCCAGTTTCGGTTCAGAGCGAACTGGAGCGCCGGTCGTTGCCTTCTGCCGTTTAGACGATATAGAAATCCGCTTGCGCGAACCCATCATGGAGCCGGATGCGCTCATCATTCAAGATTCCACACTACTGCATCAAATAGACGTCTTTGCCGGATTGAAACAAGACGGTTACGTATTGCTAAACTCGAATCACAGCTTTGAAGAACTCGGCTTGGGCGATATTCTTAAAGAGGGCAAAGCAGAACGCTTTTGCACTCTGCACGCCACCGAAATAGGCCGCAAGCATATTGGTCGCCCCATCCCGAATGTACCACTTATTGCCGGTTTTGCCGCGCTATCCGGTATGTTCAAACTGGAATCGGTCATCATGGCGATCAATGAAAAATTTTCAGGTAAAGTAGCCGAAGGCAATATTTCAGCAGCTACTGAAGCCTACAACCTGGTGAAGGAAAAGATGATGGGGAATGCTCATGCTTAAACAGACTGAAGGCAGTAAAGCAGTTGCTGAAGCTGTCGCACTATGCCGCCCAGAGGTGATCTGCGCTTATCCGATTTCTCCTCAAACACATATTGTCGAAGCCTTGGGTGTGATGGTGAAAGCCGGTGAACTTACTCCTTGCGAGTTCATCAATGTTGAGAGTGAGTTCGCGGCGATGTCGGTAGCTATCGGCTCTTCTGCCGCAGGTGCGCGCTCATATACCGCTACCGCTTCGCAGGGCCTGCTGTTCATGGTCGAGGCTGTTTACAACGCTTCCGGCTTGGGTCTGCCCATTGTGATGACCGTCGCTAACCGTGCCATTGGCGCACCAATCAATATCTGGAACGACCACTCCGATTCGCTTTCGCAGCGCGATTCCGGCTGGATGCAACTGTTT
>CAIWKC010000058.1 GCA_903913145.1 uncultured Gallionellaceae bacterium | reverse complement strand
CCGGGGATCCATTACAGCTTTTTCGATTGGCTTTGGCTTTGCTCGACATTGTTCCATTGGAAATCGAAACAACCAGTAAAGCGGAATACGGCTATCGCCTTAAATTTCCTGTTAAACCAATTGTTCATAAAGCGCAAATTACCAACATTGACGTTGAGACACCGGTTAAAGATGTTTTTCAAAGCATGATATGGTCATGTTTATTGCACCTGCAAGTCAATGTGCCAGGAGCCATAAGTAATGCAGAAGATGAATATTTGCATCAGGTTCGCGTTGCTTTACGCCGCTTACGCGTTGCTTTGAACATGACTTCAAAGTTACACTCAGATGAAGAACTGGATTCACTTAGCAAGCATGTTGAGGAAATTGGGACTGAGTTAGGGCGATCTCGGGAGTGGGATGTATTTGTCGCCGAAATTTTGCCATCTATTTCAAAGGATAGTGATGCTAACGAATGGAAACTCACGCTTGCAAGAGAAAGTGAAAAACATCGCCAATTAAGTCATCAATTGGTTGAATCTATTTTGCTTTCAGCAGAATTCCAACGGACCTTACTTCGATTTGGAGCTTGGATGTATGGTGAGTATTGGAAGAATTTTAGTAATAGTGATAGTTTGCTACATAATTCTGAAATAATTTTGCAAGGTTACGCTCGGAAAATTCTGCTGCGCGGAAAATTAATTCATGAAGATTTTAATAATAAACAACTGCATAAGTTGCGTATAGCTTGTAAAAACCTTCGGTATAGTTCAGAGTTATTAACATCATTGTCCGGTTTAAACTCTGACAATGCTCAGGCTAAAGCTCTGGTGAAATTACAAGATACACTTGGCAGAGTCAACGACAATGTAGTGGCGCTACATCTACTTGATGAATTGAGCAAGGGTGCGAATTTTGACAATATCAATATGATTCAAAAAGGAATTATGAAAAATCATTCTAGACACCTAAAGGAATTTCACAAGCAGTGGAAAACATTCAGACTGACTTTAGATGCAACTACATTAACTTTATAACAGTGAACCTAAAAAACTCAATACATCAATTTATGACTAGCTATGAGGTGTTATACAAAATAGTTTTCAAATGAAAAAAATAGGGAGCAAATAAATTCGCTCCCTAGTTTGATTTCGATTACTTTTGGCCTACTTCGTACAAATTAAAATAGGTCAGACATCACTGGTACAGTTTCATCGCAAGCATGATTCAGGCAAGGTAAGCCGAGCCCAGCTTCAATCGATTTCAGCAATGAGAAGTGATTGTACTTAACATTGCTGGTCACACCATGGGCACCGTAGTTCGTGTCAACAATCGTCAACACTTGGTTAGGTAGAGAGCTGTAGTCGTTCTCGTCCCATACTACGACGATAGCATTGTGGCCATGCTTAAACGAAGGCGAAGCGTGGATCGCATCGACGATTGTCTTCAATCCTGCGTCGCCTTGAGCGATAGCGTTGGCGTCAACCGAGCAGCCGGTGCCGACTTCGCTTGTGCCGCGGCCGTGCTGATCATGGCATTGGTTCGGCGCGATCAGCGAGAAGGTGGGCGCATCGAAACCCTTGAGATCAGCGAAAAGACGATCAAAACCAGCGATGTTCTTCAGGCCGCTGGCTTGAACGTTTGCGAAATAAACGAACGGATTATGCTTGACCGCATAAAGCTTTGCCATGCCTGGTTCGGCTTGAGTCAGGTTGGAAACCAAGCCGTCGCTGTTATTAACCCCATCAGCGCCATACGGTGGCAGGTTTTCCTGGTAGCTCTTCCAGCTTAGACGAGCCTCAACCAGTTGGTCGGCTATAGACTTACCGATGGTATAGGCTGGCTTGATTGGGTCGTTATAGATCGGATTTGACGCACTTCCTTCATTTTTGATATCAGTTGCAGGTGTCTCTGCGTCCAAGCCAGAGCCAGCGATCGGGCATTGGTCGGGATATGTGCCGCCGTCCAATTGCGGAGTGCTCAGCGAGATAGCCGATGCACAAGAGCTATGCCAAGCTGGCGAATTGTCATTAACGATGCCGAAATTTGAACCGCCAATGATTTCAAGGTAGTTGGTCAAGCTTGGGTGTCCAACGCCGTAATAATTGTTCGCCAAGTTGGCCGATGCTGCATAGCCGTTGATGAACTTTGCATTCGGATTACCAAGAATTTGGCTGATATGGTGGTTTTCCATTACGATTACGAATACGTGATCCAGATGGCGAATACCCTCAGGCTTTCTGCCTTCAGGTTCAGCTGCAAAAACAGAGCTTGCAACTGCCAAGCCTAGCAAACCAATTGCAAATACGGATTTTTTCATGTGATGATCTCCAGGGTCAAATTTCAAAAATAAAGTTTCATATGAAACATTTTCAAGCGCATCAATTGCAAAAAATTGATTGCTCATTTTGAATTTTCCCTAAACACCATTACAGCCACGTTATGATTAAATTAAATTAAATCGAATAGAAAATGTTAAAAACTAGTCCTTTTATTCAATCTTGG
>CAIWKC010000057.1 GCA_903913145.1 uncultured Gallionellaceae bacterium | reverse complement strand
TAGCAGCCAAGAAACCGGCAGCTAAAAAAGCAGTAGCAGCCAAGAAACCGGCAGCTAAAAAAGCAGTAGCAGCCAAGAAACCGGCAGCTAAAAAAGCAGTAGCAGCCAAGAAACCGGCAGCTAAAAAAGCAGTAGCAGCAAAGAAACCAGTAGCTAAAAAGGCAGTAGCAGCCAAGAAACCAGTAGCTAAAAAAGCAGTAGCAGCCAAGAAACCAGTAGCTAAAAAAGCAGTAGCAGCCAAGAAGCCGGCAGCTCCAAAGGCAGTAGCAGCTAAAAAGCCGGCAGCTCCAAAAGCAGTGGCAGCCAAGAAGCCAGCAGCTAAAAAAGCCGCAGCAGCCAAGAAGCCAGCAGCTCCAAAGCCAGCAGTAGCAGCACCAGTAACATCTTTGGCTCCATCGGCCCCTGCTCCGGTGCGTCCTGCTGCAACTTGGCCTTTCCCAACACCAGGCATTAACAAGCCAAATTGATGGTGGAAGGCGGTGGGCGGCACCTATAATAATTGGTGCTGATTCACGGCTTGGTTAAGTCGGGCAGGAGATAGGCTTTCGTGCTTGAAAAAGGCGTGCTGGCTTGCGCTCTGAGTTGTTGGAAGAGCGCTTTCATTTTGCAGCAGAGTGTTGCTTTTATCGCGACACGGCTTGACTATCTCCGCTCGATTAGTTGGGCGAATTGAATATTATGTGCATACTTATTATGTGCATACTAATATCCATAAATAGTAAGTGTAGGCGACCTTAAAATTCCGCAAGCGAAAGTGGAATAGATAGAGAATGACGAGTCAGACTAGCGGTTAAGCTTAACGCTGTAGAGCGTGATGGGTGCAGAACTATTCTTATCATAGGCTATACCTGCGTCAAGGCCAATGCGGGCAATCTCCTCCGCATTTTCAACTTGTTTATAGGCGAAGTGCATTGCACCAAGCGCAAACTCATGTCCCGAACCAATAGCCCAAAATTGAGTGTATTCGAATACTTCCCGCATGGAATAGATTCCGAAAATGCCTGAGGCATTGGCAATCAGTGCGGTGATTTGACTCGATTCGTAGGGATCTTCTTCATCTTCTTTCGGATTTAAAAAACATTCTTCTTTCAGAACTGGATGCAGTTTTCTGAAGGTTTCAAAGATTGACGCCTTGCTGTTTAGCTGAACGTCAGGTGATTTAGAAAGCAAACTGGTTAAAACCAAATGGTGGGCAGCGCTGCCACAAACTCCGATAAAATTATCCCCAGTTCGCAAAATCTTGTCGTGCGAGTTATCTTGCAAAGCGTGCAAACGTGTATTTCCAAAAGTAGTTAACGTGTCGGCGGCTATAGTCACAACCCCATTTTTTTTGACAGCAACAATAGTAGTCATTGATATTCCCTAAATTGATAGTCATTTTATCATTAGATATACGAAGGCAAACTTATTCAGCTAAAACTAAAAATAGGCAGATTAAAGGTTTAAGAAAATAGTAAAACGCCAGGGTATAAAAGGAGCAATTCCACGAGTAAGACATTATCCTACGCAAAAATCAGACATCCTCTCATATATAAAAAGACAAAGATTAAGCAAAATGTAATCGTCAAAACGGGTTTATGTAAAACTACCATATAGCTGGTGAAACTAGAAAAAATTGGCACTAAATTGTAAAAGCCTAGAGACTTCAACATCTCTCAAAGTGTATATTCCGCACTGGGATTTTGATTAATGCATGAAAATGCCACAGAATTGTCACATTGGACTCGTATAAGAAGGGAATTTATGAGCATCTACAGTGAAATCAATTTAAAGTGTGGAGACTTTATGGAGCCTGAGCTATGTTTGTGATTATTGGATACATTATTGTTTGCGGCAGCGTTTTCGGTGGATTTGCCATGGCTGGCGGCCACTTGGGAGCACTGTTTCAGCCGATTGAATTATTGATGATCGGGGGCGCGGCGGGAGGGGCATTTTTTGTTGGTAATACAATGAGCGCCGTGAAGGCAACCCTTAAAGGTTTTCCAGCCTGCTTCAAAGGAACAAAATACACCAAAGATACTTATATGGAGCTGATGGCGTTGCTCTATGAACTGTTGGGCAAGGTTCGAAAAGAAGGCCTCATGTCTATCGAAGGTGACGTTGAGCGACCCAATGAAAGTCCTATCTTTGCAAAATACCCAAAAATATTATCAGATCATCATGTCGTCGAATTTATCACAGACTACTTGCGGATAATGGTTAGCGGCAATCTCAATGCGATGGAAATTGAGAATCTGATGGATATGGAAATCGAAACTCACCATCATGAAGCGTTGCTGCCTTCTCACACTATTGCCAAGCTTGGAGACGGTATGCCAGCTTTCGGGATCGTTGCGGCTGTGATGGGGGTCGTTCACACGATGGAGTCCGTAGGTATACCTCCGGCAGAATTGGGTATGTTGATCGCCCACGCGCTGGTGGGAACTTTCCTCGGAATTTTGCTGGCATATGGATTCGTGGGGCCACTGTCGGGCCTTTTGGAGCAAAAAGCTGAAGAGTCCACCAAAATGTTCCAAACCATTAAAGTTACATTGCTAGCCAACCTCAATGGATATGCACCGGCTATGGCAGTTGAGTTCGGCAGAAAAGTATTGGTATCAACTGATCGCCCGGGCTTTACAGAGCTGGAAGAACACGTGAAACAAAAACGATAATAGCGGGTAGTCAACAAAGGGTGAAGCTAATATTTGAGAATCCTTGTGCCAACTAAAATTACCAAGTGCATAACTCAAAAATATTTTGGAAATAAACTATGGCGAATGAAGACAAACGACCGATCGTCATTAAACGTATCAAAAAAGTGGCGGCAGGAGCGCACGGTGGAGCATGGAAAATCGCTTACGCCGACTTTGTAACTGCAATGATGGCCTTCTTTTTACTAATGTGGCTTTTGGGCTCGACAGCAAAAGGCGACTTGAAAGGCATTTCAGAATACTTTAAAACGCCACTCAGGGTTGCACTGGCCGGTGGAAGTGGAAGCGGGGATAGTTCAAGCATTATCAAGGGCGGCGGAACCGACCTGACCAAATCAACCGGGCAGGTAAAAAATGGCGACGTGCCCTCCGAAAAGAAGATGATCACAATTAAAGCAGCAACTGAAGAGTTGCTGAAATTGGAAAAAGATAAGGAACTGGAAAAGCTCAAAGAATTGAAACGAAGCATTGAAAATGCCATTAACAGCAATGCCAAATTAGCGCAGTTCAAGAGTCAAATCCTGCTTGATATAACCAGCGAGGGACTTCGCATTCAGATCGTGGACGAAAAGAATAGACCAATGTTCAAGATTGGCAGCGCAGTACTTGAGCCTTACACAAAAGAGATATTGCAAGAAATTGGCAAAACCATGAATCAAATGCCTAACAAAGTGAGTCTAAGCGGACATACAGATGCACAGCCTTATGCGGCTGACAGAAAGGGATTCAGTAATTGGGATCTTTCTGCAGATCGCGCTAATGCATCTCGAAGAGAGTTAATCTCGGGTGGTATGGACGAAGCAAAAGTAGTTCGGGTAGTGGGACTTTCGTCGGCAGTGCTGTTCGATAAAAGCGATCCATTTAATCCGATTAACCGACGTATCAGTATCATCGTGTTGAATAAAAAAGCAGAAGAGGCAGCGCAACAGGATGGCGGATCCATTAACGTGGACGCGGAAAAAGACGATGCAGAAAAAATATTGGGCACAGGTGCTAAACCTGCAGTGATCCCGGGAGCTCAAGCCGCAACGTCAGTAACACATTAGCCCAAATATCAAACTAAAGGCAAGCGCATAAAGCTGCATGAATCTTCGTGCGCTTAATAGTGAAAGAATTTGGAAAACAATTTCAATTAGTTTATGCGCTTTATGACCTATCTAGCTTGAATAAATTAAAGAAATATTACAAGTTGCCGCTATTGCATGTTAAGTCCTGAAATAATTCAGGGTAAATTCAATTTAGGAGCTAGAAGCAAATGAATGGTTGGTGGCAAGGGCTTTCGCTTCGCAACAAATTGCAAATACCAATTCAACTCGCTTTGTTGGTAGTGTTAACCACAGCTCAGATATGGATCACGAAGCAATTTGAATCAAAAATGATACAAAGCGCAACGCAAAATTTACAAAACAGCGCGATGCAAACATTTCTGGCACTCAACGGCATGATGTTGAACGGCACAATAAGCCAAGCTGATAGCCGTGCCACTTTCCTTAAAAAAATGACAAGCCAGGATGAAGTGACCGATTTTCATTTGGTGCGAGGGAAACCGGTAGCAGACTCGTTCGGCCAAGGTTTGCCGGAAGAAAATTCGGGGGATGAAATCGACCGCTTGGCGATCAGTAGCAATAAGAATCAAATAATTCAGCAAGATGGAAACAAACCCAACATTCGGGTTGTAGTGCCCTTGGCGGCGGATAAAAGCTTCCTCGGTACAAATTGCATTCTATGCCACGTTGTTGCCGAAGGTACAGTTTTGGGTGCAATAAGTTTGACGGG
>CAIWKC010000056.1 GCA_903913145.1 uncultured Gallionellaceae bacterium | reverse complement strand
CTACAGGCCAGACACTTTTTCCGAAGAACAACTGAATGGACTCTACTGGCTCTGTGATTTCTCCATCCCGGCAGGGGCTCTGGATTGCCATGGAAACACCGGCAAGCAAGACTTTTTAGGAACCAATTAGATGGCAGTTTTCACAAACTGGCTCTGCATGTTCGGGGCAGTGGCTTTGTAAAACTTATTCTAGTTTTAGTTCGATTCAATAACTTAAAAAATCAAAACTAACTATTGTGCAATGCCTACAATATATTCAGCCATCGTTTTGATTTCGGCTTCGCTGGCTCCCATGCCTTTAGGTGGCATATTGCTTAGTTTCCAGCCAAATGCGCCGCCTTTGGTAATATTTGCAGCAAGCTTGCTAGCTGCATCTTTGTCACCCTTGTATTTTGCAGAGATATCTTTATACGCTGGTCCGACGAGTTTTTTGTCGAGTGCGTGGCATGCACCGCATTTAGCTTTGGCAAATGAAGGAAGATCCGCAGCTAATGCAGAACCGGCTAAGGTTAGACTTGCTGATACGATGACACAAGAAATCAATGATTTCATTTTTTCTCCTTTGTGGTTTTTGAATAAAAGTTGCTGAAAAAAATATTAAACATATAATAATTATACATAGCAATGAGTGGCTAGGCACAATTTTATTTTCTGCTGCATTTTCGAATACCAAATCGTCTTTAACGGCGGAAGGACTTTCGGCACAAGCCATAACGCGAGGTGTGGACATAACGTTCCAGCGCATAGCCTGTGTGCCGATAATCATGGCTCACCCGCTGGCAATTAGCCGCTTCAACAGTCGATTTACATGCGCCTTAATAATATTAATACTGCAGTTATGATCAATAAAATACTACCGTTCTTTTTCAGTAGCTCATACGGGTTATATCGTTATACCTGAGGTGTCGGAGTCTATTCATACTTGGTCAGTAATTGTACTTAATGCCGTGTTAGGCTGACTGAAGAAAGAATTAAATCAGTATGAAATGCAGACCTCCATATTCAATGACAGGCGCAGACAATATTCCCATTGCAACGGCTAGCGGAGCGTTGGGTGGCTCGTGTTCTACCTCACCCCAAAGGACATTAACTAACCACCTCATGGTGTAACAAGCAATGGTTATAAATAAATAGTTCACGGGCAACTAATCGCAAAAATATAACCTCGTTTCAACTACCCATCAATAATTAAATTTCTTAATGCACATAATAGACCGACTTAATTCACGTTTTTGGATATTTATAACATTATGTATTTATTAAATAATTTGCAATTTGCAAAGTGCAGGTGTGCAAGCAATACATAAAATTCTAATACGCTAAATAACTAAAAGTTGACTAAAACTGGGGGTGTAAGATTGTGAAAAGGAGGAGTAGCATGCGCACAAATTTAAGAAACGAAATACGACGTGCAACAGTTTTTTCGACATGAATTTCGCTTCATAAACAACAAAAAACGTTAGACAGCGCGGATGACCGTGATTTTCTATCCTTTTAACCGTGAAAATCTGGAGACACATATGGAAGTCAATTCTAGAAGGTCATTTTTTAAGAAAGCGGCAGCGGCAGTAGGTATGGTTGCGGCGGCGGGTGCTACCAAGACCTTGATATCGGCGTCCTCTACATCGAGTGACGAGGCAAGCAAAAAATATGCGGCTGATATTGTTTCACAGGAAAAGGCCGTGACGGGAAACCAGTTGATTCTGATGTCGGACGCTGAAAAAAAACAGCGGCTCGATGAGCTGTTGAATTGTCATTACCAAGAACTTGCATAGTATTCCGTTGTACACCATCAGTTGCCGGAGGCTGTAATGTCAGAAGAGAAAATTATTGATTTGAAAGACGAAGATGAGTTACGGCAGGGGCGTCGTGATTTTCTGAAGCATGTGTGCACTTCGAGCGCCGCTGCACTGGTGCTGACAACCACGCCATCAGAGGCTGTTGACTCCGCATCCAATCCGGATGCTGATGCGACCGTCGCTGAATATTTCCAGGGACATTTTCTGTTGATGTCCGAAGAGGAAAAGCTGAAGGCCATCGCGCGGCTGGAAAAGCGCTATTCCGCAAAATACATGAAGAAAACGACGGTAGCCAACACGCCTGCTCCGGATGGCGTTCTGTTCGGTTATGCCCTCGATATCGGGAAATGCATAGGCTGCAGGCGTTGTGTTCATGCCTGTGTGAAGGAAAACAACCAGTCACGCAATGATCCTGAGGTGCAATGGATACAAGTGATGAAAATGCCCAAAGGCAACATCGCTTTTACCGCAGATCAGCTGGACAAGGGCTATCCGGAGAAGAGCGAATTCGGTGATTACGGTGTTCAGGTTGGCGGGAATGCCTATAAGACTGCCGGCCTCTCCACTGAGGATGCACAAAATTACTATAACGACGAACTGGTTCCGGACAAAGACTTTTTCTATATGCCGGTCCAGTGCCAGCAGTGCGAAAAGCCGCCCTGCGTCAAAGCATGTCCGGTGCGGGCAACTTTCCGTGATCATGCGGGCGTGGTGCTGATTGATTACAACTGGTGTATCGGTTGCCGCATGTGTCAGCTTGCCTGTCCTTACCATGCACGGCGCTTTAACTGGGGTGAACCCAATCTGCCTGCCGAGGAAATGAATCCAAAGACTCACTACTTTGGCAACCGGCCGCGTATGAGAGGCGTGATGGAAAAGTGCACTTTCTGCGCACAACGAACCAGAGAGGGCAGAAATCCCGCCTGTCAGGAAGCTTGCCCCGTAGGTGCAAGAAAGTTTGGAAATCTACTCGACCCCAATAGCGATGTCAGGCAGGTGCTAGCCACCAAGCGTGTCTTCAGGTTCAAGGAAGAAGCCGGCACTTATCCTAAATTCTTTTATTACATTGGCTGAGGTCACGACATGAAAACAGCGCTGTCATTTGCAATGGACTTCGGTTCGTATGCCATAAAGGGAGGCACGAAATACTACGCATGGCTGCTCTTTTTGGGATTTTTCATTTTGGTCGGCTCCTATACAGCATATTTACAATTTACCCAAGGCCTGATCGTGACCGGTGCGACCGACCAGATCACGCTGGAATCATTTTTTGCCAGCTTCGTGTTTACGGCGCACGTTGCGGCGGCGGCTGTTCTGGTCGTGGCACCTGGCTACCTATATCACCGCAAGGATATGAAGGAGCTTGCGGTAATAGGCGAGATCGTCGCGATGGTCTTTGTAGCCACAGGTATCACCTTTGTCCTGTTTCACATGGGAAGACCGGACCGGACGTGGCACATCATGCCAGGCATAGGCTACATGAACTTTCCCAATTCAATGCTCGCCTACGACACGATCGTGCTGAACGTCTATTTGATCCTGAACATGATAGGCGTTGTCTACATGCTTTATAAAAAATATGTCGGCAAGTTTGAAGCGAAGCAATTGGCAATATGGTTCAAACCGATCGTATTCCTGGCCATTGCATGGGGCCCGCTGATCCACATCGTTACGGCATTCGTACTCGCCAGTAACGCCCGGATTGGATCGTGGCATACGGCAGTCTTGCCCTTCGCTTTCCTGAGCATGGCGGGTGCTTCAGGGCCGGCATTGATCATATTACTTTTCCTACTTATTAGAAAAAACACCAAGCTTGTGATCAATGATTCAGTAATAGACTTGATGACCACGATCATTGCATGGAGCCTCGGCATAATCATTTTGGTATTCGCTGCCGAGACCTTCACGTTGCTTTATCCGGGTACAGAGCATGCCAGCTCGCTGAGATACACCATGTTTGGCCACAATGGGCTGAATATGTACGTAGTCTGGTTTTGGGGTGTCATGGTTGCGATAGTGGGCAGCTTTGTTGCGCTGCTCTTCAGCAAGGTTAGAAGAAGTTATGACCGCTTGCTACCCTTGGTGTGTTTCGTGGTTTTCGTCGCGATCTTGACAGAGAAGCCGATGGTGCTTGTGTTTCCCGCATTTAGCCCTACCCCTCTGGGTGAATATGCCGAATACCACGTTACGCTAATCGAGTTTTTCAACGTGCTGTTTGTCTGGGCCATCGGATTCCTGTCTCTGACGCTTATTTTGAAAGGCGCCATCGGTATATTGACAGGCGAAGTGAGGCATGACAAATCGGCAGTTGCTTCGCAAAGCGGTGCTTAAGGAGATATTCGAAATGGATTTCCAGTATAAATCGCCAACCTTTGTCTCAATCGTCTTGTGCGCTATTTTGGTTGCCGGAATGAGTGCTTTTAACAGTGCCCACTCCGCTGAAGTAAAACCTGCTGAAACACAGAATGCGCAACCTGTCACAGACTGTTTCGAAAGCAGGATAGGTTACTCTTCGGTGACCCGTGTAGAAAACGCCAATCCGAAATATGGCTATCCAAACGTGAAATGTTCCCAATCTACAGGCGCTGTTTTATGGTGGGCAGATCCCTTTGAAGGTACGATTCCCATGGGCGACATGCCGGAAATATCCGACGATACGCGCGGTGATTTTGCCAATGCCGTCGTGAAACCAAGACAGCCGCAGCTCATGTATTTTAATATGGGGCCAAACGGATGCGAGTCATGCCATGAGGGTAAAACGGTACGCTACCCCAAGGATACCAAGCCTAGGTTGATCGGAATGCATCAGGACATTGTTGAGAACTCACTCAAGTTAATGCATGGGCGCGGAGCATTGTGGTGTCTCAATTGCCACAGCGCAAATCATCGCAACAATCTGATTGATCGGCAAGGAAACCTGTTAAGTTTCAACCAGCCGCAAAAGTTATGCGGTGGATGTCATGGTGATATCTATATTGACTGGCGCGCAGGCATACACGGGAAAAGAATCGGATCTTGGGCTACAGGCAGCAAGAAGAGGTGGTGGGTATGCACCGAATGTCATAATCCGCACACTGTGCAGGTGGCCAGATTTAATCGGCTTAAACCGGAACCTCCACCCCCGCTGCCTAGAGGAATGAAAAATGCCGACTATGAACGGGCCGGGGAAGCTAAGCACTAGTAGCACAACGGATTGATATACAATCAGGGCAATGAAATACAACACAAAAAATAAAATGCTGGCGTTTGCTTCGGACGAGGAAGTTTCAGGATTTCATGATCAGTTAACCGAAGCTTTACGCGCGCTCATGCTCAATGTTGGGAATGGTAAAACAACGAGTAAAGAAGAGGATTTGAGACTTACGCAGGAATTTTTTGATCACTATGCCGCTTTGACTGAAGCGCTTAGTTGCTTGCGTGCCCACCTTCCGCGAAAAACGGAAGGGTGATCCAGTTAGTTGAAGGTCAACTTGTGCAAAAGTACTGTTCTTGCACCCAATCGCACGCTCAAGGGATTGTACAAAATTGCCTTTATTGAAAAGAGTGAACTCATACACGTATGGAATTTGACGCCATGCTTGAAGAGATTATTCCGGCAAATGTTTATCGAAGCTTGGGTAACGCTTACTGTTAGACGAATAGCTATTTTTTTCTTGAAGCAACCTGTTAATGCCTTCGCAAAAAAGCATACTGCGAGAAACCAGAATATAAAAGTAAACATGCGATTCCCTTTTTTCAGAAAAGCGACTCGTTACCTGTGACTGAACATTCTTCAAATTCATCATAAAACTTCGATCTGAACTGATCGGATAGTATGCGAAGATGTTTAAGCCTGATCTGCAAAGCTTCAGTATTAATTCCATTCATCGCGAGTTTCTCAATTTGGTGATCAAGTAAAACAATCTCAAACTCAATTTCAATCTTACTTTTGCGCATGCCGACTCCTGGGGCCCTTTAGAAATTATTGGCATCATTGAAACCGCATGTATGTTACTAAATGATGGCGATTTAAAAGATAGAGATTCCGCCCTATTTGGCTAGTACATTTATCCTGATTTAATTGCCTTAAAAAAATACGCACATCTTTACAGATGTGCGCTAATAAGGAGGAGAAACATAACAACTCTCTTGGGGGATTAAGTTGTAGATTGCATATTACGTCGTTAATGTTGAGTTTTCTAGGTATAAAACTACTGATTTTCTAGGACAACTCTCCTGATTTGAATGTTTTATATTTGGAATCCAAATTCGACTAATCCCGCAATTCAATCTAAAGTTATCGAGCAAGAACCTGCATGCAAGTGACTAATATCATTAATCATTAGCGATACAAGCCAGATAGATAATCGTTTGTAATAATTGTGCGGTGATAATTCCTATCGACAACATCAGGCATTTGGGGCAGCAGAAGCTTCATTTTTGGCCGCCTCAGCCAAACGTTTTGCAAACATAGATACCAGCCTGTCCAGATTGTCCAATGATGAAAGATGCAGGTAGGCAATGTGAAGCGCCCCTGACTTAAACAAACTATAGATGGATTCCGGGCTTAAAGCTGCTAACTTAGCCTTGTCTACAACAAAGAATCCCGTGAGATCAAAAGATTGGCTATCATTGATTTTAAAGCTGGCCGCCTGTTCAACCAGTAAACCTGCGTCGGCTAATTGTTTGACCAGCGCGATGCTGATATCGGTTTGCGTTTTGTATTCCTGCAAGAAAAGTATTGCTTTTTCCAGAAAAACGGAATTATTTCCGTTAACAAATAGAAGGTCACCATGATCTTGATTAATACAATTTGCCGCTTCATCGATACATACCGTCATTTGTTCATCTTGTGACGGTGATATGGCTGGAACGAAAGGATAACGTCGAATAAATGCCGGGATATAGCGGGCAGTCCATTGGCCCGCGTCATTGACAAACAGATTATTACTCTGTTTAAGAGAAAAAATGGCCAACGGCAGAAAATTATTGTTTTCTTTAATAAAAACCACGGGAAAGTCTTTGATTGCCTGACTCATTTCAACAGCAGCGATAACAGCCGTCTGGCATGAACGAGCAAATGAATAATTACTTTCGCTACTGATTCGTATATTTTGATGCACATTTCGATCCAGCGTGACCGGACGTTCGTATATTTGCATAACAGGCATAATTTTCCTCATTAGAATAGGTGAATAATATCGTTCGAATCAAAAACGGCTATTCGATCAGTATTTCATCGAAATATTACACTTTTATATATTTTAACTGATTAGCATTGGTGAGCAATCACGCAACGTCAACTATATAGGAAATCAAAAGAAAGTTTAACTCCAATATATTACCTGCAGTCGGATTCTGAGGGTGACAAAATAGCCAGCGCAAGAACCACCAAAACGACTATTAACTAGTGAGCAGCGACAGTTGAGTAAAGTTTGTTTGCAGTCTATCCGATGAATTGAGCCTGTTTTAAGCAGCTATTTAGGCAATTAATTAATTAATTTTGTATTAAAGTGTTCGTGTTGAGACTTTCTGAGTCAACCTTAAGACGGGTAGTCCCAACGATTTGCACATCTATTCAGCGCACATCCTTCAAGGTGTGCGCTTTTTTTTCCTATGCAAAAGATAGTGTGTGCATGCTGCGTCCTGAAACTTCACTACGCATTCCACTTGGCCAGTTTCGCAATCCTTACTCTGGTAAAAGCCGGCCAGCCAGTTTGAACTATGAGGCAGGATTCGCTAGCACGGGGCTTTTTAAAATGGGTAGCTTTTCGATAATCATATTTTAAAATAGCGAACAGATTCGCGCAGCATTACGACATGATGTTCCATGTTATTTGTAGCGGTAGTATTTTTCTCTATAGATAACCTGTTTGCTTCAGCCATTTGCACAATTTTTTCAACATTCTGAGCTATTTCATGGCTGGCGGTTTTTTGTTCATTTACCGATACGGCAATATTATCCATTCCCGAAGTAGAGTTAGTGACAGAGTGAGTAGTCTCGCCCAATACGGAAGAGACACTTTCAAGGCAATTTTGACTGGTTTGCAATGACTTCTGGCTATGCTGTATCGCGTTTGCTACAGCGGATGATTGAGAGCTTAGCGTCATCGTCAGCCGATCAATTTCAAGGGCGGATTGGGCAGATTTCTCAGCCAGTTTGCGAACTTCGTCTGCCACTACCGCGAAGCCTCGACCCTGCTCCCCGGCGCGTGCCGCCTCAATAGCGGCGTTGAGTGCCAACAAATTAGTTTGCTCGGCAATTTCCTTGACCTGCTTCGTCATATTGGTAATAGCTTCAGTACTGTGTATGAATTCAGAAACCGAGTTGGCGATTTCCTGCACGGAAGATTCGACCGTGTTAATTTCACCTATCAATTGGGTCAAACACGCGTTGCCTTTTAGTATGTGTTCCATACCGTCTCTTGAAACTTTACTTACCATTGCTGCATTTTCCGCGACAGAGCTGATACTTGCGACCATCTCATCAACTGCCGCAGCGGTAGCTTCAGTTGCTTCGCTCTGGCTTTCTGACGCACTCAAAACTTGCTGCGATGATGAAGTGAGTTGTTTTGCATTCTGAGACAAATTATCTGCTGTTCTGGCCGTGATTCCGATGGTCTCCTTGAGGCTGCTTTGCATTTGTTTCATGGCAACTAGCATGCTGGAATTATCTCCGGGGCGCGTTACAATTTCTCTGGACAGATTTCCCTTGGAGATGCCCTTGATAATATCGATGACGTAAGAGGGTTCGCCTCCAAGTTGGCTTAGCAAACGCCGGACAATCTGGCTGATAACGAGAAATAAGATGATCTGAAGTATTACCTGTCCGCTCCATATCAAGATATTTACTTTTCTGATCATGGAAAGATCATCTTTGACGTCGATGGTGACACTTGCAGCACCTATCACCGCACCTTCAGCAACGCCATGGCATTGCAAGCAGTTGGTGGTGCGAAAATTTTTCGTGGCAACAAACGGAACAACGGTTCTGAGCCAGGCATTGTCGCCGTCATGAATTATTTTTGATGTCGTTATACCGTCGGCAAGTACAGCGCGATCCATATCATCTACCGCACTCTCCTGGGGCAAGCCATTACCAAACTCGTCATTAATTTCTTTACTTCTGACGATTCTCATTTCCTTGACACCATCGGACGCGCCCATCTTTTGGATGAAAAGTGCACGACTCGCTTTATTACTAATGACTTCGTCATCGCCAGCTTTAGTGATCATCAGGGTATTCAAGCCGTTAATGGCTCCGTCCGCAACGGTGTCCGCACGCACAATAGCGGCGTTGATCGCGTGATGCTCAAACTGAATTGACACCCACTGTTGTGTGGCGACAAGAATAAGGATCAGGAAACCCTGAATTAGAATCTGCAGCTTGGTTTGCAGTGCAAGCTTGTCCCACCATAAGGCAATACCGTCCATCGATTTAAATCTCCACCAAGAACATTAAAGTTGCCGAAAAGTAAGAATATTCTACATGTTTCGTAGTAAAAAACCTGAATAGAGGGCATAAAATGGAGCAGACAACTGGAAATACACTAACTGAGAATAGACCCTTGGCCTAAAGCCCACGCCCTGTGGGCTTGTGCCATAGAAAAAGCCCTTTTTGCAAAGGGCTCAGACTACTTGGCGGAGAAGGAGGGATTCGAACCCTCGATACAAGTTTAAGCTCGTATGCGCCCTTAGCAGGGGCGTGCCTTCGACCACTCGGCCACCTCTCCGAAGGGCGCGAATGATACTGGCAAGGGGCTTTTCGGTCAAACTTTTTATAACGCATTGATGACTAACGTCCTGGGCTGGCTTTTACAAAAGCGCTAGCTGTGCTGATAGGTGACGAAATGATAACAAAGCGGCTGTGGTAATTCTTGCTCGCCGACGACTCGCGATGTTTCCTGCCATTTGCTGTGATCGAATTCAGGAAAATGCGCATCACCATGCACATCCTGTTGAATTTCAGTGATATAGAGCTTATCAGCCAGATCAAGAGATAGACTGTAGAGCTCGGCACCGCCGACAATAAATATCTCTTCATCACCAGTGCAGGCATGAATGGCCTCTTGCAACGAATGGGCAATAACACAACCTTCGATTGAAAGATTGGTATTACGTGTGACGATCACTGTTGTGCGCCCCGGCAAGGCCTTACCAATGGAGTCAAACGTCTTGCGACCCATAATCATGTGATGCCCCATCGTCAGTGCTTTGAAGTGTTTTAAATCTGCAGGGCAACGCCAAGGCAAAGTATTGTTGATGCCAATAGTACGATTTTTTGCCATCGCAACAATAATGGAAATTCGGCTCATACTGCTACAGGCGCCTTGATCGCAGGGTGGGGGTCATACCCCTCAAGGGTGAAATCTTCAAACTTGAATGAAAAAATATCTTCCACGTCAGGATTGATTTTCATGGTCGGTAACGGGCGTGGTTCACGTGACAACTGCAATTGCGTTTGCTCCATATGATTCGAATAAAGATGTGCGTCACCGAAAGTGTGCACAAAATCACCTGCCTTCAGTCCGCATACTTGCGCCATCATCATAGTGAGCAAGGCGTAGCTGGCGATGTTAAAGGGTACGCCAAGAAAAATATCGGCACTACGCTGATACAGTTGGCAAGAAAGTTTGCCGTCGGTCACATAAAATTGAAAGAAGGCATGACAAGGTGCGAGCGCCATTTTGTCGAGTTCGCCGACGTTCCATGCCGATACAATAATACGGCGCGAATCGGGATTGTTTTTGATTTGGTCGGCCGCAATTTTGATCTGGTCTATAACGCGGCCATCAAATGTTGACCACGAACGCCATTGCTTGCCATACACCGGGCCAAGATTACCATTTGCGTCAGCCCATTCATCCCAGATACTGACGCCATTTTCTTTGAGATATTTTATATTCGTTTCGCCCTGCAAAAACCATAGCAGTTCGTGGATGATTGAGCGCAAGTGACATTTTTTGGTGGTAACCAGCGGAAAGCCTTCTTGCAGGTTAAAACGCATCTGATAACCGAATACACTGGTTGTGCCGGTTCCGGTGCGGTCAGATTTAAGTGTGCCGTGGTCTAGCACGTGTTGCATGAGATCGAGGTAATTGCGCATGGTGAATGCCCGTATAATCGCGGTATTGAATGACTAATTTTGAGGACGTAATGCTAGCACAACTGACCCTGATTCCCTCTTTGCCCAAGACATTGAATGCAACACATTTGCTCGTGCTGATGCCTAAATCGAAAACCCTGCCAAAAGATATCCCGCACGGAGAATTGTTGGCCGCCGTGGTAAAGCGCCGCGATATGAAGCCAGACGAACTGGCCAAGACCGCAGTGAGCGCCAGTGCCGAAAATGGTTCTTTTGTGATTTGGGCGATGATTGATTTCGAAAAAGAAACTTTCGCGCAACAGGTTCAACTGCGCAAGGCTTTGCAGTTACTGTTGGAAGAGCAGCCCAAGCAAATCACCATCGTTGTCCTTGGTGACGTAGTGCAGCGTCAACGTGAAGCAGAGCTTGCGGTGTATGGCGCATGGGTGAATGGTGCGTTGTTGCCGGTGCAGAAGAAAAAAGATGAGCGTAAAGCTTTGAAGAAGATCGACCTGATAGGTCTTGGGGCACAAAATTCTCAGTCCCTTCCCCCTCGCAGGGGGAAGGCCAGGATGGGAGTGGCGCAACAGAATATTAACGTTTCTACCCCCACCCTAACCCTCCCCCTTAAAAGGGGAGGGGATGTAGAGATATTTGATGCGCTCAAAGCGCAAGCCGAAGGCAATCTGCTGTGTCGCGAATTGACTATATTGCCGCCAAACACCTTAACCCCGGCCAACTATCGTTCCCATATCGGCAAGTTGGCTCAGCAACAGGGTTGGACACATGAAGAATTCGATCTGAAAAAATTGCGCAAGCTGGGCGCGGGTGCTTTCGTTGCCGTGGCACAGGGCAGTGCGGATGAAGACGCCGCAATCGTGCATCTCTCCTACAAGCACCCCAAGGCCAAACAAACGATCGCGCTGGTCGGCAAGGGTATCTGTTTCGATACTGGCGGGCACAACCTCAAGCCCGCGCGTTACATGAACAACATGCACGAAGATATGAACGGCTCTGCTGTTGCACTGGGCATCTTGCTCGCAGCAACAGAAAGCAAGCTACCTGTAAATATTGATTGCTGGCTGGCGCTGGCGCAGAACCATATCGGCCCCAAGGCCTACAAGCAAAATGATATTGTTACCGCGCTGAACGGCACGACGATTGAAGTGGTGCACACCGACGCGGAAGGGCGCATGGTGCTCGCAGATACGCTTACTCTGGCATCGCGAGCGAAACCAGACCTGATGATCGACTTCGCAACACTGACAGGAAGTATGGCAGCGGCGTTGGGCGCGCGCTACAGCGGCGTGTTTGCCACCAGCGATGAATTGGCTCATCGCGCCGTAAGCGTGGGCAAACAATGCGGAGAACGTGTGTGTGCTTTTCCGCAGGATGAAGATTACGAAGCTGCGCTCGATTCCAAAGTGGCTGACATCAAGCAGTGCACGCTGGAAGGTGAGGCAGACCATATTCTAGCCACACGTTTCCTCAAACGTTTCGTAGAGAAAAATGTTCCTTGGCTGCACGTTGATTTGTCGTCAAGTCGTTGCGAAGGCGGGCTAGGGATCGTCGCTTCTGACGTTAATGGATTTGGTGTGGCTTGGGGCTTGGGGATGCTGCAAAATTGAGTCAATTTGCTATTGCCGAGAGGACTGAGCTGATCAAGCAGGTCTGGTTTTTCTTAATTTGCGGGGGAAAAACACGCCTCTTCAACTGATGCTGAATAACCTGACTTGCTATGATTAATCCAATGCAAAAGAAATATTTATTTACAATCCACACGGAGGCAATCAAGTATGAAAAAAATAATTACTAACGTCGTACTATCATTTTTTCTGACTGTAATGGTTTCGACCACTGCCCACGCTTCAACGACACAAGATTCTGTTGGCTGCGGTATTGGCACGATGATTTTCCAAAGTACAAATGGTTTGATATGGAGTCTTTTTGCATTGACCACCAACACGACAACATTCAATACAGTGTCGATGACATTCGGGCTGGTGAACTGTCCGGCCGGTGCCTCTGTCAGAGGCAGGATCGCCAGTTTTATTGAATTCAACAAACCGAAACTGGCAATTGAAATTGCCCAAGGCAAGGGCGACCACTTGGCTGCATTGGTGGAAATGTATGGGGTGAAAGAATCAAATCGAGTTGCCGCGATGATTGCTTTAAAGTCAAATCAAATTATAATTTTTAGCCATCAATCTACAGATGCGATTCAAGTTGAAATGGATAAAACATTGCAAGCATTTGTGTCTTAAAAATAATTTCGTGTGTGATCAAAAGCCGGAGTCCGTACTCCGGCTTTTTAATATTTTAATACTGGACAAAGTCGCCTGCATTTGTGATAGCCTTACAATTGCGGCATTAAACTCGTACTTGCTGCTACTATTTTATTCACATACTCAAGGGACTAAAATTATGAAAAAAACATTATCAAAAGCCGCTTTCGCACTTTCCCTAACTGTAATGGCATCAAGCGGTGCATTCGCATCCACTACCCAGGAAGCCGCGGGTTGCGGTGTTGGCTCCACGATATTTAAAGATCAGCATGGATTGGTCTACAACCTTCTGGCTTCAACAACTAACGGATTGTTGTTCGGTACTGTTTCTCAAACTTTCGGTATTTTGAACTGCCCCGCAGACGCATCTGTAAGTGGCAAAATCGCCAGCTTCATCGAATTCAATAAACAGCAGTTGGCAGTTGAAGTGGCACAAGGTCAAGGCGATCACTTGGCTGCGTTGGTTGAGATGTATGGTGTAAAGCAAGCTGACCGTCAAGCAGCCATTGCCGCACTGAAGACTAACCAAGTGGCGATTTTCAGCCTGAAGTCTACTTCCGCTATACAAGGCGAAATGAACAAGACACTACAAGCATTCGTTTCATAATCTAGATCAATTTTTACAAGAAAACCGAGGCTAATACCTCGGTTTTTTGTTGGGACTCAATTTTTTAAAATCTGCCAGATGATAAATCGAATATTTTTCCTTAGCTCATGGTGGTTTCTTATTGCTTTTTCAGCCCATGCAGAAGTGCCTTCCCCTCAACACACCGCAGAAATCGCAAAGATGCTTGCGCTGGCAAATCAGGCACAACTTTTTCAACGCCCGGAATGGCGCAAGATCAATTTGTATCATCCTACGATAGGTGGAATCACAAGTCGGGTGGATGATCCCACTTATTTTTTGGCACCCAATGGAAAGCAAGATCCGCAAGCCGAACTTGAAGCAACTATTCGTGGTGCCTTTGATGACACGATGGCGAAGAACAGCCGCCAGCCCAATGTGTGCCGCTGGATCGCGCGTTACCAATTCTTAAGCCGCAGCATGCAAGAGCTGGGCTTAGAATATTCACCTGTGCCCTGCGAAGTTTTTACAAAATGGAAATCAGGTATTGCCACGCATAGGATCTCAGTGATTTTTGCCTCGGTTTATCTGAATAGTCCTGCTTCCATGTACGGGCATGCTTTCATCCGTTTCGATAGCGAAAAACCCGCTGAATATAATCGACTAAACGATGCGACGATTGGCTATTCGGTACAGGCAAGCAATGATGCGGGCGTGATGTTTTTGGTGCGCAGTCTTTTTGGAGCATACCCCGGATCGTTCGTATTCGTTCCTTACTACATGAAGATGCGCGAATACTCGGATTTGGAAAATCGCGACCTGTGGGAATATCAAACCAATTTAACCGGTGCCGAGATTGATCGCATGCTGGCATTCATTTGGGAACAAAGTTTCACCTACATGAATTATTATTTTTTCGACGACAATTGCGCCTTGATGTTGCTGGCCACAATTGAAGCGGCGCGTCCGGCGCTGAATCTGATTGAGCAGGCGAAGCCCTGGTTTATTCCGCTGGACATGGTCAAACTGGTTCAGCAGCAACCGGGTTTGATTGAGCAAATTCATTACCGACCCTCGCAATACAACACGCTGGTGCAAAACTACAACCCGGCTAAGGCTGACGAAAAAAAGAACGCACTGGCGTTGATCGACAACGATCAATCACTGGCTTATTTAAGCACCTTGACTGCTGCTGAGCAGGCACGCATATTGGATTTGAGTCTGGGTGTTTCTGAATATAAGCGCAACCAAAAACATTCCGAGGCGGAAGCGTCAGCGCTTTCCGCACGCCAGATAAAACTTTCCGGCTTGCGCAGTAAAATCGATGCACCTTCCGATTACAAAGACAAAGAACCACCCGCAGAACGTCCGGATGAAGGGCATGGATCCGTGCGCACAGGTTTGGCAGTGGGGCAAGTAGGAACGGCGAATTACGCACAACTGAATTTTCGCGGTGGTTATCACGACAGTCTTGATCCGCAAGGTGGCTTCGCGCCGGGAGCAAGTTCGAATATTGGCGATCTGTATTTGCGCTTGAATGAAAATCAGATTCGCTTTCAGCGGCTTGATTTATTCGATGTGTTTTCTCCCTCGGTGCAAACTGAATGGTACAAACCTGAAACGATCAAATTGAACGTCTCGATCAGGCGCGAAGTATTGCAAAACGATGGGCTATCGCCCACTGCGTTACGGCTGCAGGTCGCTGCCGGAAAGAGCTACACCTTAAGCGAAGACGCGCGCGGTTACATTCTGGCAGACAGTGTAACCAGTTTAAGATCGTCATCCTCTTTGGCTGTAGGCCCAACACTCGGCGCGCTCTGGACGATCACGCCGAGGCTGCGAACCGAAGTTGTGTCTAATACTTATTGGAATGTGGCGGGTGACCAGAAAGATGCCTGGTCTTTTAAATTAACGGGCAGCTTGGCTTGGGACGTATTCAACAATCAAAACAATATACGTTTGAATGTAGTGCGTCAGGGCGTAAGTAACGCAAATGATCCGTCTCTAAACTCAACCGATGTGCAATTGGCTTACTCGCATTATTTTTGATTCCAGCATCGACTTGCAAGAACATCCGTCATTCGCGCGCAGGCGGGAATCCAGTCGTTAATAATCCCTGCGAAGCTGGTCAAACAAACTGCATATTTAATTAAAGCACTGGATTTCCGCCTGCGCGGGAATGACGGATTTGGGCGCGCGAATGAATGACGGGCAATTTGATCTTTGATTAAAATTTAATATTTGCGCCCAGAGTAAGCCCACTCCAACTGTTGACGTTGGCTTCCAGATTGACATCTTTTTTCACGTCATACTGTACACCGCCGATAAAATAAATCCCGCCGACATTTGGGTTGGTTTGATATCCGCACAAGTTGCCAGTGCAATCTGCCGTACCGAAACCTAACCCTAACCCGGCAAAGGGGTGAATTTTGCTGTCCAGTTTCATGGCCTTGTTAAAATCATAAAGCGCGGCACCATAGTAGACGTTATATCCCCAAGCATAATTAGCAGAGCCACCGAAGTCTCTTGTGTAGTGGTCATAGCCAATTCGCACTTTTACGGGCTCATGGTTGGCTTGATCTGCAATGTCATAATCGGCATGCAGTGCAAGAACGCCATTGTAGTCAAGTCCGTAACCCGCACCAACACTCCATTTAGATTGGTCTGCCGCCATGGATGAAGAAACGAAAGACGCAGACAGCAGTAGAACAACATAGATATTTTTCATAATTTTTCCGATTAGGGATTGGCTGGATTATTGAAGCGCGGAATATACACAAAAACTAAAAACAGATGTGTTGGAATTCAGCTTGACGGAAGCATGAAAGCAATAACCGCATAGCGAACAAATTTGCCAATCAGCATAAAAATGGCGGCATAAATTGGATTGAGCCTTAACCATCCGGCCGCGACACAAAGCGGGTCGCCGATGATCGGCGCCCATGCAAACAGCAAAACTGGTGTGCCATAGCGCTGGACTTTGTCGACGTGCTTCAGTTTTTGAGTTAACGGCAACATTCTGCCCATGCCAAATGAAATCATGCCGCCAATCGTGTTGCCGAGTGTCCCGAGCAAAAGCGCGGGCCAGAATAATTCGGGGTGTAGTTTTAATACACCGATCAGAACTAACTCGGAGCCGCCCGGTAGTAAGGTGGCTCCGAGCAGACTGGAAATAAATAGACCCCATAGGCTGAGGTCACTGGAGAAGAAATGGGTGAGGGTGTCCATTGTGCTTCGTCATTCCCGTGTAGGCGGGAATCCAGCGAATTTATTCAATATGCCTTTAAGGCATTGTCTCCGCGAAGCGAAAGTTCTTGGTTTTGCTGGATTCCCGCCTACGCGGGAATGACGAACAGTGACAATTAATGCTTCTTCTTCGGCGCAATCAAATCAGTAATCGTGCCTTCTGCCATTTCAGCCGCAAAGCACAACGTCTCCGACAACGTTGGATGCGGATGAATCGTCAGGCCGATATCTTCCATATCTGCACCCATCTCAAGCGCCAACACACCTTCAGCGATCAATTCACCGGCATTGACGCCGACGATGCCCATACCGAGAATGCGGCGTGATTTTGGATCAAGCAGTACTTTGGTTGAGCCTTCTTCACGCGCAATAGATAACGCACGACCGGAAGCAGCCCAAGGGAACGAGGCTTTCTCGTACTCGACGCCTTGTGCTTTGGCCTGTGTTTCGGTCAGTCCCATCCAGGCAATTTCAGGATCGGTGTAAGCGACGGATGGAATGGTCAGCGGTTCGAAGAATGATTTGTGTCCGGCAATATTTTCTGCAGCGACCTTGCCTTCATGCACAGCTTTGTGTGCCAGCATCGGGTCGCCCACGATGTCGCCGATGGCAAATATGTGCGGGACATTCGTGCGCATTTGTTTATCGACCGGAATAAAGCCGCGCTCGTTGACAGTCAACCCGGCTGCTTCGGCAGCAATCTCACGCCCGTTCGGACGGCGACCGACAGCCATCAGTACGCGGTCGTAAATCTGCGGAGCAGGCGCTTGTTCGCCTTCGAAGGTGACTTTTAAGCCTTCCTTGAGTGCTTCGATTTTTGTGACTTTAGTCTTCAGATAGATTGCTTCATAACGTTTCGCGATGCGCGTATGCAGTGGCTTAACCAAATCTTTATCCGCACCGGGCATCAGTTGATCCATCAACTCGACCACCGTAATTTTTGAGCCGAGCGCGTTGTAAACCGTACCCATTTCCAAACCGATGATGCCGCCGCCGATGATGAGCATGCGCTTCGGTATATCTTGCAATGCCAGTGCGCCGGTGGAATCGATCATGCGCGGATCGTCGTAAGGGAAACCGGGGATGCGCGCCACACTGGAACCGGCAGCGACAATCACGTTGTCAAACGAAACTGTCTTCACACCTTCTGCCGTAGTCACTTCCAGCATATTGGGAGAAGTGAATATCGCTTTGCCCCAGACCACTTGCACTTTGCGTTGTTTGGCCAAAGCGGACAAGCCACCGGTGAGTTTGCTGATCACACTTTCTTTCCAGGTGCGTATCGCGTTGATATCGATCTTCGGTTTTGCAAACGTCACGCCGTGATGACTGACTTCTTCTGCCTCGTCAATTACTTTCGCAACATGCAACAGCGCCTTGGACGGGATGCAGCCGACATTGAGGCACACGCCGCCCAGGCTGGCTTGTTTTTCGATCAGCACCACCTGCTTGCCCAGATCGGCAGCGCGGAATGCGGCGGTGTATCCGCCGGGGCCGGCACCGAGCACCACGACTTCAGCATGGATATCGCCTTTTTTGAATGAAGCGGTTGCGGCTGAAGGCGCAGGCGCTGCGGGTGGTGCAACTGGCGCTGCAGCTTGTGGAGCAGGTTTGCTGGCCACTGCAGCGGGTGCTGCTGCCTCGCTACTTTCCAGTGTCAAAATAACTGACCCTTCGGCCACTTTATCACCAAGTTTGATTTTAATTATTTTTACCACACCCGCAGAAGGCGAGGGCACATCCATGGTCGCTTTGTCTGTCTCAAGCGTAATTAGACACTGCTCTTTTTCCACAGTTTCGCCGGCTTTCACGGCAATATCAATCACGGCGACTTCTTTGAAGTTGCCAATATCCGGTACTTTTATTTCAATGGTTTGACTCATGCTTTTTCCTTATTCAAAAATACAATTTATTCTGATAGTATATGTATTTTTCATAACATTTTTCTTATTCGGCTAGTAAGTGTATTCATGATCTGAACGGCCTTTGCGTCTAATGGGGACGAAT
>CAIWKC010000055.1 GCA_903913145.1 uncultured Gallionellaceae bacterium | reverse complement strand
ATGCCGAGCAGGCCGCACAGATCCAATCCCTATTCCCCAACGCCATACTCATCCAAAACGAGGTCCCGATCGATGTGCGGGAGGAAATGTATAGGTGCGCCGGGTCAAAAATCCCACAATTCCAAAAACCGTTTGCCCAGAACATTGCGCGCCAGCAGTCCCGTAATCAAAACGACGACGACTGTCAGTATCACGCCCAAGCCCGGAATATGAATTCCTAAAAAATTATCCGGACGCCAACTTTCGGGCAAAAGCGTTAGCGACTGATCCATAATATTGATGGTCAGGTTCAACACCCAAAAAGTGATGCCCAGCGGCACCCAAACCAGCAATCCTGTCAGTAAGTATTTTTTCATGCGTGCTCGGCCATGGCAGGGCATGACGCGCATGCCGCCGGTTCGCATTTTGGAGCGGGTGGATTTTTAAAATCGGTCGCGTAGTAACCACTCCCCTTGAGTTGGAAACCGGCAGCGGTAAGTTGTTTGCTAAAGGTTTCCTTTCCGCATTCAGGACAAGCGGTCAATTCGGCGTCGCTCATTTTTTGCATGACATCTTTTTGTATGCCACAACTGCTACAACGATAATCGTAAATAGGCATAGTGTGTCCCTATTGGTAATTTCTAAAGGCGCGCATTATACCCCAGAGAATATTTAAATAACGACTTCACGGTGACATTACAAACCGAGTTGGGTATGCGACCCAATACGTGTCAGTCGAAAAATCATGTCGTCTGTTTTCTGGTAAATTAGTACCAGATCTGGTTTGATATGGCAGTCGCGGAAGTCTTTCCAGCGCCGGTTAAGGCGTGGTCGCGGTATCGCTCTGGCATGGGTAGGTCATTCGCCAGAAGTATTACTACTTCGATAAAATCTTCGTCTAGTGTGGTGCGGTGCTGCCCTTTTAGTTCACGCTTGTAATCACGTTTGAATTGGTTGGTTCGCTCAATCGTTCGCATGCAAGTCGGCCATCAGATCGTCGACACCCTTGAATGATTTCGAATTGACGCCACGGCGTGAGTCCTTCATGGCTTGAATAGTCACTTCGTTGGGTATGAGCGGTTCAAACGGTAACGCCTTGTCGTGTGCAACACGAGTTAGCAGTATCCGAAAAGCATCGGAGACAGTCAGTCCCATTGCAGCCAGAACTGCGGAAGCTTCTTCTTTGGTGTGCTCGTCTATGCGCGCACGGACAACGGTATTGGTAGCCATTTGTTTGCCTTCATTCAATTTTGAGCTACATTGTAGCCCAAAATAGGTGCGCGATATGTGCAACTTTTGAGGGGACATAATCAGAATGCTGCTTGAATGCGCTTTCGTCTGCATTAATGATATATGGGGGAAGCTTTCCTATTCGGTTCTGGTCGGTTTCAATATTTCCATGGCAAGTACATTTTCGACATCATCACCTGAACGCGCAATGCGCATCTCTCCTCTCGCTAAAAATGGCTCTCGAGTAAATACTAGAACTACTTATTGAAGATTCAGGGTGCTGGGGAGAGGATGGTCAGGTTCTAAACTTAAGCAGACTGCGCATGATACATGTCAAGAATAACTGAGTGGCGGCAATAGGTTAACTTTATCCAGCTTACCCTTTCGGCCAATAGTGTGAGTTCGTGTAGGGCGGCTTTATGGCAGTCAAGTTTATTACTCAAAATGTAGGGGTATCAAAACCATCCTACCCAGTTCATGTTTAGTTGTTTCTCAACTATGGTGATTCAGATAGAATAATCTCGGCCCTATTGTAATTGGGCAAACTAACATAATTTATAGCCCCGAAAACATGAGTTTCTATAAACCACTAAGTCTAGCCACTATAAGCCTAACCTTCATCCTTTTAGCAATTCCTATTCAAGGAAACGCTGCAAAAAATACAAAAGTTGATTCTGGAAATGAAAAACTTGTACTCATGCCTCTTCGTGTACCAGATGAAGATAGGAATCTGACTGGCTCTATGGAGACAGCTTTAGTCAATGGTCTTCAGCGGACTTACGACGTTTTTTCTGGTGAACGAGTTGCTCAAAAGGCTCATGAAATATTTATGAAGGAGTCGCGGAATTTAGCCCATAAGGAGTGCGACGAAACTAGGTGCATGCAGAATATCGCTGGTGCATTTCAATCCGAACTAATTGCAACGGCAAACGTTT
>CAIWKC010000054.1 GCA_903913145.1 uncultured Gallionellaceae bacterium | reverse complement strand
GTTGGCATCATAATGGAATTGAATGCAAGCTCGGATTTGGCTCCCGAGCGTATTAAGCCTATCGTGCAAGTGCTGGATGAGGTATCGCCCTTGCCCGCAGAATTACTCACCCTGCTGCGTTTCTGTAGCGACTACTACCATCATCCGTTGGGTATGACAGTAATGTCAGCGCTACCTGCTCGTTTGCGTGCGCAAGAGCCTGTCATATTCAAACAAGAATTGAATTTTGCCCTGACCGTACAGGGCCGTACCCTTGATCCGGCGCAAATACCCAAGCGCCGCGTGATACAGCATCGTATTTTTGAGGCTCTTCAAAATGGCGCATTGAGCGGCATCCAGATTCGTGCTTTGTCTGGCAGCGCGCCCGCCAATCTGAAAGCAATGATAGAAGCAGGTTGGGTCGAGTCATGCGAAACACCTGCCACTCCCATTGCCACTCACACATTTAACTGCGTCCACACTCCAACTGCAGCGCAACAGCAGGCGATTGATGCGGTTACGCGAAAACCAGGTTACTGCTGCTTTTTGTTGCACGGTATTACCGGCAGCGGCAAAACCGAAGTCTACGTTCACCTGATGCACAATGCATTGCAACGCGGTGAGCAAGTATTATTGCTGGTTCCCGAGATCAACCTGACGCCGCAGCTGGAGAATTATTTCCGCAGCCGCTTTCCCGATACCGAGTTGGCAAGCCTGCATAGCGGACTGAGTGACAGTGAACGCATGAACAAGTGGTTACGTGCGCAGTCAGGACAGGCACTTATCGTTCTGGGAACCCGCTTGGCAGTGTTTACTCCGTTACCCAAACTTGGCTTGGTTTTGGTGGACGAAGAGCACGATTCTTCTTTCAAGCAACAAGATGGCTTACGCTATTCTGCCCGTGATGTTGCGATATTCAGAGCCAATCACCGCGGTGTGCCCATCGTGCTGGGTTCGGCCACCCCTTCATTGGAAAGCTACTACAACGCGCAAAGCAGTCGTTATAAATTGTTGAAATTAAATCAACGAGCCGCCGCTCAAGCGCAGCTACCACAAGTGAGGTGTCTCAACACTAGCAACATGGTAATGCAAGAAGGTTTGAGCTCCTCCATGCTATCAGCGCTGGGTGAGCGATTACTACGCAAAGAACAAAGCCTGATTTTTATCAATAGGCGAGGTTATGCACCGGTATTGATGTGCACCGCATGTGGCTGGCTTTCCGGCTGTCCAAATTGTACAGGCAAGCTGGTGCTGCATTTAAAAGACCGGCGTCTGCGATGCCATCACTGCGGCCATCAGGAACGGGTACCGAACGCGTGTCCAAGTTGCGGCAATACGGATTTGCAGCCAGTCGGAGCTGGCACTCAACGTGTCGAGGAAGCACTGCGAACACACTTCCCGGAGGCGCGCATTTTGCGCGTTGATACGGACAGTACACGCAAAAAAGGCAGCTGGATTGCCATGCGCAAACAGATTCAGGAAGATGAAGTAGACATTTTGGTTGGAACACAGATTTTGGCAAAGGGTCACGACTTTCCCAATTTAACGCTAGTCGGAGTACTTAATCCCGATGGCGGATTGTATAGCGCAGATTTTCGAGCATCTGAAAAACTATTCGCACAACTCGCGCAGGTAGCCGGTCGAGCCGGACGGGCCGACAAACCCGGGGAAGTGCTGATACAAACCGGCTTTCCAGATCATCCGTTGTTTAGGGCACTGCGTGCACACGATTATGATACCTGGGCGCAAGCATTGCTTTTAGAACGTGAGCAAGCAGGATTTCCCCCGTTCGTATTTCAAGTGCTGCTGCGCGCAGAAGGTAAACAAGAAAGTGAACTCTATGCTTTATTAAAACAAGCCCGTGAGGCAGCTATTAAATTGTCACTTCAAGTTGAAATTTACAGCGTAGTTCCCTCCATGATGCCAAAACGCGCAAACCATAGCCGGGCTCAGCTGTTAGTGCAAAGTACTACCAGAAAGTCACTACAAAACTTCTTGCGTGAATGGCGCCCTTTACTGGATAAGATCTTGGCGCAAAAACTTCGCTGGTCACTGGACATCGACCCGATAGAGTTTAAATAATTTGTTGGCTTTAACGATATGCATTGACGACTAGCCAAGCGTAATAATTTCGCAACTTCATTAGATTAGACTTGAATATGGCATTAGTATGTCTATAAAGGGACTGCAAAACATAATTTCAACATTTCAAAAAAACGAAAGGATAGGTCATGAGTCACAATCTTACCCAGCCTGAGGAAATCGAAATTGTATTAAGGGATGAATTAGCGGAGTATGAAAATATTTCTCAACAGCAGCCCGCAAGCGTGAAAATTTCTGGACAAGACGGATGGTACGCCAGTTACATTCCTCCTTTTCGAACAGCAAGTCAGGATAAAGAATAGTTGTGAAATGTCCTGCCGCAAATATCGTGATCACAAATTTCAAGCAAAACCTGACTTGAAGTGAACACAAACATGCTTCATGTTGCATAATGAGTACAATCTATAATCAAGTAGGGGGTTCCAATAAATTATGATCTATGCTACCCAAAGTTTGGGTGAAGAGATTGCCAACAGTGTCAGCCATGGTTTAGCGCTGCTGGTAGCTGTTGTGGCGCTCCCTGTTCTGATCGTTGCATCGAGTCATTTCGGTAATGCAGCAATAGTTGGTACAAGTATTTTTGCCTTGACGATGGTGATGTTGTATCTCACCTCAACCCTGTACCACGCATTGCCGGCAAGCCGTGCAAAACGCATCGTCCTCAAGCTGGATCATGGTGCAATCTATTTGTTCATCGCGGGAAGCTATACACCTTTTGCCCTATCAGATATGTCTGGCCGAATGAGTTGGATGATATTTGCGCTGGTGTGGTCGCTGGCGATTTTGGGGGCAACCCTTAAAATTTGCGATCTCCTAAAGAAGCCTTGGCTTTCGACGGGTCTCTATGTCGTTATGGGCTGGCTCGCGCTATTCGCGACCATACCGCTTGTCGAGGTTATGTCAGCACGAGTAGATATGTGGTTGGTTGCAGGTGGAGTCGCTTATTCAGCGGGAGTCATTTTCTTTATTTTAGATTCCCGTTTACGCTATGCCCACGCGGTTTGGCATTGCTTTGTCGTACTCGGCACTGTTTGCCATTACTTTGCGGTATATAACTACGCGGTATAGCAATCCTAATCTGTTTCATATCCCTGTCACATTACTGACCTAATATTGTAAACATGGCTCAGTATAAAAACTCGGAGAAGCTGGTTATTTTTGATGCAGATGGCACGACTGTCGATGCCTTTCGTGCTATCGAGATGGCCTTTCTGCGTCACGGAATGGATATAGGCGACATAGATCGATTTCAGAAACGCCGGAAATTACTGAAATTTATCGGTGGCCTGCGGGAATTTCCAACTAACTTGCGTCGCCAATTCGGCAAACAGAGCCGCAAGCAGTTACGTGAAACATTGACTCAAATCTACCGGCTCGAAGCTTGTTTATACCCGGGCATAGATACATTGTTACAAAAATTGCTGGATGCGCCAGATATTCGCGTGGGTCTCGTTACCCGTAATGTGACAATTGAACCCCATGAAACCCTGAAGTATCTTTTTCAACGGCACGGAATCGATATTGAGCAATTTGACTACGTGACCTGTATTTCCCTGAAGGATAACAAGAGCGATTACATGAAACGCGCAAGGCAGATATTTGACATTAATCCAGCCTGTTCATTTGCATGTGGAGATGAATACAGCGACTATCTGGCAGCCATTAACGCGGGGATGCACCCCTTTGTAGTGTCGTATGGCTTTGAGGATAATTTGAGATTGATCAACAAATTTAAAGTACCAAGTGAGGTCATTTCAAAAACACCTTCAGAATTTGTAAGTCGTTTGTCCAATGCTTTGAACATTGCTATTGAAGCGCCATTGCTGTTAAATTCGGCACAAAAAATAATTTCGCTGCCTTGCTCAAGTCAACCGCTTATAAGTGAGCTAAAAGACATCAGTGGCAACTGATACATTATTGGCTGTTTAGGAGCAGAGTTGGTTCATCTGGTTGCATCAATCCATTCTTTGACTTGCCTGGCAACCCATTCGCCATCATCTAGCGGTAAATCATGACCGGCATTTGGGTGGAGTTTAATAGGGCAGTTCCAGAGATTCGCAAGTGCGATTGAACACTTCACATTTACCAGTCTGTCCTGTTGTCCGGCTAGCATTAACAATGGCACGGATGGCGGCGCCTTGCCGGCGCGAAATGAAATTGCGGCAAGCAATTGCCGGAAAATATTGGCACGAGAGACGGGGGAATTTCGCGCAAAAGAAAGCCATTGCTCAAGCAAAAACGATTCTTCTTCAGGTGTGCGTTTCAGCGTACTAGTTAGATTCAGTATTATTCTTTCCCGTTCAAGAATCGAACCACAAAGCAGGTGTCGAAACAGAGCAGGATAATTTCCGGGACGAAGCCGGTGATAAAACGGATTTAGTGGTGCAAGACTCGTGTTGATTAAAACTAATTTTTCAAGATCGGCAGGGTGCATTGCACTCCACTCCACAGCAACCATGGCACCCAACGACAGGGCAAGCACTTGGTAAGGAGGTTGCACGCCCAACGTATTTACGTAGGAACGGCAATAGTCAGCCAGATCAACAATACTACTTGGACTGGTTTGATCACTCAAACTGCCGTTGCCGGGAAAGTCCACAGTGATGATTCGCCCGGCGCCAGAAACCTGTTTAAATTGGTTGGGAAAGTCACCCCAATGGCGCGCCTCGCGCATCAATCCGCGTAGCAATATCCATGTGCTCATCGCCTGTACCAACGCGAAACGGCGCGTTCTTGTAAACGAAGTCGGCTGGGACCCTTCGCCAGCCAGTTGTCGTGACTACTGGTAGCTCTAATTAAAAAGTCAAACCAGTCGGAGTGACTGTGCAGAACTCTGTGCAAGCGATGTTCGACAGAGGGATTGAAAATACCCTGGCGGGAGAAAAATTGGCGCGGGTTTTTCTTTACCCATAACCACGAGCCCATTTCCAGCGTCAGTGGTAAAAATGTTTTACCTTTATCTTGCTGCGCTTGCAAAAACAAATAGTCCCATACATCACCGTGTGTTCGGTAATGCAGGCTTTGGGGTTCAAACAGGTATCTGTTATTAGGGTGAGATTGTTGATACAACTCTTCCATCCGGAGAATATCAGCCAGTTTACTAATTGGTTCAACTGTATGTGCATGAGGAAACCAGACCCGGTCACGTGAGCCAAAGCCTGAATGACAATCCACGGCTATACTGAAAGAGCGCGATAACAGTTCTTCATGGACAAGCTTGCACAGCGCAATATTTTCAATCTCCATCTCAGCCCCGGCTTTACCGCGATACCATGGCAAGTATGGACTGATGCGATGACCTCCCAGCAGGAATGGAACACTTTCGACAGCTTCAATTGGCGCATTCCTCATCAGGTCCACACCTTGTGGATTGCTGCGAGTTAACTGCCACATGCCGCCGGGATTTATTAGCGGCATGAATACCAACCGCACATCCTGCAACAACAAATGTAAACTTTTGTCCCATTCCAAACGGCTGAGCAAGCTGCGTAGAAAATACAACAACACATGCGTGCCTATGAGCTCCAAACCGTGTATGCCACCAAAAAAGCCAATAGAAGGCAACTTGGGGTCTGGATTGCCAAGGGTCAATTGATATACCGGGAAGCGATTGAGTCCTGCGACGACCTCACACGCAATTCGAGATTCCATATGATGACGACCCAATTCAAGAATTTGTTCAAGTTCTCTTAATTCGGGTAGTTTGGACATAGTGAGAATATGAGAGTTGGGTAGTCAATTGGCTAAGTTCAAAAAGATATTTATAAATGCTATGTTCATGCTACCAGTTTTTGTATCTGATGAGCACTTCCTCTTGGTGCGAAATCGGTAGGAAAAGGCTAATTTGTATTTCTAATTTATTCGATTTATAATTCGCAAAACATCGAAATACATAGCCTTTATTATTAGCATACTGGGCTGTCACTATGACAAAACAACCCTCGCCTGACCTTGACGACGTTATCAAGGCGCTAGCTCACCCGGTTCGACGAGAAATACTTGGCTGGCTTAAAGATCCCAAAAAGTCTTTTCCTTCGCAAGCTCATTCATTTGAATTGGGTGTATGCGCGGGGAAGATTTTTGAGAAAGCAAATCTGTCTCAATCGACTATATCAGCGCACTTGGCGAGTTTGCAACGAGCCGGTCTTGTCACTCCGCAGAAGGTCGGACAGTGGATTTTTTATTCCCGCAATGAAGAGTTGATCGACAGGTTCCTTGATCGAATCAAGTCGGAACTTTAGAAGATCGATAACACAATAGTTAAGGAAAAGTGGATTATTGCTAAACAATATTCAGTGTCGCAATTGTTACAGGGGCGACATCTGGAATTCGGGAGGGTACAGCAAGGAAATTTATTTCAAGAAACTTTGTTGTAGAAGGTAGACATATTTCACCGTTCTGTGCTGTTTACCGCGCAACAAAATTTGCTGTGCACGCACTTGCAGAAGGGTTACATCGCGAAGTTAGGCCAAAAGGAGTTAGGGTTTCGGTGGTTGAGCCGGGCATTGTGGTGAGTGGTTTTCAGGATGCGGCCTGATACGGAGATGATCTCGATAAAAACTTTGAGGATAAATTTGGCCCGTTGTTGCATGGAGAAGATGTGGCAAATTCATTTCACTTCATTGTGAATCAACCGGCACATTTTTATCTAAGCGATATCGTGATTCGACCAACTCGCCAGGATTATCTTTAAGACAATTTTGGTTCGGAAATTTTTTTAGGCAGATATTGGGAGATGAAGATGAAACAACGTGAACTAGGCAAGTCAGGTCTTAAAGTTTCAGCTGAAGGATTGGGCTGCATGGGAATGTCTGAATTCTACGGCGGCAGAAATGAGACCGGCGCAATCGCGACTATTCACCGTGCAGTAGAACTTGGAGTAAATTTCCTCGACACTGCAGATATGTATGGCGTTGGACTGAATGAAGAGCTGGTAGGGCGAGCCATTCAGGACAGGCGCGACAAGATCATCCTCGCTACTAAATTTGGTAACGAGCGTGCGCCTGATGGAAAGTTTCTTGGCGTCAATGGAAAACCTGAATATGTTCGCCAATGCTGTGAGGCAAGTTTAAAACGCCTCGGGGTAGAAGTGATCGATCTATATTATCAACACAGGGTCGACCCCAATACGCCGATTGAAGATACAGTTGGCACAATGGCCGAACTGGTGCACGAGGGTAAGGTGCGATATCTCGGTTTATCCGAGGCTGCACCACAGACGATTCGTCGTGCCCACGCCTTGCATCCTATTGCGGCATTGCAATCTGAATACTCGCTGTGGAGCCGGGAGCCTGAAGACCAAATTCTCCCGACGTTGCGAGAACTTGGAATTGGATTCGTGCCTTACAGCCCTTTAGGTAGAGGTTTCCTGACAGGTCAGATCAAAACAATAGATGACCTTGACGCTGATGACTATCGCCGCTTGTCTCCCCGCTTTCAGGGTGAAAATTTCCGGAAAAATTTAGAGCTGGTGCGCAAGATCGACAAATTGGCGCAGAAAAAAGGTTGCACTTCCGCACAACTCGCGCTGGCGTGGGTTTTGGCGCAAGGCGAGGACATCGTTCCCATTCCCGGTACAAAGAGAATTAAACTTTTGGAAGAAAATATTGCCGCGCTGGATGTACAGCTCACGCAGTCAGATTTTGAGCAGATTAATAAAATTCTACCAGTGGGTGTGGCAGCAGGAACGCGCTACGCGGCACCGCAGATGCAAGCACTGAACCGCTGAGGTCAGTTAAAAGGTAACAGAAGATGTGGATTGTTGAACTAGCCTTAAAGCGGCCTTATACCTTTATCGTGATGGCGATCATCATTGTGCTTGCCACGCCGTTGGCTATTTTACGTACGCCGGTGGATGTATTACCTGAAATCGATATACCGGTGATCAGCGTGATCTGGAACTATACCGGCCTGCGCCCCCAGGAAATGGCCGACCGGATTACCCAGACTCATGAGCGTATATTGACCACAACAGTCAACGATATCGAGCATGTAGAATCACAATCGCTGAACGGCATCTCGATCGTCAAAATATACTTTCAGCCAAACGTGAATATACAGATGGCCATCTCACAAATCGTGGCCGTGTCACAGACTGTGCTTCGTATGATGCCGCCAGGGGCAACTCCTCCCCTGATTATCAAATATACCGCATCGAGTGTTCCGGTGATTCAGATCGGAATGTCAAGCAAAGAGATGCCTGAACAAGACATATTCGACCTGGCAGTGAATACATTAAGACCGCAGTTAGTGACGATACCAGGTGTGGCGATTCCTTTTCCTTATGGCGGGAAACAGCGATTAATATCGGTAGATCTTGATACAAATGCTATTCGGGCAAAAGGGATGACATCCGCCGATGTTATCAATGCCATTGGAAGTCAAAATTTAGTGCTTCCTTCTGGAACGGCAAAAATATTCGATACCGAATACAACATAGGTTTGAACAGTTCGCCCTCTACGATAGCTGGTTTGAATAACATACCTATTAGAACAGTAAATGGTGCAACAGTCTTTTTGCGCGATGTTGCACACGTTCGAGATGGCTTTTCGCCGCAGACAAATATCGTCAGGCAAAATGGGCAGCGCGGTTTGCTCATGTCGGTATATAAAAATGGAGGTGCCTCGACTATCGATGTCGTCAACGACCTAAAGGCAAAGCTACCAACGCTGATTCCATTGTTGCCTAAAAATGTTGAAGTCAGCCTGCTTGCTGATCAGTCGGTATTTGTGAAAACAGCAGTAACGGGGGTCATTCATGAGGCGCTGATTGCCGCAGCGCTGACGGCGATCATGTTGCTGCTGTTTCTTGGAAATTGGCGCACGACATCGATTATTGCGGTGTCAATTCCGTTGTCGATATTTTCTTCCGTCGTGCTACTGCATGCGGTGGGCGAAACCATCAATATCATGACGCTGGGAGGCTTAGCTCTGGCGGTAGGTATTCTGGTCGATGATGCAACGGTGACGATTGAAAATATCGAACGTCATGTGCATATGGGCACTGAACTTTATGCCGCGATACTGGAAGGCGCAGGAGAAATTGCCATTCCGGCGCTTGTGTCGACGCTGTGTATCTGCATCGTATTCGTGCCCATGTTTTTCCTGGAGGGGGTAGCCAAATTTTTGTTTGTGCCCTTGGCTGAGGCGGTGGTTTTTGCGATGCTTGCATCGTATGTATTGTCGCGGACGCTGGTGCCGACTCTGGCTTTGCTGCTGATGGGCCATCAGAAAGAAAACGGCAAAATTGCACAATTGACATTTACTGTGCACGAAGCATTTAACAGGCAGTTCGAGAAATTACGTAACACTTACATTCTTTTCTTGAGCCATCTATTGACGCATCGGAAAAGTTTCTTGGCAGTTTTCCTCAGCATCTGTCTTTTTTCCTGCGGCTTGTATGGACTGCTTGGGCGCGATTTATTTCCCACGGTTGATACCGGACAAATCAAGTTGCACATGCGTGCTCCAACAGGAACGAGGATTGAAAATACAGCATTGATATCAGATCAAGTTGATAGGGTAATACGGGAAATTATTCCCGGGCATGAGATTGCCTCTATCATTGACAATATCGGCTTGCCCTACAGCGGTATCAATTTATCCTACAGCAACTCGG
>CAIWKC010000053.1 GCA_903913145.1 uncultured Gallionellaceae bacterium | reverse complement strand
GATGAAAAACCGATTGAGCAATATCTTTATCCTGAGTTTATCTTGGGACAGAACTTGTTGGAACAAGCAGGAATTCGCACTTTAATCGCTGATCCTGCTGACTTAGATATTCGAGCAGAGGGAGTGTTTCTGAACCATCAGAAAATAGACCTTATATATAATCGGCTCACGGATTTCTCGTTGAAAAATTATCCGGCGCTGCTCGAATCGTATCGAAACAATCAGGTTGTTCTTACACCAAATCCTGAAATCTATTCAAGATATGCTGACAAACGAAATTTGACGAGATTAACTGACGTTGAGTTTTTACGATCAATAAATGTCAGTGAGTGCAATGTCGAAGATTTGCAAAAAGGTATACCGCAAACTCGCGTTGTGAATAAAGAAGATGCAGAGCAATGGTGGACCGAGCGCAAGCAGTGGTTCTTCAAACCGGTTACAGGGTATGGTGCAAAGGGCGCTTATCGTGGGGACAAAATAACCAAGCGCGTGTTTGAAGAAATTATTTCAGGTGATTATGTGGCACAGAAACTGGCTATTCCTGGGGAATGTTCAGTGACAATAAACGCAGAGCACGTATTGCTTAAATATGATGTTCGCTGTTATGTCTATGATGGAAAAATTCAGTTAATTGCCGCGAGGCTTTATCAGGGCCAGACCACGAACTTCAGAACGCCGGGAGGCGGCTTTGCCATGTTACGCATTATTGAAGGGGGTATGGCATAACCAATAAATTAGCAGATTGCTGACTTAGTCAGATGGCTAGTTGTTTCACTAGCACGCCCTAATCATTTAAGCCATCAAGGAATATCCCCGTACTTAATTCCTATCCTTATTCTTAAATTTTATCGTGATAAACCATCACAGTATTCTTTCCGTGCTGTTTGGCATAATACATGGCTCGATCCGCATTTTTTGAAAGTTCAATTTCATTCTCGCCATGATCAGGATACATTGCTACGCCGATACTTACCGTGACGTTGAGCGTGTTGTTTTCCAGATCAAATGGAATGTCGATACATTGACGTATTTTCTCGGCCACGATATTGGCATCATGTTCAGACTCTGCATTGGGCAGCAACACGACAAATTCATCCCATCCGATCCTGGAAAGAGTGTCGGATTCACGCATGCACAGATGCATGCGCTCTGCAGAACTGGCGAGTAGTTTATCTCCAATGGCATGTCCCAAGGTGTCGTTAATCTGTTTGAAATTGTCTATATCGATGAACATCATGGCAAAATTGGATTGTTCGCGCTTTGCTTTGGAGAGGGCTTGTTGCAGGCGGTCACTCAGCAATGCACGATTGGGCAGGCCAGTTAAAACATCGTATTGTTCCAATCGCTGCACGCGTTCTTCAGACTGTTTGCGCTCGGTAATATCCGTGATGAACCCGTGCCAGATGATACTTCCGTCATCCAGTTTTTCAGGCATCGCATCTCCCATGCGCCAACGAATTCCCTGACCGGGGATAATGAGTCGGTACTCAATAAACCAACGTGAAAGTGACCGTGCAGACTCTCGAACCGACTCCTCAAGCCGGTCGGCATCCTCGGGATGTCTGTAACCGAAAAATGGAGTAGCGTCATCACGCAAATCTTCCGGAGCCAACCCGTACGTTGTGCGTACAGCTTGGCTTATGAATGGAAAACAGCTGCGGCCATCCGGATAAAGGCGAAACTGAAAAATAATACCGGGAATTTGAGCTGAAATTTTGGCAAGCAAGTCGTGTTGCTGTTGCAACATTTGTTTGGATTGAATGAATTCGACCGCTATTCCTGCAAGACGCGCCAACTGATTGATCACTTTGGTGTCATGGTGTGATGGTTCATATGGAATTTGATGAAAAATACTGAACACACCTATCATTTTTCCCGTGGAAGAAATGATAGGTTCCGAGCAGCATGAAACCATGCCGGTTTTGGATGCAATATATTTACATCTCACACAGGGCAGATTGCTATGAATACTTTTGGCTATGGTTCTATTTCCCGATTGAAGAGTGGGAGCGCACACTGGAAAGCTCGTGTTCAAATCGAATGCGGACAGGTTATCAACACTCATTTTTAGCATTTCCGGGATCGTGCCGAAACGAATTTGCTTGTCGTTGTGGTTAAACAGCAAAATAGTACAAAAAGCCTGTTTGTCAGCATCATGTACATATTGCACAATAGCATTTAACACCTCAGCCAGCGGCACATTGTCCATGAGCAATTTCAACACATGCGTGTCTGTCAATTCTCTTTGATTCAGCGTGTTTAGTTCCCCTGTGTTTCTTTTTAACTTGAATATAAAAATGATGCATAAGCAAATCAGACAAAAGAGAATCAATAAAGTAATGATCCATCCAGGCCGCCAATAATTGTCCCCGGTTTCATTTTGAATATTGGGATGTTGTTCATAAATAAAACCTTCAAGTGAAAAATGCCCTTTTAGCAATCCAGCTTCTGTATAGATATCTGCAATGCGTTGCCAACGCATCGGGGTGGAGTAGCCGATATCAATTAAATCGGCGTTAAGTAAGGGTAGCGTTTGGAGTGACTCAAACTGCAGAAATTCGCGGGAGTAGTGCGTTGAATATTTCTTTAAAATGAGATCTATGATTTCGTCAGGATGATCCAAGGCATATCGCCAGCCACGCAGGCTTGCCTGTAGAAACGCACTGGCCCGTACCGGATGCTTTTCAATTTCAAGTTCTGAGGTAAATAAATTGTCCCCGTAGAAATCTATTCCTGACATTCGAGGGAAATACGTTCGGTATCCAAAATGAGTCAGGTCAAATGCGTAGGGTTTGTTAAAAACAGTACCTGAAATCGCATCAACCTTACCGCTGATCAACTCATTCGGATCTAAACTATTGGCTTGGCGTTGAACTTTATCTAGTGATATTCCCTCTTTTTTTAGATATGCAATCAGTTCATCTGATTGAGATTCGACAATAATTTTTTTCCCGGCCAATGAATGGATATTTTCTATATTTTCGGCGGTATAAATAACATAAGGAGAGTGTTGGAAAATAGCAGCAAGTGCTACAACTGGTTTGCCAGCCGCGCGTGCCAGCAGGATACTGCTTGTTCCTACTCCGTATTGGGATTTTCCCGCGATAATGTCCGGAACCGGGTCTGAGTTAGGTGCAGCTTCTTCTATGTTGACGTTTAGTCCGGCATCTTTGTAGTAGCCTAATTCCTGAGCCGCATAATAACCGGCGAATTGGAAGCCATGCGTCCAGTTTAGTTGAAGTGAAATGTTT
>CAIWKC010000052.1 GCA_903913145.1 uncultured Gallionellaceae bacterium | reverse complement strand
TTAATTGCCGGGCTGACAATTACAGCCTTGGGATTGAGTTGGTTAAAAGATCGCCGGGTGTGGATAATATTCGCAGTGATGCTATTTGCAGCTTGGCCATTAAGAAACCTGCCGCATGTCAGTGAACTCATGCCCAAGATCGAGGCAAGCAGCCAAGATTTATTCCTCTATGAAGATGCAATATCAATTACGCATGTTATTCAACAGAAAGACGGACAACGCATACTTTTGAGTGATTTGCAGCGCATGGATGCATCATCAGAACCCGGTGCAGTTGAAATTCAAAAGGATCAGGCACGTCTCGCACTTCTGCTCCACTCTTCACCGCATAGCGTTTTGTTTCTGGGATTGGGAACGGGAATATCAATGGCAGGTTCACTGCCCTTTCCCGACTTGGAACGAACAGCAGTAGAGCTGTCTCAAGGTGCTTTAATAGCTGCAAAAAAATGGTTTGCACCTGTAAACGACAATGTATTAGATAAAGCGACAATAAGGCGTGATGATGCCAGACATTATCTGAACACGTCTCGGCAAAAATATGATGTCATCGTGGGTGATTTATTCCATCCGGATATTGCCGGGATGGGAGCGCTGCTATCAGTGCAAGAATTCCAGCGATCCAAAAATCATCTTAATCAAGATGGAATATTCATTCAGTGGCTAGCGCTAAACCAATTTGATGTTCAATCAATTATGGCAGTATTGCGAAGCTTTCAGAGTGTGTACCCGGAAGCACAGATGTTTATTGATGGCATGCATCTGGCATTGGTTGGCCCGAAAGATGACTTTCGGGGTGCAAGTGGAATGTTGCAAAATCTGCAAAGATTATCAATAGCAGATCAGACCAAAGCAACGGGTGAGGAAAGTGTCTGGACATGGTTAGGGCGTTATTGGGGGCCCATTGCGGCGACGAGCGGGCCATTACAGGACGAATGGATTCCGTACATTGAATTCAAGCTACCGCGCGCGCGATATGAAGGCAGTGTAAATCTGACAACACAATTACAGTGGCTATTACAACAACACCCAGATCCTCAAACTGCGACCAAATTGTTGGGAATTAGCGAACAAGACAAAAGTAAATTTGGACGCGCTTATGTGGCAACAGAATTAGCAACACGAGCGTGGATAGCATCTATGCAGGGAGACTCAGACAAAGCGTCAAATCTGATTTGGTTGGCATATCAGGCAAATCCGCAAGACCGCTGGATTGCAAACGCACTAGCTGATAGCATGTTGCAGTCACTTGCACAGGCGCGCCAACGAGGGTTGAGCGAAAGGGAGGCCTTGCAGCGAGTATTAAAAATTTACCCGAAATTCGTCAATGCCTTGCGCTCAATCTGGCATCTGGAAGAGTCAGCTGGAAATAGACAGGAAGCAGAACGGTATCGATTAAATTTGTTAGCCATTGCACCGCTGGATATCGCGGCGGGAATAAGTCACTAGATTGACACACAATATGCTGGTGGAAAAAGGCAAGATGACCTCAGTAACTAATCAAAAACTGTCAAGAATTCCAATTAAAATAATCAGCATGCAACCCAGTGGGGGGGCAGGTAAATTTAAGTGGAAGCGGCGAACTCTGCAAATAACGATATTGTTATTGCTGGTGATAATCCCTGTGTCAGGATTATTTCGAATAGACCCTGAAAACGGTGCTCTGGTCGTATTGGGATGGCAAATATGGTTCGCAGATTTCTTCTTGATTACCGGATTGTGGATAACAATAGTCAGTGTACTGGTTGCGCTATATTCGATCGCAGGAACAGTTTTCTGCGGTTGGGCCTGCCCGCAAAATACGGTTTCAGAATGGGCGAATCATATGACTCACAGATTACTGGGCAAGCGAGCCGAGATAAGTCTGGATGGAGAAGCTATTAAAATTGCAGCAGCAAAAAACAAGCTGCTGAATTGGACATTGCTTGGCTTGGCGTTTTTAGGCGCTGCAATGTTTTTTGCGCTGTTGCCATTATTATATTTTTACCCGCCAGATGTGGTTTGGTCGTTTGTAACATTTAAAGACGATCCAAGGTTGGCCGGATCTCTGCACTGGATATATTCGGTTTGGGTATTGATGATATTGATTGATATCTCTATGGTGAGGCATTTTTGGTGCCGTTTTGCCTGCATCTACAAGGTCTGGCAGCATTCATTTAAAACTGAACAAACACTGCATGTTCTATACGATGCAAGCAGGGCAACAGAATGCGAAAAATGCAATTATTGCGTAACTTCATGCTTTATTACGCTCGATCCCCGCAAGACCGCAATTTATGACAGCTGTATAAATTGCGGTGACTGCATTGATGCCTGCAACACTTTACAGGCAAAGAAGGGCAAAACCGGCTTGTTGAAATTTGAGATTGGACAAAGAGAGCAGCGCAAAATCCGAAAATTCCGCGATAATTCCATGTCGTTGATGGGAAGACTAGGATGGACGACTCCCATTGCGATTTTGGGCTTGATACTACTAACTTGGGGTGTCATGTCATACCAACCCTATCATTTGGCTGTAGGCTATTTGGCGTCAGGCCAAAATCAATCCACAAGAGATTATCGGGTCGAGGTTTCAAACAAACGATATCGACCAACAGAATTAAATGTCTCAGTAGAAGGCCTGCCTCAAGAGTCCTTTACTCTAAGCAACAGTAAAATAAATTTGAATACCGTAGGGCGCACATCGGTCTATATCTCGATACTGCCCAAGTTGCATAAGGGGCTTTATCCATTTGTCGTTGTTGTAAAGGCTAAGGATGGTTGGGTTGGGCGCTTTAATATGCAACACTTTGTCGAATAGGAGGAATGGAAATGGATCTGAATGATAAAAAAAATGATTTGGCAAACGAAGAAAGTCGCTGGGGTGAACTGCGCAAAGATAATTTTGGCTATGCATCAAACGAAGAGCGACTGGAAAAACGCGGAATGGAAGATTGGGAACTGGTTGAGAAAATTCCAGAGTCACAAGGAAAAGTACCATTTTGGTTCATGGGGGTGGTAGTTTGTGTGTTGATGGTGGGCGTTGGATTGAGCTTTCCATTCTGGGGATTGCGCCCCGGGGTTGTAGTAAATTGGGTTGACTGGGTAAAAGATCCGGGCTTTTTAGGTTCACTTGTCTATGTCACAGTCGCAATAATATTTATATATTTTATGGTGACCCGATCGGGAAAGTCTTTCCCAAATAATGCAGAGCTCGACAAGAAAACAGAAAAGAAAACTTAACCGGGTACCATTCCGACTCTACATTCAGCAATAAATTGAAATATATGAAATATATTTTGTGTTTGATCGCTACAGCAATTTTTCCATTATGTTTTACAGGGTGTGGAGATGGAGAAGTGACATACTCGATACCTATACAGCATTGGAAAGACGCAGATGTGAGGGTAGAAACACATCCGAATCCTCCGCTTGCAGGTATGTCAGAAGTAGTTGTAATTATTACTGGCCCGCGTGGCAGGCCGATACCGGATATATCAGTTTCAATTCGTGGTAGGGAATCTGCACCATGGGTGCAAACAATTCAGGATGGAATGATAGGTGTATATCGACGTGCTGTTGATATCGGAGAAGGTGAAGCAACCGTCCTGCAAGTTCGACTTCAATTGGGGGTAGAGGAAAAAATATTGCTCTACCCGCTTAAGCTGGCACGTGGCTAGCTTGGTTCGCCAGTTGAAACGGAAGTAACAGTTAGCACGACATTTGCAAAAAAAGTGCAAAAGCCTACCGCCATTGTGGTGCCAGAAACTGCCATGATTGGACCATAAAAGCGATGCACTGTTGAAATGTCTTGTGCATTGGAGTGAAGAAGAATTCCTTCCCAAATACCAAATACCATTTGAATAATATAAAAACTGTAAACCCCAATGCTTACCCACCAAAACGTATGCTTTACCAATTTCACAGAGTAAATATTCTTCCCGGATAAAATAGGTAACAAGTAGAAGGTGACACACATAGCAAGTAATACGACTCCGCCTACCAAGTTCATATGCGCATGAGCCAAGGGATCAATCATGTGTCCCGGGCCACCGTATGGACTGCCAATAGAATCAAGCCAGGCGCGAATGGGAGGCATTACCTGAAGCATGCCATGAATAGTGCCAATGAAAAAAGAAAGTGCAGATAACACAAGAAATTTAAGCAAATGCCGGTACAAAATGTTTGTGCTAGCCATAGGGATACAAGTTATGACAGATCTAAATGCCAATTAGAGATCTGATTAGAGATATGAATAGATGTAAAAACAAGGCCGCCTTAAATTAACTAGTTCAAAAGCTAGTAAATTTAAAGGCGGTAATAAATAAAAACTTGAAACTTTCTATTTATCTTTGATTCTTTCGATGCCGATACTACCCAGTTTGATAGCTACTACGACACCTAACAAGAAAATTGAAATTGGTACAAGAAGTTCTACTGGCATAACACATCCCCCATTTGAAATTATTTTAAGCCCCCGGAATTATATAAATCATATTCCACTTACTATCGAACAACTACAGCTAAAAACAGGTAACAGTCTAGCTGAATCTTAATACCCGCGCAACACTCCTATCTTTTGCCAGATCGCCTTTGTACGACATCCCATGCCATGTAGGCCATGGCGAAAGCAGCAATGACGCAAACAATAATAATAAGTTGATGTTCCAATTCTGTGCTAACTAAGCCGCCAACAAACATGTGAACGGCATAACCTGTAACAAAAAGAGCGCCCAGACCTGCTAAAGCAAAAATAAGAATCTCAAAAATCATGATTTACTCGGAGCGATTTGCTTGGGCATCGGCGCAGCAAGTGGAGTTTTGACTTGAACGATGACTCCTCCCTTTTGCAATATTATTGTTTCAGTGCGTCCCGCTTCCATGGTAGCCAAGTTGCGGGCAAGTGAAGCATTATCCAGGTCGTGAGGATCAAAAATTAGAAAATTAATGCCATTTAGCATGGTATATAACTCTTCGCTGTCCTTTGCATAAGGTGGTGGCAATGGCAGCGCATCGCATCGGCAAGCCAACATTGTGAGTGCTGGCCATTGACTGGCAACTCGAATCGGCTTTTTAACCGAGGTGGCGCGAGATGGATCATCAATTGAAAATAATCCGCTATCTTCAGCAAGTACTTTAATCAAGCTATCGCGCGGAGACAGATCATTGCTTTGTAAAGTTTGATAACGCAATTTGTTGGAAAACATGCAGATTGTAGCAAGGAAAACGGTCAGGATCAAAACAAAGCCACGTTGTCTCCAAAAGCCACCTTGCGGATGAGTAGATAAATTTAGCAATGAAGGCAGTCCCCAGTACAAACAGACTGTTAGTGCGGTGATTCCAAAAATGTCATCCCCGACAAAAATACCGATCGCTAGCCCGATCAGCAGGGTACGACCTAACAAATCAGCCCACAAAGTAAGCGCATTTTTCCAAATCACCAAGAGAAGTACAACCAAGATGGAAATGCCGGCAAGCCAACGAAACAGACCAAATTCATCATCAAGTGGGACTCCCAGCAGCAGGCTTGAAAGACTCTTGACAGGATTCACGAGCCAAACCAAGTGCCCCCAGCCCAAGGTTAAAGACAATGCCATAAAGGCTACAGCACCTATGCCGCAGAAGTAATAAATTTGCTGTTTTTTGTCTAAAGGGGCTTTATACCAAGTCCATAATAAGGCTAAAGGGTAAGCGATACCGATTGGGTGAAGCGTAATGGTGACGAAGCATAAAAAAAGTTGGGAAAAGTACATCCCGCCAAAAACCTTTGGTGAACCTCGATAAATATGATCGGCCCAAGTACCCAGCGCAAAAGAAAATAGTAGAAATGCTGCAACTGAAATGGTGTCAATCTGTAACAGAATCGAGGGGGAAATCAATAATAATCCCGTAGCCAATAAGGAACTCTCAGATTCCCCCTTGTGCAATCGCCATGCGTGCACAGCCCAAGTAGCGATTGCCATCACAATGATAGTGGCAACCTTGGCAGGGAGTACTTCACCGGTCCATAAAAAGCCCACCGGAGCAAGAAATACGGCGCGAAAATCGGGGAAGCCCAAAGTTACGATGGGACTGACAACATTATCTGCAATTGACCAAATCAATAATAATGCTTGAGCAGCTCTTTCATCTATCCCGTATGATGTTTTATGCAACAAAATAAAGCAGAGTGCGGCCCAAATCGACAAAGCCGTATAAGCCCAACATTTTTGGGGCATTTTTGATAACAAATTATTCATGTAAGCGCTTGTCTCGATGGGTAGATATGCGAAAAAATCTTAATAATTAAATATTAGAATATATTATTGATTATAAAAGCGACTTCGTCATTAAACTGTCAATCTAGGTCCATGACATACTATGCGAATTCTACCATAATGCCCTGTTCGAAAAAGAAAGCGAATATTTAAATACAGCAGGATAATGGCTTGCTGGAAAATTCATTTTAATAGTCCGAAAGTCATAGGTTGAACTGATTAAATATATTACGATAGCCGAATGTCCCTGAGTTTAACTAGAAATTTGGGGAATTAATTACATAAATTAAAGATGAGATTCGCCGTATATCAAACAAGCCAAATTGGTGGTCGCAAATATAATCAGGATCGTGTCGCCTACGCCTACACTGATGAAGCATTGCTATTGGTTCTGGCGGACGGAATGGGAGGGCACTCGTATGGTGAAATTGCCGCGCAAATTGCAATTCATTCTTTTATGAAGGAATTTGCCAAAACTGCCAATCCTTTGATCGCGGAACCGGAACGTTTTTTACGCGAGACAATGAAAAGTAGTCACAAAGAAATTAATGATTACACGCATCAAAACGAATTAGAGGGCAGTCCTGGCACAACTTGTGTTGCGGCACTGGTGCAAAAAGGTAAAGTTATTTGGGCGCATGCCGGAGATTCCCGATTTTATCTGGTTCGCAACGGGAAAGTGGTTAATGTAACCCGCGATCATTCGGTCGTTCAACAGTGGGCCGATTGGGGAATTATTTCCAAAGATGAAATGAGAACTCATCCCGACCGCAACAAAATTACCAATTGTTTGGGCGGAGTCGATGATATTTTGTATGTTGAGGCATCGGCTCCAACTTTAATTCAGCAAGGCGATGTACTTCTGCTATGTAGTGATGGATTTTGGAGCCCATTGTCTAATGAAGAAATAGCTGAAGTTTTATCAGCGGAGTCGTTATCAACTTCTTTGAATCAACTAGTCGACGTTGCTTTATTCCGTGAAAAAGAACGTGCTGACAATGCCACAGTTGTCGTTGCTCGCCTGAGCGAAATTGAGGAAGAGCACAAAGCCGAAAAGCCAATGTGCATGGTTCTAGACTAACGTTAAGATGGTCGATGCAAGTTATAATACTTGCCGTTTTAACTCTTCGAGATACCAATATCATGCGCCCTAGCCAACGCCAGCCTAACCAGCTCCGCACAATTCATATTACCCGCCACTATACTAAACACGCTGAAGGATCAGTATTGATTGAATGTGGTGATACCAAAGTAATCTGCACAGCCAGTGTCGAAGAGCGTGTTCCCTCACATAAAAAAGGGAGCGGTGAGGGGTGGGTAACGGCAGAATATGGCATGCTGCCGCGCTCCACCGGTGAACGCATGGGACGCGAAGCTGCCAAGGGCAAGCAGTCAGGAAGGACTCAGGAAATACAACGTTTGATCGGACGCAGTCTACGTGCCGTAGTCGATTTGAAAAAATTGGGTGAACGCACAATTCAACTGGACTGTGACGTGATTCAAGCTGATGGCGGCACACGCACAGCCAGCATCACCGGGGCATTTGTTGCATTGCACGATGCAGTGAACGGACTGATGAAAAAAGGACTGATCAAAGAAACACCGCTTAAAGATTTTATCGCGGCGATTTCAGTGGGCATCTATCAGGGTACGCCGGTACTTGATCTCGATTATGTTGAAGACTCCGCTTGCGATACTGACATGAACATAGTAATGCTGGGCAACGGCCACTTTGTTGAAGTGCAGGGCACGGCAGAAGGACACGTTTTCTCACGAGAAGAGATGAACGCATTACTTGATCTGGCGCAAACAGGCATTACGCAAATAATTGAAAAACAGCGAGCCGCTCTGCAGTAATGAATAAACTTGTAATTGCCTCCAACAACGCGGGAAAGCTGCGTGAATTTCAGCACATGCTGGAACCGCTCGGCATCGAGGTGTTGACTCAGGCCGAACTGGGTATCTCGGAGGCAGAAGAGCCGCATTGTACTTTCATAGAAAACGCGCTTGCCAAGGCTAGACACGTTAGCAGATTGAGTGGCAAACCGGCACTGGCGGATGATTCCGGGATCTGTGTAGAAGCGCTCGGTGGTGCTCCCGGCGTACTCTCTGCACGCTACGCAGGCGAGCCAAAATCTGATCGCCGTAACAACGATAAGCTACTTCAAACTTTGCTAGGCGTGACTGATAGGCGCGCGCATTATTATTGCGTGCTGGTACTGGTACTTCATGCTGAAGACCCACAACCTCTGATTGCCGAAGGAGAATGGCACGGTGAAATCGCGCACGAAGAACGCGGAGACGGAGGCTTCGGCTACGACCCAATGTTTTGGCTACCGGAGTTGGGAAAGATGAGCTCAGAGCTGTCCCATGAAGAAAAAGCCAAGATCAGTCATCGAGCCAAGGCATTGAACATATTGCTGTCAAAGTTAAAAATTAAGTAGGGTGCAACATACACTTTTCAATGCAACGGATATGTTGACGTGGCATACGATGCTATGCCGTTGGCAATTGCACCCTGCAAGATCCCCAATATATTTTTTATGGCTATCCATCCCCTTAATCCTGTTGGCATAAAATCGCAAACGGCAAACTTTCAAGCACTGCCGCCGCTATCACTCTATATCCATATTCCCTGGTGTGTGCGCAAATGTCCGTATTGCGATTTCAATTCTCATGAGGCTCGCGGCGCATTCCCAGAAAAGGAATATGTTGCTGCGCTGACCCGCGACTTGGAAATGGCACTTCCGCTGATCTGGGGGCGCAAGGTTTACACTGTTTTTTTCGGTGGCGGTACACCGAGTCTGTTGAGTGGTGCAGCGGTTGAAGAAATTCTGCGGCAAGTGCGCATGTTGTTGCCATTGGATATAAATGCCGAAATTACTTTAGAGGCAAATCCGGGTACGGTAGAAGCCGGTAAATTTGCGCTTTTCAAAGATGCCGGCGTGAATCGTTTGTCGCTCGGTATTCAGAGTTTCAACGATAAGCACTTACAAGCACTGGGTCGGATTCATTCGGCGGATGAAGCGAAGAGGGCCATTGACAATGCGCAGCAGCATTTTGAAAATATAAACCTCGATCTGATGTACGCACTACCCAATCAAACATTGGATCAAGCGTTGCAGGATGTGCAATGCGCATTGCAATACGCACCGCAACATCTGTCTTGCTATCACCTTACTTTGGAACCGAATACATTATTTCATCGCAACCCGCCGCAGTTGCCGGATGACGATGCGAGCAGCGACATGCAGCAACAAATTGAAGAAAAGCTGGCGGCTCACGGTTACCAGCATTACGAAACTTCTGCCTTCGCGCAGTCGCACCGTCGAGCCAGACACAACCTGAATTACTGGCAGTTCGGCGACTATCTGGGTATCGGTGCCGGCGCTCATAGCAAGCTCAGTTTTCATGATAAGGTCTTGCGCCAAATGCGCCATAAGCAACCGCAGGCGTATATGGAAGCGGTAGCTCGAACTGAACCGTTGCAGGAAGAACATGAGGTGACGCACAAGGACATTGCCTTCGAATTCATGATGAATGCGTTGCGTTTGAATGAAGGATTCGATTCCTCATTGTTTACCGAACGTACGAGTTTGCCTTTGTTAACTATTCGTCGCGAGTTGGAAGAGGCAGAGAAGCGTGGATTGCTGTATCGAGACTTACAACGAATTGCTCCGACTCAGCTTGGACAGAGATTTTTGAATGATTTGCTTGAAATATTTTTGGTGAAAAGCTAAAAGTGATATATCAAATGGTTCAAAAGAGCTGTCATTCCCGCCTGCGCTGTTATGAAGGGGAAAAGTTAATAATATTACTTCCTCCGAAACACCAAATCCCACACCCCATGGCCCAGATTCAAACCACGCTGCTCAAATTTTGTAAGCGGACGATAAGCCGGCTTTTCAGCATAGTCTGCAGCAGTATTTTGTAGCAAAGGCTCTGCACTCAGCACGGCCAAAACTTGTTCGGCATAATCTTGCCAATCGGTAGCAACGTGAATGTAACCACCCGGTTTTATCTTTTGCACTAACTTGGTAATGAACGGAGCTTGAATCAAGCGTCGTTTGTTATGACGCGCCTTATGCCAAGGATCTGGAAAGAAAATATGCACGCCATCGAGTGTGGCGTCATTCACCATATCGCGAAGAACTTCAACGGCGTCGTGTTGAATAATGCGGATATTTTTTATCCCCTGTGCATCAATCTGTTTAAGCAGGCTGCCAACACCGGGAGGATGAACCTCCAGCGCGAGATAATCATTTTGCGGATGAGCCAATGCGATCTTCACAGTAGGCTCACCCATGCCGAAGCCAATCTCTAAAATTTTGGGCGCGCAACGCCCAAATGCAAGCTCTAAATCCAAAGGTTGAGCGGCGTAGGCAATACCGTAACGTGGCATTAAAGTATCCAAACTACGCTGTTGCGCTGGAGACACACGTCCTTGGCGCAGCACAAAGCTGCGAATATGACGATGTTCCATCAGGCTTTTGCGATCATGCCGCTGGTGGGCGAACTAGGTGTGGCGCTATACAGTTTGCGAGGCATGCGCCCCGCCAAGTATGCTAAACGCCCCGCCTCTACAGCTTGTTTCATTGCCGAAGCCATGAGCACAGGTTTTTGCGCAGCTGCAATCGCAGTATTCATCAGTACCCCGTGACAACCCAGTTCCATCGCGATAGCAGCATCAGAAGCTGTACCCACTCCGGCGTCTACAATCACGGGTACTTGCACGCGATCCATAATAAGTTGCAGATTCCACGGATTGAGTATTCCCATGCCAGAACCGATCAGAGAAGCGAGAGGCATGATCGCAACGCAACCAATGTCCTCCAATTGTTTTGCAATGATGGGGTCGTCCGACGTGTAAACCATGACTTGAAAACCATCCGCCACCAGCGTTTTTGCGGCTGAAATTGTTTCAATTACGTTTGGATATAGCGATTGCGGATCACCCAACACTTCAAGCTTAACCAGGCTGTGTCCATCGAGCAGTTCACGCGCTAGGCGCAATGTACGAACCGCATCATCAGCGCTGTAGCAGCCCGCAGTATTAGGCAATAACGTGTATTTTGAGGGCGGCAAAATTTCGAGCAGATTCGGCTCGTTCGGATTTTGCCCAATGTTACTGCGCCGTATTGCAATCGTAATAATTTCCGCACCACTGGCATCAATCGCAGCTTTTGTTTCTGCGAAATCTTTATATTTACCGGTGCCAACCAACAGCCGTGAGGAATAAGACCTGCCCGCGATAATCAAATTGTCTTGATTCATTGTTAAAAATGCTTTCTATAAAATTAGCTGACTCGCTAAATGAGTATATTTATACCAAACAATCCATCATTTCAAAAGCGCCAGTCTTGGAGTGCAACTTGTTGCGCGAAGATTTGTAATGTCGAAATGTCTGGAGTTTGCAAGGGTACGAACAGGCCAATATGCATTTTGTGTTTAACCCCCACCGACTGCGACGACAACTTCAATTTTGTCGCCATCGGCCAACAATTTTTGCGTGAACATGCTTCGAGGCACGATTTCACTGTTGCACTCGATTGCAATGCGTTTTCCGGTGAGGTTCAAAGAGGCGACCAGATCGGAGATGCTAATGGGGTGCTCGAATATTTGTGGCGAACCGTTGATGCGGACTGAAATCACGTTAGGGTTCTTGTTGAACTAATAAGAACGTGGATTTTACGTGGGATACCTGTAATACTCAACATTGATGGTATGGTTGAACTACACAAACATCTTGGGAAGTTGCCGTTCTATCATTGAACTACACAAGCGAAGACTTAGAATTTACGCAGGTTACGTCGATTATTCAAATCAACAGTGGCATGACAGTTTTCTACAGTGCGGGTGACACAGTGGAAAGACTGCTTGAATTGTTGATTTCGTTTCACCACTGCTACGAGTTTCGGGGTGACTGTGGGAACAATAATGTTGGCCTAAATATTTTTTCATATTGCAGACATAGTATTAGTAAAGCAGTATTCACGTTGGGATGTCCACAATCGAGAGTAGTCTAGCCGTTATTGTTAGCGGATACTTACAGTGTAAAATCGGCCACAACGTGCCATTGGCGAAAGGTGGCTTGACGAGGTTTGTTTGATACGGTGAAGTTCGGGATCGTGATTTCCTCTTCTAAGCCAATCAAATTAATCCCAATCGAATTAAATAAATTGACAGCATACTAATGTGTTGGCATTATTTACAACATGAAAGCACAAGTGTTAGTAGATGAGCGGATTAAGCAGGGGGACAACGCTTTCGCTGAGTTGCGGGTAGTGAAAGTTCCAGAATCTGCACGCGACAGTGCTCACATTTTTAAATATAGTCTGTCGTTGGTGGTAGAAGACGAATGTGTATTGCGCTATGACAATGAAGCCGGTAAAGGCGACCACTACCATAGGGACGGAGTCGAATTGCCGTATAGATTTACTACAATGCCTGCACTGCTCAACGATTTTTGGCAACAGGTGGATGAATGGAGAAAGCAATGAAAACTGTCGTGATCGGAGTAACTAGCCGTGAAGAGGCTAATGCACGCGTTCTGAACGCACTAAAAACTGGCAAGACACAAGGAGCTTATCGAAGTTTTGAAAGCACAGCGGATTTATGGCGCACACTCTCGCCAAAGAGATGGGATGTTCTCAAGGCGATGACCGGGGCAGGTGCTCTGTCACTGCGCGAAGTTGCACGACGGGTTGAGCGCGATGTTAAAGGTGTGCATACTGACGTTCATGCTTTGTTGAATGCCGGATTACTGGATAAAACCGATGATGGAAAAATCGTCTTTCCATTTGATTCGGTACATGTGGATTTTATGCTGCAGGCTGCGTAAGTCCGAAGTTTATTGCATAGCAGCCAACGGTCTCCGCAATATACTAATTGGCACTCCCGGCCATAACTGGTCATCCAACGGAATGCAGGAGTAGAAGATGCAGGGTTACCAATGAGACTATTGAATGCCCTGCATTTTTATTGCCCGAATGGCGAACAGTTTGTTTGAATTATACGAGTACAGATTCCTTTCGATCTTTCATGGTACTACTTGTCAACAAGGTAACCACTAAATGCAACTGCTGGGTCGAAAAAAATAGCACCATAATGAGAAAGTGTTGCAAGGAGTGGTTGAATCCGCAGATCACAAGCGGTCACTCATCCCTAAAGCAGACTTTCCACTGTGTAACCGCTCTGTAGAAAACTGTCATACCACTGTTGAATTGAATATTCGCTGTAACCTGCGTAAAATCTGCCTCTTCGCGGGTGTAGTTCAATGGTAGAACGGCAGCTTCCCAAGCTGCATACGAGGGTTCGATCCCCTTCACCCGCTCCAGTCAAATAGGCGTAGCGCGTTGCTGGCCCACCAAGCCGAGTAAGCGTGACATATCAAGTAACTCAATAGACTTGTTATGTACATCAATCAAGCGAGTTTCCTGAAAGTATGACAAGGTACGACTGACGGTTTCAAGTTTCAAGCCCAGATAACTGCCAATCTCTTGCCGAGTCATGCGTAACCTGAATGATGAAGCAGAATAACCCCGAGCGGCAAAACGTTGCGACAGGTTCAACAGAAAAGCAGCGAGCCGTTCTTCCGCGCGCATAGAGCCGAGCAGCAACATGATGCCCTGGTCGCGTACAATCTCACGACTCATTATTTTATGCAAATGACGTTGCAACGCTGGCAATTGACGGCTGAGTGCTTCGAGCTGGTTAAACGGAAGTTCGCAAACTTCGCTGTCTTCCAGCGCTACTGCATCGCAGGTGTGGACATCGGTGCTGATCGCATCCAGACCGATAATCTCACCTGCCATTTGGAAACCGGTCACCTGCTCACGTCCGTCTTCATGCAACACTTGGGTTTTAAAAAAACCAGTGCGAATGGCATACAAAGATCCAAACTTAGAGCCGCTGCGGTACAAGTAATCACCGCGCCGGTAAGCACGTTTGGTGCTGGCAAGTGATTCCAATTGACGCAGTTCATCATCAGTTAAATCTGAGGGCATACAGAAGTCGCTCAGATTACAACTGGAGCAGGCGATTTGGGTTGGGGCGAATGTGACCGCTTTTTGCACTTGATTAGTAGGGGTATTAGTATCTCCGGATCGTAAATATGACACGGAATTTGACCTATATCAAACCCAATTTCGCTATTGGTGTCATAGTGTCAACATTCAAACAGGCGAAAATAACCATGAGCGAAAATACAGAATATGCAGCAGGGCATTTGGAAGTCGATCTTGAGCTGATCCGGCGTTTGGACAAAAACGGTCCGCGTTATACCTCTTATCCAACAGCAGATCGGTTTATAGAGGCTTTTAACGCAGAGACTTATGCGACCTGGTTAGGCAAGCGCGAGATCGGCGGAATCAGTCGTCCGTTGTCGTTATATTTCCACATCCCTTTTTGCAATACGCTGTGTTTTTATTGTGCCTGCAACAAGGTGATTACGAAAGACTTCAGCAAAGCCGGGGAATATGTACGCTACCTGATCAAAGAGCTTGAGATGCAGGCTGCTCTATTGGGCGATGGTCGCCGGGTTGAGCAATTGCACTTCGGTGGCGGCACGCCTACATTTTTGAGCAATGATGAAATACGCGAACTGATGGGGGCAATACGCAAGAATTTCCAGTTGATCGAAAATGGCGAATATTCCATCGAGATTGATCCGCGTAAAGTCAGCGATGAAACTGTTGCCCTGTTGGGCGAGATGGGTTTTAACCGTATCAGCATTGGCGTGCAGGATTTTGACCCTGATGTGCAAAAAGCGGTGAATCGTATACAAAGCGAAGAAGAAACATTGCAAGTTATTCGCGCAGCACGCGCAAATGGTTTCAAATCAGTCAGCATCGATTTGATTTACGGCTTGCCCAAACAAAACCTGGATGGCTTCAAAGCCACTTTGGACAAGGTCATCGCGGCAGGTGCTGACCGCTTGTCGATCTACAACTATGCGCACATGCCGACTTTGTTTAAACCGCAGCGGCGTATTCATGAAGAAGATTTGCCCGCACCGCAACTAAAACTCGACATTCTGAGTTTGGCAGTGAAAACTTTAACTGACGCAGGTTATGTCTATATAGGTATGGATCATTTTGCCAAGCCCGATGACGAGCTAGCGGTCGCTCAACGACAAGGCCGCTTACACAGAAATTTCCAGGGATATTCCACGCACTCGGATTGTGACCTTGTAGCAATCGGTTTAAGTTCAATCGGCAAGGTCGGGCCGACCTACAGCCAGAACTTTCGCGAGCTGGAAGATTATTATGATGCCTTGGATAATAATACATTGCCTGTCATGCGAGGCATGGAGTTGAATGCGGATGACCTTGTTAGACGCGCTATCATTCAAGCCCTGATGTGTCATTTCGAATTATCGAAAGAATCTTTTAACATTGCTTATCTCATAGAGTTTGATAAGTATTTTGCCACTGAATTGAACGAACTCGCCGACTACGAACGTGAAGGATTGCTCAAAATTTCGCCCCAATGGATCAGTGTGACACCGAAAGGACGCATGCTAATACGTAACATTTGCATGGTCTTTGACAAATATCTGCGCACCAAACAAGAACACGCCCGCTATTCCAAGGTAATATAGCAACTTGGAGGATATGGCGTTTAGCCACTTCTGATAATGAACTCGCCGTGCCAGTTCCCTATTCAGTCCCGTATGCGGAGTGGAGACATGCGGATCGCAGAGCGGGTATTACGATAATGGCAACAAAGGAACTGTATGAAACGCGTGGATGATTTTCGCTTGCGCTTTGGCAAGCAAGAGCTGGTTCCCATCATCATTGGTGGCATGGGCGTGGATATTTCCTCGGCAGAACTGGCATTGGAAGCTGCGCGACTTGGCGGCATTGGACACATTTCCGACGCCATGCTGCCAACGGTATCTGATCGTCGTTATGACACTGATTTCGTTAAGGCGAAGTTAACCCAATACAAATACAATCTTACTAATTCCGACAAGGCTGACATTAAATTTGATCTGGGGCAGGTTGCTGAATCTACCCGGTTGCATGTTGGCAGAACCATGGAAGCCAAACGCGGTTCCGGTATGATTTTCGTGAACGTCATGGAAAAGCTCACCATGAATGCGCCCAAAGAAACGCTCAAGGTGCGATTGCATGCGGCACTTTCCGCTGGAATCGATGGCGTTACTTTGGCAGCAGGGCTGCATCTAGGCTCTTTCGCCATGATGGAAGATCATCCGCGATTTCGCGATGCAAAACTCGGCATCATTGTTTCGTCGTTACGTGCTTTGCAACTCTTCTTGCGCAAAAATATTCGCACTAATCGATTGCCAGATTATATTGTGGTCGAAGGTCCCCTTGCAGGTGGTCATTTGGGTTTTGGTATGGATTGGGCAAAGTATGATCTTCTTACCATCACCATAGAGATCATGGAATATTTGAAAGTAGAAAAGCTCGATATTCCAGTCATTCCCGCGGGTGGCATATTTACCGGTAGCGATGCCGCCGCATTTCTGGAAATGGGCGCGGCTGGGGTGCAGGTGGCGACGCGTTTCACCGTGAGTAAAGAATGCGGACTACCCAGCGATATTAAGCAGGAATATTTCAAAGCGAGCGAATCAGATATTGTGGTCAATGAGGTTTCCCCTACCGGATATCCGATGCGCATGTTGAAAACGAGTCCCGCAATTGGATCGGGAATACGCCCCGGCTGTGAATCCTATGGATATCTTTTAGATTCAGAGGGTCGTTGTTCATACATCGAAGCATATAACCGCGAAGTGGCATTACATCCGAACGAAAAAAAGATTCAAGTGTTCGATAAAACTTGTTTGTGTACACATATGCGAAATTTCAAGATGTGGACCTGCGGGCACTACACCTATCGTTTAAAAGACACCACGCTTAAATTGGCCGATGGTAATTATCAACTCTTGTCGGCTGAACATGTGTTTAAAGATTATCAATTTAGTACTGACAACAAAATTGTACTACCGGAATAAATAAATACTGTTTGTAAAATATTTTTGAGGCCGATTCGGCCTCGCTTTATTTCTAATGTACGGATACTCTGTTTTACCAGAATTGAACGCCTGATGAAAAATTTCGCCTCCCGTCTGATCGAATGGCAACGCAAACATGGCCGTCACGACCTGCCGTGGCAAGGAGTTGATGCCTATCGTGTGTGGCTTTCCGAAATCATGTTGCAGCAAACGCAGGTTGCCACTGTCATCCCGTACTACCAGCGCTTCGTTAACTCGTTCCCCAATGTCAGTTCACTTGCAGCTGCAACCGAAGAGCAAGTACTCGAGCACTGGAGTGGCCTCGGCTACTACGCACGCGGACGCAACCTGCATCGTGCCGCACAGATCATCCTCGAAAAGTATCACGGTGAATTTCCGCAAGAATTCGACAAAATAATCGAACTTCCCGGCATAGGCCGCTCTACTGCAGCAGCAATCTGCGCACTTGCAAACCATGAACGCCGCGCAATATTGGATGGCAATGTAAAACGAGTATTGGCGCGTTATTGCGGGATCGAAGGTTGGACTGGTAACAAGAAGGTTGAAGAACAACTCTGGCAGGTAGCTGAAACATTATTACCGCCAAAGAACGTTGCTATCTATACCCAATCTCTCATGGATTTGGGTGCTACCGTCTGTACTCGTACCCGTCCAAAATGTGTAATCTGCCCTGTTCAAACAGATTGCATCGCGCTACAGACAGACCGTATCCCTCAACTTCCTACACCACGTCCGCGTAAAGTAGTGCCGGAAAAAAATACTACGTTTTTATTGCTCATGCACGGCAACGATGTACTGTTAGAGAAACGTCCCGGAAACGGTATCTGGGGAGGTCTATGGTGTCCGCCTCAAGTGGAAAGTCAAAATACGGTGATGGAATATATTCAACGCAATGGAGTGCAGGTCAGAGAGCAAATTGAACTGAAAGAATTCATTCATACCTTCACCCATTTCAAATTGCACATCACACCGCTGTTGATTCGTGTAGCTCGAAAACCGGAACAGGTGCAACAAGCGGGAAGTGAATGGCTGGATGTTCAAGCGGCATTGCAGGCGGCAATACCGACTCCGGTGCGGAGACTGTTGCAAAAACTCATTTTGGATAACCAGTGGGAGTAGTACTTTTGCCCTCCCCTACCAGGGGAGGGTTAGGGAGGGGAATTTGTAATTCTGTAAGCCTACGTTTCCTCTGCTACCATCTTAATCGCCCCGCAAGGACATTCCGCCACGCACAGCCCGCATCCCTTGCAATAATCGTATTTGAATTCGAAGCGTTTGCCGGGGCCGAGTTTAATTACCGCGTTATCGGGACAAACGCCATAACAGTTGTCGCATTCAAAACAGTTGCCGCACGACAAACAACGGCGCGCTTCAAATAATGCGTTGGTTTCATCCAGACCCCCTTGCACTTCATCAAAACTGGTTTGGCGGCGAATGATGTCCAGCATCGGGCGCACCGTCTGGTGTGCATCCGAGTAATACCAAGTATTGAGATTTTGAAATTCCGCCAGTTCATGTTTCGCTTCAGCTTGATGCACGGTTCCTCGTAACCATGCGTCAATGTTGCGCGCGGCTTTTTTGCCATGGCCGATTGCCACAGTTACAGTGCGCTCCGAAGGGACCATGTCGCCTCCGGCGAAGATGCCGGGGTGTCCAGTCATCATGTTCGAAGAAACTTGTACTGTGCCGTCTTTCAATTCTAATCCAGGCACACCTTCGAGCAACGACAGATCGACATCCTGTCCAAGCGCCAACACTACCGAATCTGCAGCAAGCGTTTCGTATTCACCAGTTGGCTGGGGATATCCTTTGTCGTCGAGTTGCATTTTCTCGACAGTAATTTCACCCTCACCAGCTTGTTTGATAGTGGAAAGCCATTTAATCATGACGCCTTCCTGGAGCGCTTCTTCCACTTCGAAATCATGTGCGGGCATTTTGTCGCGGGTGCGACGATAGACGATGATGGCCTCCGTGGCACCGAGGCGTTTGGCAGTGCGGGCTACGTCAATAGCGGTATTGCCGCCGCCATAAATGACGACGCGCCGACCCAGCATCGGTTTGTCCTCACCTTCCATCGAACGCAATACTGACACTGCATCCACAATTTTAGTCGCATCTCCGGCAGGAATAAAAGTGCGCTTGCCAATATGCGCGCCCACAGCAAGGAAAGCAGCATCGAAATTGCCTTCTTTCATACTTTGTTCGATGCGCGCTACTTTTGTATTGAGCTTGAGTGTCACGCCGAGATCAAGGATACGCTGCACTTCGGCATCCAACACCTCGCGCGGCAAGCGATATTTGGGAATGCCAAAGCGCATCATGCCGCCCGAAAGCGGACCTGCTTCTTGTATTTCGACTTGATGCCCTAACCGAGCCAAATGATAGGCGGCAGATAAGCCGGATGGTCCTGCGCCAACGACCAATACTTTTTTGCCGGAAGTTGTGGCAGGTGCAGCAAACTTCCAGCCGAGTTTGATGGCTTCGTCGCCAAGGAAACGTTCCACCGAATTGATGCCAACTGCGCTGTCCAACTGAGCACGATTGCACGAATTTTCGCAAGGGTGATAACACACACGTCCCATTACAGCAGGCATGGGGTTGCTTTCTGTAAGCACGCGCCATGCTTGTTCGTAATCTCCGGATTCGGCATGGAATAACCAACCTTGAATGTTCTCGCCGGCCGGGCAGGCGTTATTGCACGGAGGCAGGCGATCCAGATACACCGGGCGCTCAGAACGCCAGGTACCCGTGAGATTAGCCAGTGATGTGCCGGGCTTAAGGGTGATGGCAAAAGGCTTAGACATCTTGATTGCCTCCCTCGTCCAGCAATCCATATTTGCGAATATTGCGATCTGCGATCGCTTGCAACCTCGCGATCGTTTCGGGATGTGCATGTTTGCCGAACAAATGCGCAAAGCGCTTTTGCGGTTTAAGATATTCTTCAATCGCCACTTTGTGGCGTATTTTTACCACGCCGGTAACTTCGCCATGCTCTGCTTCGAACACAGGGAACATACCTGTTTCTTTGGCAAGCCGTGCCATGCGGATAGTGTCGTGCGAGGCTGTTCCCCATCCCAGTGGGCATGGCACAAATATCTGGATATAGCGCGCACCATGCAGGCGCATTGCTTTGCGCACTTTGTATTCAAGATCACGCAGGTCCGCCACGGTTGCCGTGGCAACATAAGGAATGTTGTGCGCCATGGCGATCTCCGGCACATTTTTTCCTTGTCCGAATACATTGCCCGGTTCGCTGCCCACCGGCATCGTTGTTGCCGTGCGCGCAGCAGGCGGAGTTGCGCTTGAGCGTTGCACACCGGTGTTCATGTAGGCTTCGTTGTCGTAACAAATGTACAACACATCATCATTGCGTTCGAACATGCCGGACAAACAACCGAATCCAATATCGGTAGTGCCTCCGTCGCCGCCTTGTGCGACCACTCGAACCTCATGTCTACCTTTTACCTTCATCGCCGCGGCAATGCCGGTGGCAACAGCAGGAGCGTTGCCGAACAAGGAGTGTATCCATGGCAGCTGCCATGATGACTCAGGATATGGTGTGGAGAATACTTCCAGGCAACCCGTGGCATTCGCCGCTATTAATTGGCCGTTGCTTTCTGCCATGGCGGCGTCAATGGCATAGCGTGCACCCAGTGCTTCGCCGCAGCCCTGACAGGCGCGATGCCCCGAGTTAATCGAGTTGCTGCGATTTTCATCAGCCTGCACACTGCGTTCATCCGGTGCGAGCAAACGATTGCCAACGGTGAAGGTGCCTGTCTGATAGAACTTTACTGTTTGAAATCCCATTGCAATCACTCCTTAACCAAACTTCGCCGACACGATGCCTTTGTCGTACAGCATATTTTCGGCAATAGGACCGGAGTGGCGATTCTGCCGCTCGCGTTCCAGTTGTTTGTCGACGGCATTCCAATCCAGATCGACGAAAGTAACGGGTTTAAGCGCTTCCTTTTCCGCCAGTCTGAAGAGCTTGTGCAAAGACGCTTTCGTAATCGGGCGTCCACCCAATCCTGCGATGGCCGTAAATCCTTTGATTCCGGTTCCCGTTACGGCCATGCGAACATCCGTGGCAACGATACCGCCCATACCTACCGCAAGGCTTTTTTCAAGCACCAAAAAACGTTTGCAATTGATGAGCGCGGCTCGCACTTGTTCGAGCGGAAAGGGGCGGTAGCTGATGATCCCGAGCACGCCGATCTTGTGGCCTTCTTTACGCATTTCATCCACGGTATCTTTGATCGTACCAAGTACAGAGCCCATCGCGATGATGATGGTTTCAGCATCTTCGGC
>CAIWKC010000051.1 GCA_903913145.1 uncultured Gallionellaceae bacterium | reverse complement strand
CCCAGTTTCCTGTAGACCGCTTTTCGTTAAGAGACTTTCGGTGCTAAACTGCCATGTATGTATAAAAACTCAAAAGATATTAGTGGCTCGTGAACTTAAAATTTTCTGAAACTCTTGGTACCGTCAGTATTGAAGCTGCAAATAAGTTGGAAGCTTTTTGTTTTGTCCCTGCTACGTTACCCGAAATCGAGCCAACTGCTTAATGCTTGAAAATCTTGCTGCTATTGGCAAGCAGTAACTCAAAGTCTTCTATGGGTACCGGTTTGCTGAACAGATAGCCCTGATATGCCATGCAACCGTTTTGTTCTAGAAAGATCAGCTGCTCCTCGGATTCAACGCCTTCGGCAATGACATTCAAGCCGAAATTATGTGCCATGCCAATAATGGTTTTTACCATCACTGCATCACTCGCGTCAGTTGTAATGTCGCGAACAAAACTTTGGTCAATCTTGATTTGATCAAGCGGTAACCGTTTCAAATAAGACAATGATGAATATCCAGTTCCAAAATCATCCAGCGACAATGTAACGCCGACTTCATTTCTTAAGGCATTCATTCTTGTAACTATAAATTCTATGTCGTGAACAGCCACACTTTCCGTCAATTCAAGTTTCAAGAGAGTTGGATTAATTCCATACTTATGAATCATGTTCGAAATTTCATCAACAAATGCAGGTTGTTTGAATTGTTGCGCACTGATGTTGACCGCAAGTACAAGATTCCGAGTTGATTCACTTTGACTCCAAGCAGCAATTTGTTGACAGGCTGCATCCAGTACCCAATATCCAATCTCAAAAATTAAAGGACTTCCCTCTGCGAATGGAATAAAAATTACTGGTGATACCATGCCATGCTGGGGGTGTTTCCACCGTATCAAAGCTTCTGCCCCGATTGCCTCGCGCTTATTATTCACTTGAATTTGGTAGTACAACTGGAATTGATGCTCAGGAATGGCTATGCGCAAATCCGACTCCATTGCAGATCGTTCTTCCACCGAAGCCTGCATTTTCGGGTCAAAGAATCTCACCGCATTACGTCCCGATTCTTTGGCCTGATACATTGCCATGTCAGCACGCTTTAGCAACTCATCTGCCGAATCTTTTTTGCAATCGAACAGGTAAACTCCAATACTTGGCGAACTTAGGTAGGAGTGCTGGTTAAGCTGATATGGAGCTGCGAGTGATTTGCGAATTTTCTCGGAAACATCAGCAACTATAAATAATGCATCTTCAGAAAATTCACTAATACTCTCAATGAGAACAACAAACTCATCACCACCCAGACGAACCACGGTATCCATTTCTCGCACGCTGGATTTAAGGCGTCTGGCAACTTCGATCAGCAACATATCCCCGTATTCATGCCCCAACGTATCATTTAGCACCTTGAACTTATCCATATCAAGGAACATGAGTGCGCCGTAATTGTTGTTGCGTTTACCGGTAAGCAGAATATGCTCGAGTCGTTCATTTAATAAACGTCGATTGGGCAGTCCGGTGAGTGGATCATAATTCGCTTGCCAGAAGATCAACTCTTCCTTTTGCTTCTTTTCAGTAATGTCCGAGAACTGCGCAACATGTCTATATACACTGCCATCAGTTCGGCGCAATACGTGGATATGGAGTAATTTGGGATATATTTCGCCGTTTTTTCGTTTGTCCCAAATCTCTCCCTGCCATCTGCTTTCATTAAGTATCGAGTGCCACATATGTGCATAGAATTCTTTATCATGTCTGCCTGAGTTAAATATACGGGGATTTTTCCCAATCACTTCTTGAAGTTTGTATCCCGTAATACGGGTAAATGCAGGGTTTACATCCACGATAAGGTTGTTCTCATCTGTTACTAATATGGCATCAGCATTCGTTTGGTATATTGAATTTGACAAACGCATCGATTCCTCAGATGCACTTAATGTTTCAGACATCTGATTGAATGCCAAGGTGAGTTTTGAAATTTCGTCCAGTTCACCTTTCTTGACTTCAATGGGAACAAAATGTTCAACACTTCCCTTGGTCTGCATTGATTCCATCGTTAATTTCAATTTCACGAGTGGCGCCATGTATTTTCGAAGTAGCAATTGCACTGAAATACTCAGCAGAATTTGCAATAAAATATACCCGATCACGAACAAATATTTTCTGTGCTGAATTTCTAGAAAGTCCTCAGTCATATCCAGAACAATGCTTGTAGCGCCATTGACTGATCCTTCTGCCACATTGTGGCAACGCAGACAATTTGTGCCTCGAAAATCGGTACTTACGATGAATGGAATAACTGCGCGAAGGGTGGGCGATTTCTGATCTTTATCAAGCAAGAATTGAGATTGTTTGGAAGTGATAGCCAATTTGTCCATTTCGTCCTTGGCTTGTTCTTCAGGAAGACCAACGCCAAACTGGTCCTGAACCTGCTTGGATCGAATGATGCGCAATTCCTTTAAGTTCTCGGATGCGCCCATCTTTTTTATGAAAAGTAAGCGATTTTCGGGATTAGAAATCATTCCCGTCACCATCAGCATGTTCATACCATTGATTACGCCATCTGCAGAAACTGCTACACGCCTCTTGGCTGCCTTTAGGCTATCCTCTTCAATACCATTGACCACCCAAGTATTAGCAAATAGCAACACCACAATTAATACCGCCTGAATAGGGATGTTTAATTTAGTTGCAATACTGAGTGAGTGCCACCAATTCTTCATATCAATAAGGTTCTGGCAAATATTTTCTACGCAGTGATCAGCAAGTCTGCAATCAGGAGAAGTATGAATTCATTCATGACCAAATAATACACGTTTTATATTGCCAAAGTGGCAGCTATTGGCGAAGTTTAGTTTCAGCACAAGGCCGAACTGCATACTATCCAATTACCAAGCTGATTGGCCTTTCATGTATTATTAAATATGAACGAAACGGATAGAACTGAACAGAAGCTGCCGACAATTGCAATGTTACTCTGACAAGTCAGCATTTATATTGATGAGTGACTTGGCCTGATATGTACACAAAAGTTTAGTTTCTGACTCCAGTCCATTTAGCCAGGTGTCGGGAATGCACTCCAGGTTATAAAGTGCACCAGCCAGCATACCTGCAATTGCACCGGTGGTGTCGGCATCTCCGCCACGATTAACAACATCGATCAGACAATCCCGAAAATTATTTGTTTCGAAGAAGCTTTGGAATACTGCAATTAGCGTGTCGACGACATAACCGCTTGGGTTGCTGATTTGCCGAACTTCGTGGAATTTATATTCGGGATGACGTGCTGCAAGCGGCAGAGCATAAATCTGCAATAATTGATTTTTGTCTACGCCTCTTAGTGCACTCTGCAGCATGAATACCAGACATTCACAGGCAGCGTCAGACAGAGCGCAGTGGTGAGTGACATGCGCTTGTGCGCGGCAAGCAGCACGAACATCATCATCATGCTGACCTAAAGTAGCGAGTGCAACGGGCAGAACTCGCATTGCCGCACCATTGCCCGCATCGTGATCGGAATAGGGGGCTTCCGGATTCCCCGACTTGCGGAATTGCAGCAAGTTGCGTCGTACAGTGTTTCCGATGTCTACCGGTTTTGCACGCATCCATTTGTCGAATGCATACGCCGCAGACAAGGCATCAACTTGCTTTTTTTCGAGGATGGCATTACCAAGCGCCAGTGACATGGTGGTATCGTCAGTGACAGTTCCAGGTTTAAGATGCAACCAGCCCCCACCGCGCAGGGTATCGTGAATTCCATATTGCACCGCGATTTCGCGTGGAGTCATGAATTCAACGGTTGAACCGAGTGCGTCACCAATCGCAAGGCCAAGATAGGAAGCTATGGCACGGTTAGTGGTATTCATCCAAGGTTTTCCATTTGGCCAAAAGTATGTCATTGATGGAGCTACTGGCCATTCCACTAAACCGCCAAAAGACGGCGGCAAGTGGCTGGTTATCCCGCGCAGGCGGCAATCCAGCATAACAAATACTCCGCGTAACGGACAATACCTTGGTGCCTGCTTTGCAGGAGTAATTAATTGGCTGGGTTCCCGCCTGCGCGCGAATGACAAACAGTTTTAATCTTCCGGTCCGAAGCAGGCCAAATAATCTACACAATATTCACACGTCGGCGCACGACAAGTGTTAACACCCTCGCGATCGCACAACTGCTTGTAAATAAATTTTTTCCATTTCATATCGTGTTCATTTCGGGCAGCGAGATGCGGAAAGTTTTCTATCATCAATCTGCTTAGATAGTCACGGGAACGCAATCCTAGGTCTTGCCACAAATGATCATTTGCCATGCATGCAGTGGTAACGATCTCTGCCAACCATTGTTCCGACATACTTTTGAAAGCTCTATGCTCCAGCAACAATGCAAGCACATCCGCACGTTCTAACGCCCGTGGATCATCGCTATTTATTATGTCGCGAATAACCAGTTCGATACCCGGAAAGTGGCGTGCCATTAAGTTGGCAAAATCTTTTTTATTCAAACCGAGTCCGGGAGGTAATGACCCCACTCCGGCTATTTGGCTGGATATCATTTGAGCAAATAACTCACCGTTCGGCGACCCGGTCGCATGCGTCATCAACTCTGTATACAGGCTGCCGGACTGTAATGAAGATTGCTGTTCGGATAGATGTTCGGGCTGCATGATGTGTGCTCGCTATGTTAGTTACTTGCTGGGATATTCGATCAGTATGTCTTCGTCACGCAAAACCATCTGGCAAGCCAGTCGCCACTCAGTGGTGACTACGTCGTTAACTTTCATCGCATCAATTTGTGCCTGCGTAATTTTACCGGAACCTTTTAGAACACTGATCTCGCGGTCTGTGAGTGGCCCGCCCATAGGCCCTTTGTTGGTGAGGTTGGTAATCTTCACCAGGCAAGTTGAACACTCACCGTTTTCACAGCCAAAATCAATCGGGATATGATTTTCTCTGGCAAGGTCAAGCACGGTTTGTTTGTGGCTTCCGGCCACTGCGTACACAGTTTTATCTTTGTGCAACGGGCTGGCAAAGGTGATATTGGGCATTACGGTTACTCCTGTAGTTGATGAAATATAAATTACGCTTTGACGGTGATATCACCGCCTAATACTTGTGCCTGGCACGCAAGTCGATTGTTTCTTCCGGCCATGTTTTCTTGCAGCACTTTGTCTTCCAACACCGAGCGATCACTCATGTGTTCCATTCCGGAAACGATGCGCATGATGCAGGTGCCGCATTCACCTTCGCGACAACCGTAGGTAATACTGGCACCCACTTTTTCAGATATTTCAATCAGACGAGTACCGGCCGGTACGCTGACAGTAATACCGAGTTTTTCGAAAGTGACATTGGCTTTAGGCATGCGACTGCTCCTGATATAGAAAATTGTGTAGCTCGGCGTTCGCCCCTTCTACCACCGTGGGATAACCAGCGACTTGGCTGGCGTTGTTTGCCAGCTTAGTCGAATGGCTAGTTAGTTCATTCGGGTTGGGGAGGGGGAAAGCGGACATATTGCATTTTGATGTTAAGTAAGATTTACACATGGCTGCTTGATAGTAATTCGGACATGGAAATGACGCGGTGTTCGATCTTCCCCGTCAGGTGTTGGGCGAGTTGTTTGCCGAGGTCGCGGCATTGCTCGAGTTCTTCAACTGTTGGAATAAGACGCGCGCGCACGCCTTTGATAGGCACACGAAGCTTGAGTCCTCGCAAACGGTCTTCAATCATATTGATTGCTTCACCGCTCCAACCATACGAGCCGAAAGCGGCACCCAATTTGTTGCTTACTTTGATGGAGGCCAGAGAAGATAATAGATCCCACACAGGTTTGACCGCGTCACCGTTGATGGTAGGCGAGCCGAAGGCCAGACCGTCGGCCTCTTCGATTAAATCAACAAATGGTAAATCGCCACCTGCTTGCAGATCATATAAAGACACGCGTACACCGGGAATGGTTTCCGCTCCCTCGCCTACAGCTTGTGCCATCTGAGCTGTGTTGCCATATGACGAAATGTAAAACACCAATAGTGATTTATTTTCAATGCCAATCTCGTTATTCAATAACGGAGAAGCCAATTGGCGGTAGCGCTGAACATAACTGCGTGGTGCTTCGCGTAGAATCGGGCCATGTGCAGGCGCGATGATCTTAAGCGTTAGCGGCTCAAGTAACGCCAATGCTTCCAGAACATGTTCTCGGAAAGGTCGCATGATGTGCGAGTAGTAATATTCGAAGGAGAAGCGAAAATCTCCCACCCTATCATTGAAGAGACGTGCATCGCAGAAATGACAACCGAAGATATCGCCGCTGAAAAGAATATTTTGTTCTTCAACGAGCGTACATTGGGTATCCGGCCAATGCAAAAAAGGGGTGCTGAAAAAATGTAACGTGCGTTCGCCTAGATCAACAGTGTCGCCTGTTTGCACGATGTTGAAATCCATTTCGTTATTTCTTACCAAGGCCTTCAGCATTAACTGTGCTTTGGGTGAAATATAAAGTTTGGCTTGCGGCGCACGACGCATCAATTCGGGTAATGCTCCGCTGTGATCCGGCTCCAGATGATTCAACACAATGGTGCTGATTTCATCATAGCGTGCCACCTGTTCCAAACGCGTAAAAAACTCATCGGCGTGGGACTCTTTGACTGTATCAATTACCGCCACACTGTTTTTGCCCCGAACGCAGTATGAATTATAAGTTGTGCCGTTGGCCGTTTTGAGGATGATGTCGAATGCGCGCAAACCCGGATCAAGCGCGCCTATCCAGTGCGTGCCGGGTGCAATTTCAACAGCATCCTGTATGGGTGTCATGTGCTTGCTACCGGTGCCTGGCACGGCTCGGAATGATTGCAAATAGGGCTGGCATCTTCTTCTTTTGATCTGGAGTCGTTCAAACCGATCCAGGCATCCACCGCTTTGGCCTCAAAGCCAACGCTAAACACACCTTCAACCTCCATCAGGGGGCGTCGGATTAGCAAGGGTTCGACGATCATCATATCCAGAGCTGTTCGTGCATCTAATTTTGAAGGATCAACCGCGCCGGATTTTATTTTTGGAGCGCTGGGGTTGAACCACTGTGTAACCGGAAGATCGCCAAAGAATGGGCGCAAACGTGATTCGCTCCATTTCTCTGCAAGCAGATTTTTTGCTAGCACGGTATGGCCCGAGGCAGCTAGCCACAATTTTTGTTTGGTGTTGTTGCCGCAACCGGGCTTTTCATAAAAGATGACAGTAGACATATTCTGATTACCCTGTCAGGCAGCCAATTTTTGTAACGGTATGCCAGTGAGAGAACCGGGTGGATTGAGCGGTATCCCGTTTTCGTTCAGAATTGCTCCTTCAATAGGGCAAATCGTTGCACACTGCGGATCTTCGAAATCTCCCGCACATTCTGTGCATTTGTTTGCGTCGATCAGGAAGTGAGGCTTAGCTTCAAAGATCGCTTTGCTTGGACACAGCGGTTCGCACGCCCAACAATTTACGCAGGATTCGATGATTTCAAGTGCCATGATCGTTTTCCTTGATTGATACAATTTTGTTTAGCTCGTCATCGCCGTCTACGAGGGAATGTCGCAGTGTTATAGCGTTGACTTAAGCCACCTTCTGCAACTCAACTTTTTTCATTGCCAACTTGCCCGCAACTCGCATTTCTTCATACACAGCAACAATGGCGTCTTCAATGGGTTCCATTGCATGTTCACCGTTGGGCTGAATTCCGGCTGCCTCTAAGGGCCCCCAAGGTTCATAACCTACTTTGCTGCATAACACGGCTTCACAACCCGCCAATACTCTCAGTGTCACGTCCAACGCACTTTCTCCATCGCCGCAAGTGTCGCCACCTTCGCAATAAGGTGTGGTTTTGCGGTGACCAATGAAGCGCACTCCAGCCGATGATGCTTCGTAAATCAGGAACTCGCCGGCATGACCGAAGTGCTCGTTGATGACGCCGCCGCCTTTAGTCGCAATTGCCATCAACACGGGTCGAGTTTTTGCTACTTTAGGTTTGAGGCCTTGAATGCTGACAAGTTGAACTTTCGACTCTTTAGCAATACGTTTGCTTTCCAACTCTTCGTTGATGGCAGCATGAACTTCGGCGCGCATTTTCATTGCCTCTGGATAATTGATGTCCATCGCTTCAATTTTATCCATGGTGAATTCGGAACCGCGGTCTTCACCCAGCAAGCCGACTGCATCGGCACGACATTGGCGGCAGTGGCGCATCATGTTCATGTCGCCGGAACATTCATCTTGCAAAGCTTGCAACTCTTCATTGGTCGGGCCGCGTTGACCGGTAAGGCCATAGTAAGTGCCATGCGCTGCTTCGGAGATGAGCGGCATCACGTTGTGCAAGAAAGCACCTTTGGCTTTAACAATCCTGGATACTTCAGCCAAATGTTTGTCATTCACGCCCGGAATCAATACAGAATTTACTTTAACCAGGATGCCCTTCGCGACCAACATTTCCAAACCCTTCTGTTGACGCTCAATCAGAATGGCTGCACCTTCACGTCCCTTGATGCGCTTGTTTTTCCAGAATATCCACGGATAGATTTGCGCGCCGACATCTGGATCAACACAGTTAATCGTAATAGTGACGTGGTCAATGTTGTACTTCGACAGTTCGTCAATATTGTCGGGCAGCGACAAGCCGTTAGTGGATACACATAACTTGATATCTGGCGCTTGTTCGGAAAGCATACGGAACGTTTCAAATGTACGCTGCGGATTAGCGAGCGGATCTCCGGGGCCGGCGATACCCAACACGGTCATTTGCGGAATAGTTGCGGCAACGGCAAGTACTTTTTTGACTGCTTGTACCGGATGATGCAATTCGGAAACCACACCCGGGCGTGATTCGTTGGCACAGTCGTATTTTCGATTGCAGTAATTACATTGAATGTTGCAAGCCGGTGCAACCGCCACGTGCATACGTGCAAAGTAATGATGTGCTTCCTCGGAATAGCACGGATGGTTGAACACCTTCTCACGGATATGCTCTGGCAAATGGCCCATCTGATCATCGGTTGAACCGCAAGATCCGGCTGAACAGCCTCCCGAAGGGGCTTCGGCTACAGGATTATTTATGACAGGTAATTGCACGTTATGTCCTCCGCTAAGGTTTGGCTGAGTATGAGCAAACTGCGTGCCTGCAATAAATTAATAGCTAACATATTGTTTAAATATTAATTAAAAGCGAATTTATATAAAGCTGTTGCAAACTCCACAAGACACACTTAACTGCTTGTGGTGAAGGCGACAAAATTCTGATATGTGGAATGCGAATTGACTGGTCATCGTACGAAACTGCAGGGTAGGGCGGCGCTTATGCTGGTATTAAAGCTTTAAGGCTTTAAGCAATGAATTCGCAAATTGATCTTATGTAACACTATATCTGGCGTACTTTAATATTGAGTGTTTGGATTCTGTAGGCAATTTGGCGAGGTGTCATTTCAAGCAAACGTGCTGCTTTGGCCTGAACCCAACCCGCTTGCTCTAACGCAGCGATGACCTTCTCGCGTTCATCAAGATTGGGATCATCCAAATCGAGATTCTGAATCGTGCCGTGGCTAGCTGAAATTTTCTCATCAATTCCTGTGAGCAGAACTGCATCTCGGTCAATCATATTGCCTTCGGTCATGACTGAAGCGCGCTCCAGACAGTTCTCCAGTTCGCGCACATTGCCGGGCCAATCGTGATGCATCAGTACACGCAGTGCGGTGTCGCTCAAAGTGAGTGTTCTCTCTTGCTTGGTGCCGATTTTTTCAACCAGAAAGCGCGCGATTTCGGGTATATCTTCCATTCGCTCTCGCAATGGAGGCAAGTAGAGCGGCATGACGTTAAGGCGATAATACAAATCCTCACGAAATTTGCCCGACTCAACTTCCGCTTCCAAGTCGCGGTGGGTCGCTGCAACAATGCGCACATCGACTTTTATGGTGCGCGTACCTCCGACACGTTCCAGCTCCCCCTCCTGCAAAACGCGCAGTAACTTGGCTTGGAACGAGGCGGAAATTTCACCGATCTCATCGAGAAATACCGTGCCGCCCTCAGCTTGTTCAAAACGTCCTTTGCGTTGTGCAACAGCTCCTGTAAAAGATCCTTTTTCATGGCCGAATAATTCCGATTCAAGTAACGTTTCCGGCAACGCTGCACAGTTGAGTTTGACAAAACTACCCCGTGCGCGGGGGGAATTATAGTGAATCGCATTGGCGATCAGCTCTTTTCCCGTTCCCGTTTCTCCGCGAATTAAAACCGTCGTATTCCACTTTGCCACCAGTCGCACTTGTTCGAAGATGCGGCGCATAGGCTGGGTGTGACCGATGATGTTATCGAAACCATATTGGCCTCGTACATTGCGCCGAAGTACGTCACGCTCTTCGACGATTTCCATCTTTTCCTGCGCTACTTCCTGGGACAACCGCACGCTTTGGCCAATCAGATTGGCGACCATTTCCAGAAAGCGTTGATATTCGCCGAGCTGTTTGGTGATTCCGGGAGCTGGTTGCGCAGCCAGCACACCAACTACTTTTTTACCCAGACGAATGGGTACACCAACAAATGCACCTTGGGGGTTATAGATACCCAGGCGACTCAGGAAGCGCGGTTCGTCCATGATACGAGCGACCACGATACTGTTGCCGCTTTTCAAAATACTACCCACCACACCTTCTCCGGGCAGATAACTTACTTCTTCAGTCACGGTATCAGACACTCCGTAGACCAGCGACACTTGTAATTCACCGCTGGCAACATCAAACAAACTGACCATGCCGCGTTCCAATGCCATACCCTCGTGCAAGGCATTCAATACACCATCAAGTGTTTGTTTGAAATTGAGAGAGTGCGACAATACACGGCTCACTTGGTACAGTGTTTCCAGTTCGGAACGCAGCAGATCAAGTTCCAATTCAGACCAACCTTCAGCGCGCGCGTTAGACATGGGAGCCTCCTGCTGCATAAGGCAGTTGTACGCAAACACGACATCCAGAGTGATATTCAGGATCAATGTCAATCGTTCCGTTGTGACGGATCACTACTTCTTGCGCCATGACCAGACCCAAGCCAAGGTGCTGACGTGCAGCACCCTTGGTAGTAAAAAACGGCTGGAAAACTTTATAGCGTAATTCTTCTGCAATCCCGGGTCCACTATCTTCAACAAGCACCTCAATGTGATCGGCGCGTATCATGCAAATGAGGCGCATTTCGCGCCGACCACCGCGCCGTTCATTTACGGCCTCAATTGAATTCGAGATGAGCTGCTTAAACAGATTGAAGAGTTGCGCTGAATAGCCTGATACCATTGCCGGTACAACTGAAGGCATCCATTCAACCACGATACTTGATCCGAGCAGACTGGCCGTGCTTAACTTGAGCACATCGGATAACACTTCGTTGAGATTGATTGATTGTAGTGCTTCGCTACTTTGATCGGGAATACAGGCGCGCAAAGTTTCAAGTGCATCGCGGCCTTTTTGGATGGCATCGTCCAGTGCGCTCGAGGGAAGTATGCCGACATTTTCTTTTGTTATGGGGTCGGAAAGATTATTTAATCTGCGTTCCAGCATACTCGCAGCGGTACTCAACATGTTGAGAGGACCTTCCAATTGGAAGACTGCTCCAGCCAGTGTTTCGCGCAAGCTTTGAATGCGTTCTTGTTCGGAGAGAAGGGCACGCAGACTGTTAATGCGAAGCGCTTCCTGTTGATGTTTGATTTCGCTAATGTCCTGAATAGTGAGCAGCAGATAGTGCCGGCGCATTGGTTCGTAGAAAGCATCTGCCCCGACATCATGTTCTTCAAACCATGACACAGCACAGGAAAACCAGCGAGACGGGCGATTGGAAATTTCAATGCAAACTTCGTGCGCAGCGATGTTGCGATGTTGGGCATAAGCTTTGGTGAATTTGTCGCCCATTTTTTCACGCAGCACGGCCAGAACTTTTACTGCGGGCTCCTTGCCCAGATCACTAATCAGTTTTTTATATTCCTGATTATCCAGCAGTACGCGCTCCTTCTCGTCCAGCAGCACGATGGCAACCTGAGCGGCGTCCACAACGGATTCGATCAGTGTCTTTTGGTTTTGAACTTGTCGTTCCAAGCGGTGAACTTCTGTGACATCACGATGCATTCCCAAAAAATGTGTCGTCAAGCCTTCCTCACCCACGACAGGTGTGATCGTGACATCGGCCAGATAACGGCTCCCATCTTTGCGTTTATTAACCAGCAGTCCATTCCACGGACGTTGCCTTTGAATCTGCGCCCACAAGGTTTCGTAAACCAATTTGGGTGTGACGCGATAAGAAAGAATAGATTCATTGTGCCCCATCACTTCGTTTTTTTCATAACCGGTTGTACGCTGAAAAGCGGCATTCGCATAAATGATGTTTGCACGTGAATCGGTAATAGAAATTGCCAACGCAGCTTGTTCTACCACTTGCCTGAATATATGAGGTGGTACGTGATTTGCATTTTCCTGCATCGAATCAGAAGAATTGGCAGGTAGCTTGGGCATTTGAACTCCGGTGACAGATAGAAGACATATTATTTACAGGAGCAATAACTATGCCCTTAAGCACTTTCTTGGCATAAGCAGGGTTGAAACTTGAAAAATGTAAGCTTTGCTACATCGATGCATAGCTGTTGATAACAACAACACAAGAATGTTGCACTTATCCGGTGCGCAGAAACATCAACCGCCTGATTTTGTGCATCTCCACCTCGTAACCGGATGCTGGCACGGCGATTGCAAATGAACAGGCAGGAGAATGTCAAAATGAGCGAATACCTGCTGCTACTGCTTTCAACCGCACTGGTAAATAACGTGGTGCTGGTCAAATTTTTGGGATTGTGCCCCTTCATGGGAATCTCAAAAAAAATGGACACTGCTTTAAGCATGGGGCTGGCCACGACTTTCGTCATTACTTTTACCACTGCCGGTGCCTGGTTATTGGAACACTGGTTACTGATGCCGCTGGGTATTCAATATTTGCGCATCCTGACTTACATCCTGGCGATTGCTGCAGTGGTTCAGTTTACCGAGATGGTTATTCGCAAGACTGCTCCTGCGCTGTATCAAGTGCTGGGGATATATCTGCCTCTGATCACAACAAATTGCGCTGTGCTTGGCTTGCCATTACTCAACGTGCAAGAAAAAAGTGGCTTTGCGGTAAGCCTGATGGTGGGCTTTGGTTCATCGGTCGGTTTTACATTAGTGCTGGTGCTTTTCGCCGGGTTACGCGAACGCATCGCGCTGGCAACCGTATCGGCCACTTTTGCCGGTGCACCCATCGCGTTCATTACAGCCGGATTATTGGCACTGGCCTTTATGGGTTTTGCCGGTTTGGTTCCGCATTAAGTTTCCATGAAGGGAAAAATTTAAATGATCGCTGCGCTCACAAGTTTGACTATTTTAGGTTTGGTTCTGGGTTTGATCCTGGGTGTAGCTGCGCGCGTGTTTAGAGTAGAAGGCAATAAATTAGTCGAAGAGATAATGGAAATATTGCCCGGCTCGCAATGCGGTCAGTGCGGATTCCCCGGCTGCGCGGGTGCTGCGCAAGCCTTGGCGGCTGGTGGTGCACCGGTAACATTGTGTCCTCCCGGTGGCCGTAGCGTAGTTTTGGAATTGGCGGCAAAGCTCGGAAAGGAAGTGAATTTGGCAGGAGTAAAAGATTCGGTACCAAAGGTAGCCGAAGTCAAAGAAGAGTTGTGCATCGGCTGTACTCGCTGCTTCAAAGTCTGTCCGACCGACGCCATTATGGGCGCGGCTCAACAAATACATTCTGTGTTCCGTGATGCCTGTACGGCGTGCGGTAAGTGTGAGGAAGTATGCCCGACCGAATCAGTAAAACTTCAGCCGATTCCGGTAACACTGCATGGTTGGTATTGGCACAAACCAAATTTGCAAGTGTTGCGAAATATTCCCGCATGAGGTCAAGATGAAACTTTTTAAATTGCGTGGCGGTGTACATCCGGAAAGCCGTAAAGAGCTGGCTGCTGATCGTGCCATTCGCGTTTTGCCCATGCCGGAATACTTATACGTTCCTTTGCTGCAGCATGTGGGTGCCCCAGCGCAGCCGAATGTTAATGTGGGCGACAAAGTACTCAAGGGGCAACTCATTGGTGCGAGCCAGGGGGTTATTTCTGCACCTGTGCATGCCCCCACTTCAGGACACATTGTGGCAGTAGGCGACTATCCTGCGGCACACCCGTCGGGGCTGACTGCACCGACCATCACCATCAAAGCGGATGGGGAAGATCGCTGGTTGGATACTGAAGCAGTTTCAGATCCTTTTGTGTTGTCACCTGATCAAATATCTGCACGAGTTGCTGCTGCAGGCATTGTCGGACTCGGTGGAGCGACTTTTCCTTCCGCCGTGAAATTGAATCTCTCGCGTAAAAACAATGTGCATACGCTCATTATTAATGGGGGAGAATGCGAACCTTACATCACCTGCGATGACAGACTCATGCGCGAACGTGCAGCCGAAATTGTTGAAGGCGTGCGGCTTATTCGTTATGCAGTTGGCGCAGAAGTTGTCATGGTGGGTATCGAGGATAACAAACCGGCAGCCTTGGCTGCGATGACTCTTGCTGCAAAGAATACAGAAGTAAAAGTGATCGCCGTTCCGGCGATGTACCCGATGGGCTGGGATAAGCAAATGATCAAAGCACTGACCGGGCGTGAAGTGCCTGCCGACGGGCGTACTGCTGATATAGGCGTGTTAGTGCATAACGTTGCAACAGCATTTGCGGTGCGTGATGCGGTACGTTTCGGTCGCCCGCTGGTGTCGAGATTGGTGACGGTTAGCGGTGGCTCGGTAATCGAACCGGCCAATCTGGAAGTGCCCATCGGGACGCTGGTGGAAAATTTATTTCAATTCTGTGGCGGCTTCCGTAATAAGCCTGCACGGATGGTATTAGGCGGGCCGATGATGGGAATTCAGCTGGCCTCTGCCGCAGTTCCAATTGTTAAAGGCAGCAGTGGTGTATTGGCGCTGACAGACAGCGAAATCGGAAATGTTCAGCCTTCTCCTTGCATCCGTTGTTCCAGTTGTGTGCGCGCGTGTCCGGTGGGTTTGTTGCCGCTCGATATGGCAGCACACATACGCGCGGGTGATTCATCCGCTGCCGTTACGCTCGGTTTAAAGGACTGTGTTGCCTGTGGCTGTTGTTCTTTTGTATGCCCGTCACATATTCCGCTGGTGCACTATTTCAATTTTGCCAAAGGTGAATTGATGGAACAAGAGCGTGTGAAATTGAAGCAGGAATCCACCAAAAAATTAGCTGAAATGCGTAATGAACGCATTGCGCGCATTGAACGTGAACGTGTTGAAGCTGCGGCAAAACGCAAAGCTGCGCGTGAAGCTAGAGAACGTGCCGCAAAAGAAGCGGCTGCTAAAGTGGTAACGGAGACAGCATGAATAGAATTGCACATTCACCGCATGCTCACGCGCCCATTTCCATCAGTAAAGTGATGGTTACGGTGATGGTTGCGCTAATACCGGCCACCTTGTTCGGATTTTGGTTATATGGTTGGCCGTCGATTAATCTGTGGGCAGTATCACTGATCGCTTCTATTGGTGGTGAAGCATTGGTTGTCAGCTGGCAAGGACGCACAGTGCGACCCGTGTTGATGGATGGTTCCGGTATTTTAACAGCCTGGTTGTTGGCCTTATCGTTACCCCCGTTTGCACCTTGGTGGATAGCGGTGCTTGGGAGCTTGTTTGCTGTCGTCATCTGCAAACAGGTATTCGGTGGCTTGGGTCAGAATGTATTTAACCCCGCAATGGCGGCTCGGGTGATGTTGCTGATATCTTTTCCACTGGAGATGACAACATGGATTTCACCTGTGCCTTTGGGTTCAGCCCATGCGCCAAGTCTAATGGAAAGTCTGCGTATTACTTTTCAAAGTCACCCCATAGACGGCATGGCCAGCGCTTCGCTGCTTGGACATGTCAAAACGGAATTCACTCGCGGCATTGGTCTGGACCAATCTCTTGTCGGTTACTACGCACCCTGGCACTCGCTTGCAGGTGATCGCGCCGGCAGCTTGGGTGAAACTGCAGCGGTGCTTTTGCTACTAGGCGGGCTGTATCTCATTGCGCGCCGAATCATCACTTGGCATGCCCCTGTCGCGATGTTGTTGGGCGTTGCTATTCCTGCGTTGCTCTTCAATTTGATCAATAGCAATCATTACGCCGGCCCCCTGTACCACTTGCTTTCCGGCGGGGTGATGCTGGGGGCATTTTTCATTGTCACAGATCCGGTGACATCGCCGAACACGACAGCCGGGCAACTGATTTTCGGATTTGGTTGCGGCTTGTTGACTTGGATCATTCGTACCTGGGGTGGGTACCCTGAAGGGGTTGCTTTCGCGGTGATGTTGATGAATGCAGCCACGCCAATTATCGACTACTACGTCAAACCGCGAATCTACGGGCGAGATCGCAAAGGTGTCGCGCTGCCAGTCGGGAAGGAATCCTGAGATGAACCTCGAACAATTACGCGGCAATTTGGCCTATCAGGGAATATTGCTTGGTGGCACTGCCTTGTTGACGACTGCGGCTTTAGCTTTGGCTGCACGTGCAACTGATGCCGATATTCACGCGGCCGAAGCGCTCGATATGAAACAATCTTTTGCCGTTGTGCTGCCCGGGCAATACGACAACGATTTGCTCAAAGATACGCTGCAATTGAATGGTCCCAATGGTGAAGTCACCGTGTACCGGGCACGCAGGTCAGGCCAGATTGAAGCACTGGTCTACAAGGTGAGTGGTAACGGCTATGCAGGTGTAATCGAGTGCATCATGGGCATTGATCGCACCGGTAAGATTACCGGGGTGCGAGTGATCAAACACAAAGAAACACCCGGGTTGGGCGACAAGATAGAAGCGGCAAAAAACCGTTGGATATTTGCCTTCGAAGGTAAATCGCTGGGAGAACCCCCATCTGACAAATGGGCAGTGAAAAAAGATGGCGGCGTGTTCGATCAATTTGCAGGAGCAACCATTACGCCGCGCGGAGTCGTAAAAGCCGTGAAGGGCGGTCTTGAATTTTTTGAGAAAAATCGTGCGCAATTGCTGGATGGAAGTGCACCCTCGGGAGGTAAGCATGAGTAACGTCTATACGCGTATTTCAAAAGAAAGTCTTTGGGATAACAATATTGTCTTCGCGCAGATTCTTGGTTTGTGTCCGACCATGGCGGTGACCAGTAGCGCCACCAATGGTTTGGGGATGGGGCTGGCCACGACGGCAGTGTTGCTTGCTTCCAATATGATCATTTCATCGATCCGACATATCGTCAGCGAAGAAGTACGCATACCGGTTTACATTGTCATCATTGCAACACTCGTGACCTTGGTGGATGTCAGCATGAATGCTTGGGCGCATGGTCTATACAAAGTGCTGGGGCTGTACATTGCGTTGATCGTTGCTAATTGTGCGGTGCTTGGGCGAGCGGAAGCCTTTGCCGCAAAAAATCCGGTATTGCCATCCGGCATGGACGGCTTGATGATGGGCTTGGGTTTTACATTTGCCTTGACCACCATTGGTGCTGTGCGTGAAATAATCGGTGCAGGTACCTTGTTTGCAGATGCGCACTTGTTACTGGGGCACTCGTTTTCAATTATGGAACTGAAGATCATTCCCAATTACAAAGGATTTCTGCTGATGATATTACCGCCGGGTGGATTTTTGGTGTTGGGATTTTTGATTGCAGGCAAGCGTGTCATCGACCGTGATCGTGCTGAACGTGCGGTTGAACTACCCGTAGCTGAACCAGTACCGAGTTAGGAGGCATAATGCAAATCGGCGTAGCGTATTCCGAACCCGCGCAACAACTCTGGTTGCGCATCGAAGTACCGGATGAGACAACGGTTCTGGGAGCAATCGAGCAATCCGGGATTCTGAAGAAATTTCCTGCAATTAATCTTGCAAGCGACACGGTGGGGGTCTTTGGCAAAGCTGCTGAACTGGATGCGCGTCTCAAGCCCGGCGACCGTGTGGAGATATACCGTGCTATTACAGCAGATCCGGCGACAGTACCAAGACGTGTGATTGCGGGTGACGATGACGAGTAAGTTTTAAACTTGTAAAATTGTCGACCTAGTTAGAGTAAGACTTTCGCTCTCTTTCTATTATTTACCAAGTCGGTAAATGATAGTTCTGTAAAAAAATTCCCTGATTCTTCAATTAATAGCAGACTATTCCATTAAGGTAATGTCACTAAAATTTTCTGCCATAAAAAAGGCCAACTTTAACTGATGATTATCCAATATATTGATTTAATATAAACATATCTTGTATTTATTCAATGCCTAAAAATAGCGAAGTAATTTCCACGCGAATTGTCCATGTAATTTTATAAAGAAATATCTAGATATTTTTTCAAAGTATCTAGATAATCAAGTTAAATATCTAGATACTTTTTAATGAGTTTATATACTCGTTAAAATTTATTATTTATCAAGAGTTTTACGCTCAACATTCTGTAACCTGCCCCTTCATGACGCAACGATTTGATGAATGAACCCATAGAAATATTTTATTGGAACGAAAACCTTGTCACTGGCATTCCCGAAATAGATGAGCAACACAAAAAGCTCGTTCAACTTCTCAATTTCCTAGCCAGCAGTTCCCTGTATAAATCGGATTTGCAGGGCATAAAAAATATAATTTCTGAGTTGACTGAATATGCGACCTATCATTTCAGTACTGAGGAAAGAATATGGCATCAATTCTTTTCAGGAGATGAACTGGAAAGCACGCACAAAGATTCTCACGATACTTTTGTAGCTGAAATACAGAGGTTGGGTGGGGATGAATTTGTGGTGCTGCTTCTGGGTTTAAATCAAGGTGACGAAAGTGTAGTTACACTGAAGAGAATTCTCGATGCAATTGCACATCCTTGCTTTGGCAAAGACTTTTGGCCGAATGACCGTTGCAGAGGGAATCGAAAATGAAGATCAATTTCAGGCGTTGTTTGACATGGGCTGCGAACTGGGTCAAGGTTACGGAATAGCACGCCCCATGCCAGCGGGCGAGGTGACAATTTGGCAATCCCATTACGTTAAGTCTCAAAAGCAATCTTTGTTAAATTCAATATGTTACAAATTCTGCCTCAAGCCTATTGAAATCAGTTTCATGTTAAAAGTGGGTATTTGAGCCAAATCAATTAAAATAGCGTTATTCATAGTAATTATTTCTAAACTAGAGATAAATTAGACGCTGCGTACAAACTTCTTTTTAAACATTTAATAAATTCGTATCTTGGAGAACATCTAGCATGAAAAATGAAATTGACCTTGAAGCAATGTGTAAATCGACAATCGGTAATGAGCTGACGAAAGATGAATGCCGGACATTAGGTACGGTGATGGGTATAAAAAAACTGAAAGATGGAGAAATACTTTCGCAAGAGGGAGACCCTGCTTGCACACTTTATATTTTAATCGATGGCAGACTTGAACTTTATAGCGGTAAAGAGGGTAAGGGCAATGTGATCTATACGATGAAAAAAGGTGAGTGTGCCGGTACTCGAGCCTTTATTGATCGAACTACTCGCAAGGCAAGTCTTATTGCCAACGGTGAAACGACCGTCTATACCATGGAGCCGGAAGACTTTGAAACACTTATAGATGGCAACCCTCGTATTATCTATAAGGTAATGCGTGCTTTGTTTCGTAACACACACACAAATTTGATTCGAATGAATCAAGAAGCAAGGCAGTTATCAAATTACATCAATAAAACTCAAGGTAGATACTAACAATTTTGTTAATTTTAGTTGTATCCTTATTGGCCAAGTTAATCAACTTGCAAGGCTTGAGTTTTGTGGTACAAAGTCAGGAAAAAAGTATGGGAATTAGATTGTGAAATTAACGCTGTATACCGATTATTCCTTACGTGTACTCTTGTATTTGGCTGATAAACCTGGCTCAACAGCAACGATCAGCGAGATCACTGAGTATTATCATATTTCGCGCAATCATTTGGTTAAGGTCGTGCATAATTTGGGACTAAATGAATTCATTACTACCACCCGAGGCAAGAATGGGGGAATCAGGCTGGCACGACCTGCTGCAGAAATTTACCTCAGCGAAGTTGTGTTGAAAACTGAACCCGACATGGAGTTGTTGGAATGCTTTAACCCCAACACGGACAAATGTGTAATCAGTGCGACTTGCCGCTTGAAGTCAATTTTGCATGAAAGCAGGGCAGCTTTTATGCAGGTACTCGAAAAAAATACACTTGCGGATGCTGTTAAACCTAATCCGACAGGACCAATTTCACAATTGGTAAATATTTCAAATTTAGAACCCTGAGTGCTGTCTTACGCCCGAGGTTATGCGACTAGTGCTTTAAAAGTTTGGCTGTTGGGATTCATCACGAGGTTATTTCAGTTGACTACTTAAGGCTTCGCATAAGTCCGCAACATGCTGCGAATTGCCAAGTTCATCTGCACTGATCCAGAACGTATCCTCAGCACGTGCACCCAGTGTGTTGACCTTTGCCCGGTGTAAATCGATACGATGCTTTGCCAGAAAATTGGCAATTCGTGCAAGCAAGCCGGGTCGGTCTCCTGCAATGAGTGAAAGTACATAATTACCCTTGTCGTCTTTTTTGATGGTGACTTCAGGAGGTATTGGAAAATGTTTGAGTTGGCGGCTGATTCTTCCGCTCTGTTGTGCAGGGGCGTTAACCGCACTATTTAGAACAAGTGCCAGTTCGTACTCGATATAATTCATCACATCGCGATATTCTGTTTTGTTATTGCTGGCATCCATTACCAGAAAACTATCAAGCGCATAGCCATGCTGGGTGGTGTGAATCTTGGCTTCCATGATGTTGTAATTCATGCGCTCAAAGAAACTGCAAATATGCGCGAATAAATAAGGCCTGTCCGGACTATAAACCATTACTTGCATGCCTTCACCAATACGACTTAGTCGTGCTTTGACTATGGGTGAATCGACATTTACCCTGTGGGCTAGTTGTCGGGTATGCCAAGCAATTTCATGCGCTTCGTGACGCAAAAAGTAGTCCGCATCCAATTGTGCCCAGAGCAAATTATAGATTTCCGGGGCAATGGCATACAGACTGAGGGTTTCTTGCGCACGTTGACGAATATCGCCGATTTGGTCGGCGATCTTGCCGCCTAGAATATAACGCCGCGTCAAATTATAAAGGTCTTCCAGCAACTTGCTTTTCCATGCGTTCCACACTTTTAAGCTTGTGCCCCGAACGTCCGCTACGGTAAGCAAATATAATGCAGACAGATAACGCTCATTTTTAACCTCTGCCGCAAAAGTTGCGATGACATCCTGATCGGAAAGATCATTTTTTTGAGCCGTAGCAGACATGGTTAGATGGTGCTCAACCAGCCAAACGACCAAGTTGGTATCTTCGGCGGTTAACCCGTGAATTTTGCAGAATCGAGCTGCATCGTCTCGACCCAGTTTGGAGTGATCGCCACCGCGCCCTTTCGCGATATCATGAAAGAGTCCCGCAATATAGAGCACTTCCTTGCGGGCAAAATCCTTTATTAGTTTGCTGCACAAAGGATTTTCGTGTTCGTAACGGGCAAGCGTAAAGCGGCGTAAATTGCGCACGACCATCAGAATATGTTCATCCACGGTATAAACATGAAACAAGTCGTGTTGCATTTGTCCGACAACTTTGCCAAAAGCAGGTATGTATTTCCCTAGTATGCCCTGTTGATTCATACGACGTAACGCATGAGTTACACCTTGCGGCAGCCGTAAAATTTGCATGAAAAGTTCGCGGTTATGCGTACTTTTACGAAATGCCGCATCTATATTTTTTCGTCCTCGCCACAAGGCTCGCAATGTGGTGGCAGAAAAGCCGTTGAGACCAGGTGGCTGTTCAATCAGTAAATAGCTTTCCAGAATTGCAGAAGGTTCGCGATTGAATAATTCTTCATCGCGTGCTTCCAGAAAATTGTCACGTGAGATGAAGCGTTCATTAATTGGGTGAATGACTCCGGAGTCGGGAAATATACGAGTGCGAATGTTTTGCAGTAATACACTATTGAGTTGGAGTACTGCATTTTTGGTTCGATAGTAATGCTGCATGAGATGTTCGCTGACGCGACGCGAGGCACTTGCACGAATATGCATTTGTTCAGCAATGGCAGTCTGATAATCAAAAATCAGTCTGTCTTCTCTGCGTTGTGCAATATAGTGCAATCTGATCCGCAGTGTTTGCAGCAAGGATTCATGGCGCGCAATGGCACGTGCTTCCTCCACGGTAATTAATTCCGCTTGTGCCAAATCGCGCCATGTCTTTCCAAAACAGCATGCACGGCTGATCCAGATAACGGTTTGAAGATCCCTAAGCCCTCCGGGGCTTTCTTTGATATTTGGTTCAAGATTGAAATCAATATCAACGAAGCGAGCATGGCGATGCTGTTGTTCCAGGGTTTTCGCAAGAAAAAAATCCCGAGGACTCAGGTGCTCGTCCAAGGCGACGCGCATTGTCTTGAAAAGTGATTTGTCGCCAATGATATGGCGCGCTTCAAGCAAATTGGTTTGCACTGTCACATCGGACGACTCTGCAACGCAGTCGGACACGGTGCGAATACTATGCCCAATTTCAAGACCTATGTCCCACAATTGTCCAATAACCGTTTGCAAGCGTTGCTGCAATTCGATGTCCGGCTGTTCAGGTAACAAAATTAGCAAATCAATATCCGAATTGGGAAATAATTCCATCCGGCCATAACCACCTACTGCGACGAAGCCGGCGCTGTCCGGCATGCCGGATTGCCTCCAAATCAGTTTCAGGTATTGATCAATCAGTTTTGAATGGTTGCGCAACAGTCGCTGAGGCTGTGGGTGAGCTTCATAATCATGCTGAAGTTCCAGTCGTTCAGCACGCAAGGCATCGCGAATTTGGGCAGTAGATTGCACAACTAAAATTAAAAGTCAGGGGCTGGCGGTGCTCCTGCAGACAGGGTCAAAACCTCATGTCCAGTCTCGGTCACCAGAATTGTATGTTCCCATTGGGCTGACAGGCTATGGTCTTTGGTAACCACGGTCCACCCGTCGCCCAGTTGTTTGATAGCGGCTTTGCCGGCGTTAATCATCGGCTCGATGGTGAAGATCATACCCGCTTCAAGCCGTATGCCTGTATTGGGTTTGCCGTAATGCAGAACTTGGGGTTCCTCGTGAAATTTCTTGCCAACGCCATGTCCGCAAAACTCTCGCACTACACTGTAACCCAATCCTTCGGCAAAGCTCTGAATTGCATAACCGATATCTCCGAGCGTTGATCCGTGTTTGACTGTACGAATACCGCGCCACATTGCTTCGTGCGTGCTTTCGCATAAACGCCGTGCTTGAATTGAAGGTTCCCCGACATAAAACATGCGACTGGTATCGCCGTGGTAACCCGTTTTGATCGTGGTAATGTCAAGATTGACAATGTCACCATTCTTTAATTTTTTTTCGCCGGGTACGCCGTGGCAAACCTGATGATTGATCGAGGTGCATATGGATTTTGGATAGGGAGCATGTCCGTGCGGCGCATAATTCAAAGGCGCTGGAATGCAATCCTGAACATTAACCATGTAGTCGTGGCATAGTTTGTCGAGTTCGTCAGTGCTGACGCCGGCTTTAACAAAAGGTGTGATGTAATCCAATACTTCACCGGCCAAGCGACCGGCGATTCGCATCTTTGCGATTTCTTCGGGAGTTTTAATACTGATTGTCATGATGTCGTGTTCTTTGAAAACGGCGACAAGGATAGTTGATTGATGCGTTCAGCACAATATGAAATGTGTGAAGCTTGGCCACTTTGCCCTCACGGGATTAGGGTTTAATGTACTCTTTTTCTGTAATTTGTTGGATATAAGCAGGCTAGAGGTAAGCTGCAATCACTTTACCTTTAGCATCTACTACTTTCCATGATTCACTCCCTTGCCGGGCAGGTATCTCGGATATATGACCAAGTCTGATGGCAGGAATTCCTTCTACATAAAGTGTGAGCATGTTAGGATACCGTTGAATTTATTTAGTAAGCCTAGTTTAACGATAAATATTTTGGACGATGCGTTGATAAAAGGGCATAAACCAGCCTATTTTATATTTTCGAAAACGATATCAAAGAAATATTACTGTCATGATGAATTGCTATGCTCAAAATTCAAGCCAACATGGTCAAGGAATAATTAACACATGGATTATCCTGAACATACCTCCACGCAATTTGACATCGAATTGAAAAACGTATGCACGAACGTGTTTCGCATGGGCGAGGCTGTTGAAAATCAGTTCCGTCTTGCTATTGATTGTCTTGCAACGTTGGATTCTGAAAAAATTGAACGTGTCATTAATGAAGGTACTTTAATCAATGAGATGGAAATCGACATTGACGAAAGTTGCATTAATCTTTTGGTGCTTCGGCAACCTACGGCAAATGATTTGCGTTTGGTAAAAACCATTATTAAAACGATCAATGATTTGGAACGAATCGGTGATGAAGCTGAAAGTATTGCACGATCAACAAAAATAATATTGAAAAAAGGTACTGAATTTTTACCTCGGCAATCTCAGCTTAAATATGTCGCTGAGATTGCTACTGATATGCTTAGAGCGGCCTTGGAAGCTTTTGACGGAATGGACGCTGAAGCCGCTAGAAAAGTGGGACACAAAGATTCACTGATTGATGAGGAGTTTCGTTCCATACTTCGTCACCTGGTCGCTTACATGATGGAAGATAATAGTGATTTTTCATTGGCTATGCAGACTGCACTAATGGCCAGATCAATTGAGCGTGCGGGCGACCATGCAAAGAATATTTCGGAACATGTTGTCTATATGATGGAAGGTCGTACAGCACGTAATTAAAGTACTGCAGAATTTTATAGTTGAATATCTAAGTGTTGAGTGGATTGAAAACAGCGAATTGATCCCTGCCGTTTTTTTTGGCTTCATACATCGCGCTGTCTGCTGCCGAAATAAGCGAATCAAGATCTTCTGCATGGTTGGGGTATTCCGCAATACCGATACTGCCTGATATGCTTGAAATATTTTTTTTTCCGAATTCGTAGGGTACTCGGAGGGTTCCCAGAATGCGGTGAGCTACCGAGATTGCTCTTTCCAGGTTGGATTCGAGCAAGATAATAACGAATTCGTCTCCTCCTATCCGGGCTGCGGTATCACCTTCTCTTAGGCAAGTCTCTAATCTTTCTGCAACTTCTTTTAACAGGCGGTCCCCGATACTATGACCATAAGTGTCGTTAATTGGCTTGAATCCATCCAAATCGATGAAGAGTAAAACGATTGGGCGCGATGAACGATTGGATACTGATATAGCCTGATTTAGACGGTCTAACAGCAAAGTGCGGTTAGGCAGACCGGTAAGTTGATCAAAATGAGCCAATCCGAACAGGTGTTTTTGTTTACGCTGAGTCATTTCATTCAACAAGTCATAACCATTGGCCATCCCCAAATATTTTTTCTCTTTTGTAATGATGAAACCGCTTACCATATGTTCCATTCCTGCATCTAAAATGATACGTGAAACATCCTCGATACTAGTGCCCCGGTCGACGATGATGGGATTTGCGTCCATCATCGTGGCAATGGGTTTTTTGCCTTTTATTTCTTTCACATATTGCTTGCTAAAAAATTCAGTGATTTCCAGGCGCAAAATGATACCCACAGGTCTGAATTTGTCGTTGACTATGGGTAAGGCGTATAGTTTTTTGTCTGAATGAAATAGCTCTAACACTTTAATGCAACTGGTGGTATCTGGTACCGAAGGAACTGCCCGGATAAGATGATCTATTGTCAAAGTAACATTATCGGATTGTTCGTTTGCCATGAATGAAGTTTTCGTTTTAATGTTAATTATTTCATTGGGTATACTGGGGGTATTGTGTAATCCACCTTGAGTGGTTGACAGATATTTTGTACCGAAGTAATTGATATTAATGCCTTGGTGTTTCGAATTTATGACAAGTAACATGATTGAGATCTTTAGGAAAATTGGGCGACAGTGGCACGTTAATTAACAAAATTGGAGGCAAGATGATTAAGCAAGAAATTGCAACATTGGCAGGTGGCTGTTTTTGGTGCCTGGAAGCGGTATTTGAACAAGTTAAAGGTGTAACCGGCGTGATTTCAGGTTATGCCGGCGGACATATCGAAAATCCCGGCTATGAAGCTGTGTGTGCCGGAAAGACAGGGCACGCTGAAGTGGTGAAGATCAGTTTTAATCCTGAGGAAGTATCGTTCAGTGAGTTGCTTGGTGTGTTTTTCACCATCCATGACCCGACTACACTGAATCGACAGGGTAACGATGTGGGGACTCAATATCGTTCCGCGATTTTTTATCACAACGAGACGCAGCACAAAGAAGCGCAAAAGATAATTACCGAATTGAACCAAAAGAAGGTATGGTCAGCGCCAGTGGTGACGGAAGTTGTTGACGCCCCCGTTTTCTATCCGGCAGAATCTTACCACCAGCACTATTTTGCAACTCATCCGGAGCAGGGCTACTGCCAGTTTGTTATTGCTCCGAAAGTAGAGAAGTTCCGCAAATTATTTTTACATTCGTGAACTGCAGATTATGGAAAAACTTACTCAATCCTTTGTGGTTTGAATTTCGCAGGCAGATTTTTACCGCCACGCGCACGTTTACCGAAATAGCTTTGCAAACTTTCACCGGATAATTTAACGGTGTGTTCGCGCGCTCCGGTTGTGCCGGATACTTCGAGCCTAGCTTGATTAATAACGTTGGCAGCAACCAATTCTTCTCCTTCCGCAAGACCCATAATAATGACGCCTTTGCCACCGCCTTGCAGCTGTTTCATCTCTGCCAGCAGAAATAGCAACAGCCTGCCGTCGCTGGATACTGCGGCCACGAGAGATTGTTCAGTTGGCGAGAATGGAACAGGAGCGAGGATGCTTTCTTTGTCCACGCTAATGAATTGTTTACCTGCTTTGTTGCGTCCAACCATGTCGCCAATGGCAGCGGTGAAGCCATAGCCGGCAGCAGTGGTGATCAGGATAGACTGCTCTGATTTGCCGCAGAGTACATGAGCGATTTTTGCACCGCTGGCAAGATCAATCAGAGTGGCGAGTGGTACGCCATCACCGCGACCGGAGGGCAGTTGACTGACGGGAATGCTGCATACGCGACCATTGTCGCAGATGACAATGCAATGATCGGTGGTGCGACACTCGTATTTTTCCAGCAAGCCGTCACCATCTTTGAACGGTATCGCTGACAAATCAAGTCCGTGCCCTTGCCGTGCGCGTCCCCAATGTTTTTTTGAAATGAGTACCGTGACAGGTTCATCGACTACCGCAATTATCTGTATTGCACGTTGCGATTCCTGAATCAGCGTGCGTCGGTTATCGCCGAAGGACAGCGCGTCTGCGTCGATCTCACTGGCGACTTGTTCACGCAGGGCAGAATCTTTGGATAGTAGACGCGACAGTTCTTTGCGTTCTTTTTCAAGTTGCTTGATTTCCTTCTCGATCCGTATGCCTTCCAGACGCGCTAATTGACGCAGGCGGATTTCCAGAATATCTTCTGCCTGACGGTCGGATAGTTCAAAACGAGCGATCAAGGCGGCTTTGGGTTCGTCCGATTCACGGATGATTTTGATTACCTCGTCAATATTTAAAAATACGATCATGCGTCCGGCAAGGATATGCAGGCGATCATTGACTTGACCTAAACGATGCTCACTGCGGCGACGCACGGTAGCAAGGCGGAACTCCACCCACTCGCGAATGATCTGGGTCAGCGATTTTTGTTGCGGGCGACCATCAGTACCAATCATGGTCAGGTTGAGCGAGGTGGAAGATTCTAGGCTAGTGTGTGCAAGTAATACGTTCATCAGTTCGTCTTGAGTCTGGCGCGAAGACTTGGGTTGGAACACCAGACGCACGGCTTGCGACTTGTCGGACTCATCTGCTACCGCATCCAATACTGACAACAACAGTTGTTTGTTCTGCACCTGTTCCGGCGACAAACTTTTCTTGTTGGCTCTGACTTTCGGGTTGCTCAGTTCGTCGATTTCTTCCAGTACTTTTTTGGTCGAAACACCATGCGGCAATTCGTACACCACGATTTGCCATTGACCGCGTGCCAGTTCTTCCACTGTCCAACGCGCGCGCATTTTAATTGAACCGCGCCCGCTTAAATAACTTTCGCGCAACTCGCGTGGCGAAGAAAT
>CAIWKC010000050.1 GCA_903913145.1 uncultured Gallionellaceae bacterium | reverse complement strand
TGACGGCGTTGCTGAGAAGGTTGGCCAGTACCTGGCGCAGCCGGGAAGAATCACCGAGAATGGTTCGAGGAACACCCTCGTCGACCACATAGGTCAGATCGAGCCCTTTTTGCCTGGCCTCTGCAGCTACCATATCCTTTGAGGATTCGATGCATTCTCGCAAGATGAAGGGCTGATGCTCCAGCTTCATCTTGCCTTCATCGATCTTGGAGAAATCCAGGATGTCGTTGATGATGGCGAGCAATGCATCGCCACTGCTGTAAATGGTCTCGACAAGATCGCGTTGCTCCGGAGCGAGATCCGTATCGAGCAAAATCCCGGCAAGGCCGATGACGGAGTTCATGGGAGTGCGTATCTCATGGCTCATATTGGCCAAAAATTCGCTTTTTGCAGTGTTAGCGGATTCAGCCACCATTCTGGCATGTACCAGTTCATCATGGAGTTGTTTGCGAACGGTAATGTCGCGAGAAGAGTTGAACAGTACGGGTCTACCGTCAAGATTAATGGAATGGCTGCTGATTTCAACATCAAATTCGGTCCCGTCTTTGCGCCGGTGACGCGTCTCGAAGAGAAGATGATTTTGTTGAGAAACTAGTTGCCAGATGGCCGCCTCAATTTGTTCCAGGTTAAAACAGGCATCCCAAGCAGAAACGTTCATACCAATAATTTCATCGCGTTGATATCCCAGCATCGCGCAAAAGGAATCACTGGCTTCAATGACATTTCCATCAACATCGAGAATGTGCACGCCATCGCTGGAGTTACGCAATAAGGCAATGTTTTTTTCGTTAGACTTCTGCAGTTCAAGCTGAATATGTTTGGCAACACTTATATCGCGTAACACGCCGATATAGCTTGTTCTGGCTTCTTCGACAAGCTCATTCACAGAAACATCAATCAAAAAAATGGTTCCATTTCTGTGCAGCGCGGGCAATTCAAGCCTTCGCCCAATAACAGTGCTTGTTTCGCGATTGAGTCGATTGAGTAGATACCCATCATGCGCAGAGTGCTGAGGTTCGGGCATGAGTATGTTGATATTTTTGCCGACCAACTCAGCCTCTTCATAGCCAAACATTTTGCTAATCGCTTCATTTGTAGCGAGGATAATTCCCCTCTGATCAATTTGCAGCAAGCCATCCATCATGGTTTGCAGTATTGCTTTTGAACGTTGCTCACTTTCCTGCAATTCACGATGAATTTTTTTAGCATCGCTTATATCCCGCAAAACGCCGATAAAACTTGTGCCGTTTTTGTCGAAAAGCTCATTCACAGAAAGATCAATTGAAAAAATATTTCCATTTCTATGAAGAGCAGGCAATTCAACCCTTCGGCCAATCAAGGGGCTTGTTTCGCTACTGTGCCGATTGAGCAAATACCCATCATGCGCTGAGCGATGCGGCTCTGGCATTAGCATGCTGACATTTTTACCAATCAATTCTTGCTCTTCATAACCGAACATTTTGGTGACGGAGCCATTAACGGCTAGAATAATGCCCTTCTGATCAATATGAACCAAGCCATTCATCATGGTCTGCAGTATTGCTTTGGAACGCTGCTCACTTTCAGCTTGCAAGCGTAAACTTTGATTACTAAATGCGTGTTCACGCTCCCGCGCCCGGTGCATGGCACCAGCAACGCCCGAGATCAATCCGCATATCAGAATGAATACCAACATTCCCAAATAATCGGTCGGATTTTTAATGAAAGGTTCTGCGGCGAAAATTGGCCATAAAAAAGTAATCGTCAGACAGGAAAATGCACTGGCTAGCAGGCCCGCATAAAGTCCGCAGTAAATTGCCCCCATAATTATGGCAGGATAGAAAGTCAGCCAGGGAAGCGTCGACCCAAGTGACTGTAACGGCCATGTGCGTAGTGCTGCAGCCAATATCACCAGCGAAATGGCGAACGCATAGCGCGCCCATGCATGATCGTGAAATGTTCGCTGTATATTCACGATAGTTCTCGACTAGTTTTCTATGAAGTGTGTGTCGGGTTTAAAAAAGAAAATTGTCATTTTGCTTGTTTTCAACACTCAGAGTTTCCAGCACTTTAGAAATAGCTTCCTCAAACTGATTTCCTGCCGTAAGAAGGGCCAATATCTCCTCGATAGATTGGTTCATACTACCACTGATGGCCTCCTCCTGACTCTGTGAAGTATTCAACCAGGAGTAGGTGGCTTCCACTTTATCCACGAGTTTGTATAGCAAAATTCGGGTATCGGCCATCAAATGGGCGTGATTCTTATTCACCACTTCAACTGCAGTTGACGCACTAAGGAGAGCGACTTGCATTTGTTCTGCGCGAGTAATTGACTCGACACGCAGAGAAATCAATTCACACAAACCTTCGGCAGACTCTGCCAGTATCACCGTGTTATCGCGGATGCGCCCGATCTTATCTGCTGTTTCATTCGGTTTAGTGGTAATCAAAATAGACAGTCGATCATAATTGACGATGAATTGCCGCTTGAATTCTACCAGTCTCCCCATGCCCGACATTCTGTCCATAATTTCACGTTCCAACTGGCTCGGAGCCCCTTGTGTGGTAACGATTTTCGCCCCATCAGGATGCTGAAGAAGAACACAACAATCAACGCCAAAATTCTTTGCGGCATCAACCAGGATTTGTGCAAGCTCTTCATGTGAAGTGGCTTTGCCACCATTACGCACAAAGTTTAGCAGGACACTGCTTTCGCCGGAGGTCGAAAGAAAATTAAGTGCCATGTCGTGCATTGATCGGGCTTCCAGGTCAAGACGATCTTTTTCAGACTTGGCACGTATCGCATGTATTATTTTTCGGATTAAAATTTGCTGGTCAACAGGTTTTGTGATGAGATCATCGCCACCGGAATCATATGCCTTCAGATGCTCTTCGAGAGATTGGTAAGCAGTAACAAAAATAATCGGCAAATCAGCAAATTTTTGCCTGATTCGGCGGCAAGTTTCATAGCCATCCATTCCCGGCATGGCTGCATCCAGCAAGATCAAATCAGGTTTGAATGAGCCCAATCGGGCGAGCGCTTCTGCGCCAGAGGAACAAGTTACAACGTCGAAATCTGCATCCATCATATCTCTATGCAGCAGGCTGCTGAATTCATCGTCGTCAACGATCATGACTTTACTCGACTGTTGATTTAATGACTGATCAGAAGGATTTTGCATTGTTGAACTCTCCGAAATAGATACGCTTTTCGTAATAATTTTTTGCCCAAAGTGCTAAATGATTATTATTTTATAATGCCACGGAATACGGAAATCCAGTAAATAATAGTTTCTATTTCTTTAACTATGACAAACGCTTTTTTCGGACATGTCCCAATGAAAAAAGCCACCGCAGAATGTGGTGGCTTTCTTTTTTGTTGGTGGGTGCTGACGGGTTCGAACCGCCGACAATCGCCTTGTAAGGGCGGTGCTCTACCAGCTGAGCTAAGCACCCGTGTACTTCGAAAGCGCGCTAGTTTACAGTATCTTTCAAACCTTTGCCAGCACGAAATTTAGGAACTTTAGCGGCTTTGATTTTTATTGTTTCGCCTGTGCGCGGATTACGACCATTACGCGCTGCGCGCTTAGCCACGTAAAATGTGCCGAAGCCTACCAGACTCACCAATTCGCCCTTTTTTAAGGACTTTGAAATGGACTCAAGAGTAGCATCCAGTGCACGGCCTGCCGCTGCCTTGGAAAGGTCGGCAGATTTTGCGATGGCCTCAATCAGATCAGATTTATTACTCATACGTTTTCCCCTTTGGTATAGAAATAAAATGAAATCCCTGCGGCGGCTTTATATCAAGGCTCTTTCGCACGGTCAAGTAACCAGAAGTAATTAGTGTTTTAAAACAGCGGTGGCAGATGCTTCTGCACTCGCTGCTGCCGCAGCTACCGGAGCAACAGGTGTTGTTTCGGGTAACGGCACTGGTTTTCTTTCCAACGCCAATTCCAGCACTTGTTCTATCCACTTCACCGGATGAATATCTAATCTATTTTTGACCGTGTCTGGTATTTCAACCAAGTCTTTAGTGTTCTCTTCCGGGATTAGTACCATTTTGATTCCACCGCGTTGTGCTGCCAGCAACTTTTCTTTCAAACCACCAATCGGCAATACTTCTCCGCGCAGTGTTATTTCACCTGTCATGGCGACATCTGCACGTACCGGTATACCTGTCAGGGCTGACACCATCGCAGTACAAATGCCAATACCAGCGCTCGGGCCATCTTTAGGCGTTGCGCCTTCTGGCAAGTGGATATGCAAATCATTTTTCTCGTAAAAGCTCTCTGAGATGCCTAAAGTCTTTGCGCGGCTTCGCACTACACTGAGTGCAGCTTGAATCGATTCCTGCATCACTTCACCCAGTTTGCCTGTGGTGGTGGTTTTTCCCTTGCCCGGCAACACGGCAGTTTCAATGGTGAGCAATTCACCGCCCACTTCGGTCCAAGCCAAGCCGGTTACCTGACCAACCTGATTGACCTTCTCAGCAATTCCATAAGAGTAGCGGCGCACGCCAAGGTATTTATCCAGATTGCGCGCGTTCACCGTCACTTTGCTCTCGCGTCCTGTAAGCAGCAATGCCTTAACAACTTTGCGGCAAATCTTGGATAGTTCGCGCTCCAATCCCCGCACGCCCGCCTCACGGGTGTAATAACGCAAAATATCGCGAATCGCACTTTCCGAAACGCCAATTTCTTCAATTTTCAAGCCATTATTTTTGATCGCCTTCGGCAATAAATAACGTGTGGCGATGTTGACCTTTTCATCTTCCGTGTAACTGGAAACATGAATGACTTCCATACGGTCCAGCAACGGGGCTGGAATATTCATGCTGTTTGATGTGGCAACAAACATCACATCCGACAAGTCATACTCAACTTCAACATAATGATCAACAAAGGTATGGTTTTGTTCCGGATCGAGCACTTCCAGTAATGCAGACGAAGGATCTCCCCGGAAATCCATGCCCATCTTATCG
>CAIWKC010000049.1 GCA_903913145.1 uncultured Gallionellaceae bacterium | reverse complement strand
TCAATTTGCATTGAAATAACTTTCTTATTATGTTTTACTCCTCTCATTTTTATTATCTCTATTGCATTTACTCTTGTGTTTTCGATGATGCAATATTGAATCTAGATATTCGGAGTGCGAATTAATTTGACTGGCCATGAAAACTCTTTCACTTTGCTGTTGCCGGGAATTCAACTTGACATGTTGTGAATGATTCTACTCTCTCACAACAAAATGGTACTCTTGAAATTGCGACTCAAAAGGACTACTCTAGAGACGTGCTTAACTAAGTAATTCACTCGACTATCTTAATAAATTTACGTTACAACTTCATTGCGCTAAGCTTGCAAAAAGCATAACCTGACACATGTGGTTAACAAAATTAATAAGACTGCAACATCCACGAACGACAATTCCCACTCTCACCAAATTTTTCACCCTACCAAAGGATGCGCATTATCATGAGTACTCCAAACACCTCACTCTCTTCTGAAGAAATCAAACTTATCGACGCTTACTGGCGTGCTTGTAACTACCTCGCTGCAGGGATGATCTACCTGCGCGACAATCCTCTGCTCAAAGAACCGCTCAAGCTAGAACACATTAAAAATCGACTGCTGGGCCATTGGGGATCGAGTCCCGGTTTGGCTTTTGGCTACATTCACATGAATCGACTAATCAATAAATATGACCTGAATGCCATTTTTATGGCGGGACCGGGACATGGCGCGCCGGGCGTTTTGGGACCGGTGTATCTGGAAGGCAGATATAGCGAAGTATATCCAAACAAAAGTGAAAACGAAGAAGGCATGCGCCAATTCTTCAAGGAGTTTTCTTTCCCGGGTGGTATCGGCAGTCACTGTACACCTGAAACACCGGGCTCGATTCACGAAGGCGGCGAACTCGGTTACAGTGTTTCACATGCGTTCGGCGCGGCGTACGACAACCCCGATCTTATCGTCACAGTCATGGTGGGTGACGGTGAATCGGAAACGGCTCCGTTGGCAACCTCTTGGCACTCCAATAAATTTCTGAATCCAATCCGTGATGGTGCGGTATTACCCATCCTGCATCTCAACGGTTACAAGATTAACAACCCAACCATTTTGTCGCGCATTTCCCATGAGGAACTCGAAAACTTGTTCAAAGGATATGGCTGGACGCCTTACTTTGTCGAAGGCAGCGATCCCGAGACGATGCATCAGGCGATGGCCTCCACAATGGAGCTTTGCGTGCTGGAAATTCGCCGCCTGCAACAGGAAGCGCGCAGTAGCGGTAAACCGATACGCCCGCGCTGGCCAATGATAGTTTTGCGTTCACCCAAAGGCTGGACAGGCCCTAAAGAAGTCGATGGCAAGAAGGTGGAAGGCTTCTGGCGCTCACACCAAGTGCCGATTGGTGACGTTAAAACGCCTGAACACTTTGCCAAGCTCGAAGAATGGTTGAAGAGTTATAAAACATCCGAATTGTTTGACGCTAACGGCACGCTGTTGCCTGCACTAAAAGCGTTGGCACCTAAAGGAAATCGCCGCATGAGCGCCAATCAACATGCCAATGGCGGCTTGTTACGCAAAGCTTTACGCTTACCTGATTGCAAGGATTATGCAATAGCCGTGACCAAACCGGGCACAACTACTGCAGAGAATACACGTCCTCTAGGCAAGTTTTTGCGCGATATCATGCGCGACAATATGCACAACTTCCGCGTATTCGGGCCTGATGAAAATAGTTCGAATAAACTCGATAACATCTACGAAGTCAGCAAGAAAACATGGTTGGCTGATTACTTGCCGGAAGATGCGGGCGGTGGTGAATTGTCGCCGGATGGTCGCGTAATGGAAATGCTATCCGAACATACGCTGGAAGGTTGGCTGGAAGGTTATTTGCTTTCCGGTCGTCACGGCTTCTTCTCAACCTATGAAGCCTTCGTTCACGTTATTGATTCAATGTTTAACCAACACGCAAAATGGTTGGCAATGTCCAAAGAAGTGCCTTGGCGAGCCCCTGTATCTTCACTGAACCTGCTCATTACTTCAACGGTATGGCGTCAGGATCATAACGGTTTTACGCACCAGGATCCGGGTTTTCTTGATTTAGTAGTAAACAAGAGCCCTGAAGTCACACGGATTTACTTGCCGCCAGATGTTAATTGCCTGTTGTCTGTTGCTGATCATTGCCTGAAGAGTACTAACTACATCAACGTGATTGTTTGCGACAAGCAAAAACACTTGCAGTTTTTGGACATGGATGCCGCAACAAAGCATTGTACAAAAGGCATCGGCATCTGGGACTGGGCTTGTAACGATCAGGGTAGCGAGCCGGATGTGGTCATCGCCAGCGCGGGTGACATTCCAACCAAAGAAGCCTTGGCAGCAGTCGTATTGCTCCGTGAAGATTTTCCCAATCTCAAGGTGCGCTTCATCAACGTGGTCGATCTCTACAAGCTCACACCAGCCAGCGAACATCCTCACGGATTGTCTGATAAGGATTTCGATAGCCTGTTCACAACGGACAAACCCGTCATTTTCAATTTCCATGGATACCCTTGGCTGATCCACCGCCTCGCTTACCGCAGAAATAATCACACAAATTGGCATGTACGCGGCTATAAGGAAAAAGGCAGCATCAATACACCGCTAGAACTGGCAATACAGAACCAGATCGACCGCTTCAGTTTGGTGATTGACGTACTCGACCGGATTCCTTCACTACATGTTGCAGGAGCACATGTGAAAGAGAAAATGTTGAACATGCAGATCGAATGCCGTAACTATGCTTATGAACACGGTACAGACTTGCCTGAAGTGGATGGATGGACTTGGCCGTATTGAAATATGGAAGTGAGTAAGGATTGTTCCATCGTCGCTTAAGGGGAATGGGTGCGGCTTTTTCCTTCACTCTCCCCCTCAGCGCCAGACTGTCCATTAAACCGATAATCCCATTCCCGCCTGCGCGGAATTGACGAGTTGCGAGTCTAACGGGCAATATTGTCTAGCCCACGTAAATGTCAGATGAACCATATAAATTATCCATGCCCACAATCCTAACCATCAATAGCGGTTCATCCTCAATTAAAGCAAGTCTTTTTGCATCAGATGGCTCACGGCAAAACTTTCGCTATGAACATTTGCGTGACCATGCACCAGCCTTTGAACAAATGATGCTCGATTTGAAAGATAATCAACCTGACTTGATCGGACATCGTTTTGTGCATGGTGGTGAAATTGTAGACGCAGCTCGCTTGGTAGACACGGCTGAACGTACGCGTCTGCAAAAAATCATCCATCTTGCCCCCTTGCACATGCCCGGCAACTTGATGGGAATTGATTTATGCACGCAGCATTTTGCTGTTCCACAAATCGCATGTTTCGATACCGCGTTTCACACCACCATGCCTGCGTTGGCAAAACGCCTTCCCATTCCAAATGAATTTGGACTGCGCCGCTTTGGTTTTCATGGTTTGAATTATGCCCATATCGCATCGCGACTCCCCGAGATAATGGGTGAAACTTCTCGTGGCAAAATTGTAGTGGCGCATCTTGGCAGTGGTGCAAGCCTGTGTTTACTGGAAAACTTGAAATCTGTCGACACCACCATGGGATTCACACCGGCGGGTGGTATTACCATGGGGACACGCAGCGGCGACCTTGACCCCGGCGTGATGCTGGAATTGTCAAAGCGTTTCGATACCAATCAACTCAGCGACATAGTCTTTCACAAAATGGGCTTACTGGCGCTTTCCGATGCGGAAAGCAGCGAAATGAGCGATCTATTATTGAGCGAAACTGAATCGGCAAAATTTGCGGTCGACTATTTTTGCTATCAAGTCCGTGCCGCAATAGGAAGCCTTGCAGCCAAGGCAGGCGGAATAGATGCGCTTGTTTTCACTGGCGGCATTGGAGAACACTCGCATGCAATACGCGAAAAAATTTGCACACCACTAGCGTTTTTAGGATTCTCAATTGATAAAAAAGCAAACAATACTGGTTCAATCAGAATCGAAAAGAATGGAGCCAAGCCAACGTTAGTCATCTCTGCTGATGAGGAGTCGATGATTCGTCGTTTGTGCCTTGACTTAAATCATTAATCAAACTCGGCGACCACAGACTGGTGTCAAGTCTGCACCTGAAGCAAAGGCTAAATCTCAACAAAATTCAGTTAGTGTGGCAAGTGATTCAAAGAATTAGAGCGCCCAAATGCCATAATGGCTATTTCGCGCCCGCCCTTCTTAATTGCTTAACTACACAGGCTTAACATTCCAAATCTGCTTGGCATACTCTGAGATGGTACGATCACTGGAAAATTTCCCCATGTTCGCCACATTGAGAATTGCCTTTTTTGTCCATAATCCGGGTTCTCTGTAAGATGCTTCAACTTCACCCTGACAAGTAATGTAAGACGCGTAATCAGCCAACAGCAAATACTGGTCACCGTGGTGCAATAAGTTATCCAATATCGGTTTAAAGCGGTCTGGCTCGCTTGGAGAAAAGAAGCCTGATCCAATCATGCTTAACACTTCGCGCAATTCAGCATTGGCATTGTAATAGTCCCAAGGTTGATAGCCTTTGGCTTGCAATTCGGCCACCTCATCAGCAGTCAGTCCAAAGATAAAAATATTCTCATCTCCAACCTCTTCACCAATCTCAACATTGGCACCATCCAGCGTGCCGATTGTCAGCGCACCGTTGAGTGCCAATTTCATATTTCCCGTGCCGGACGCTTCTGTACCGGCTGTTGAAATCTGCTCGGATAAGTCCGCGGCTGGCACAATGAACTCGGCAGTCGATACATCGTAATTCGGTATGAATGCAACTTTCAGCAGGTCTCTCACTTGCGGGTCATAATTGACTGTATCTGCGACATCATTGATGAGTTTGATGATCAGTTTGGCCACCTCATAGCCCGGAGCGGCCTTACCGCCAAATATCACGGTGCGTGGAACACATTCTTCACCGCGCCGAATGCGGTTGTACAGGGTGATGATGTGCAGCACGTTAAGCAATTGCCGCTTGTATTCATGAATACGCTTTATTTGTACGTCAAAGAGCGAATCTACATTCACATCCAGATTGAGTTTTTGTTTGATCAGCCCGGCGAGTCGCACTTTGTTTGCACGCTTGATATCGGCAAATTGTTTGCAGAAGACTGCATCTTTGGCCAAAGGAATGAGCTTCTTTAACTGGCTTAAATCTTTTATCCAACCCTTGCCAATTTTGGAAGAAATTAATTCAGCCAAAAGGGGATTAGATTGGTTTAACCATCGACGCGGCGTAATTCCATTGGTCATATTAATGATTTTGCCGGGATAAAAACGATCAAAGTCGGCAAAAATAGTCTGCTTCATTAGCCTCGTGTGAATCACCGCGACACCATTCACCTGATGGCTGCCCACAATCGCTAGATGTGCCATACGCACACGTTTGCCTCCATCCTCCGAGATAATGGACATGCGCCTAAGCAAGTCGTTATCGCCCGGATATTGATGTCTTACGTCATTCAGGAATCGGCTATTGATTTCATAAATGATCTGCAAATGACGGGGCAAGATATTTTCGAACATCCCAACCGGCCAGGTTTCCAAAGCCTCCGGCATCAGGGTGTGATTAGTATACGAAAAGGTGCGCACGGTAATGTCCCACGCTTTATCCCAGGGAATCTGATGCAGATCAACGAATATCCTCATGAGTTCCGCGATAGAAATAGCCGGATGAGTATCATTCAACTGTATGGCAACTTTATCCGGGAACATTTCAAAATCATCATGATCTTTTTTATAGCGATAAAGTATGTCTTGCAATGACGCACAGGTGAAAAAATATTGTTGCTTCAGCCGCAACTCATGACCCATTCGAGTGGAATCGTTGGGGTAAAGCACCTTCGACAAATTTTCAGAACGGTCTTTATCTTCCACCGATTTAATGTAATCACCGCGATTGAAATAAGCCAGATCAAAATCGCGCGATGACTTTGCCGCCCAAAGACGCATATTATTAACTGTCAGCGTTCCATAGCCGGGAATCGGCGTGTCGTGCGCCATCGCCATGACATCATCGGTATCCATCCATTGAAATCGTGCAGCGCCCGATTCGTCAGTATATTGAGTGACGTGTCCGTGAAATTTGACCTGAAATAAAACTTCCGGACGACCGAATTCCCATGGGTTTCCGTAGCGCAGCCAATTGTCCGGATGTTCAACCTGTCGGCCAAATTCGATATGCTGCTGGAACATGCCGTACTCGTAGCGAATACCGTAACCGTAACCGGGCAAATCAAGTGTCGCCATCGAGTCCAGAAAGCATGCCGCCAATCTTCCGAGACCTCCGTTTCCCAGTGCCGCATCAAATTCAATATCGCGCAAGTTTTCCAAAACCACGCCCAATTCTTCGAGCGCTTTTCGAGTTGGCTGATCAAGCTCCATATTAAGCAAGCTGTTCATTAACGAACGTCCCATGAGAAATTCCATGGAAAAGTAATAGATGCGTTTGACGTTGTTGTCGTAGTAACCACGCATCGTTTCCATCCATCGGTCTATCAGGTGATCTCGCACGACTAAAGCAGAAGTGATAAACCAGTCTCTTTCAGTCGCCGTGATCGAATCTTTACCAACCGCGTAGGTCAACCGCTCAGCAAGCGCATTAACAATGGAAGTGGTATCGATTGATTTCTCAACATGCCGAAGCGCAATTTTTTTTGAATTCACTGACATTCTTTATTACTCCAAAACTAACGAAAACCTCAAATTAACGTGAACATCCAAATAATTATTAATACGCCTGAATATCTGCCCCATCCGGATTCAATGAGTGACGCCAAAATTGGTCGTCTCTGTCAAATAAGCGATAGGTGCCGCGTGGCCCCCAAGTACCGGCCTGATATGTGTTAATAAAATCCCGCTCCATCGACCACACTTTGAGGATAGGATCGACGACACGCCATGCGGCTTCCACTTCGTCGATACGCAAAAATAATGAATGATCGCCAAGCATTACATCCAATAACAAGCCTTCATAAGCATCGTACTCTTCATCAGTTTCTTTGCGATAAGTGGCATCCAAACTCATGGTTCGTGTCTGCATTTCAAGACCGGGTACCTTTACTTGCATTTCCATCTTCAGGCAGTCATCGGGCTGAATACCCAACATGATCCAGTTGGGCTGGGAAGGTCCCTGGCGGGAACGTCGTAGCAAATCTTGCGGTGGATTTTTAAAACGGATGCAAATGGCTGAACTATTTTCAGCCAGGCGTTTGCCTGTACGCAAGTAAAAAGGCACGCCGGCCCAACGCCAATTATCAATAAATAATTTCAAAGCGGCATATGTCTCGGTAACGCTCTCGGGAGCCACGTTTTTTTCTTCACGATATCCGAGAACAGTTTTTCCATCAATCACACCGCTTGAGTATTGCCCTCTAAAGGCGTGTGCATGAACTGCGTTCTGCGTGATGGGGCGAATTGCCTTCAGTACTTTCACTTTTTCATCGCGCAAATGTTCCGCGGTGAGTGATACAGGCGGCTCCATGGCAACCAGCGCCAGCAATTGCATCAAGTGACTCTGAATCATGTCACGCAGTGCACCCGCACCCTCGTAATAATCCGCACGGCCTTCAATGCCCAATGTTTCGGAATGCATGATCTGCACATGATCAATATAGTGGTGATTCCACAGTGGTTCCAATAGCAAATTGGCGAACCGAAACACCATGACATTTTGCACCGTTCCTTTGCCGAGATAGTGGTCAATTCGGTAAATTTGCGGCTCGTGCAAATGGCGGTACAAACTGGCTTGCAGTGTTTGCGCACTAATCAAATCGTAACCAAAAGGTTTCTCAACAACAATTCGACGCCAGCCATTTTTCTCTTTAAGCAGCCCGACATTACCGAGCTTTTCAACAATGGTTGGATAGTCTGCCGGACGCACCGCCATGTAGTACACAACATTTGGTGGGAAATCGGCATTGCCTTCGAGCAATTTTTGCAATCGTGCATAGGCGGCATCATCGCCGGGTGGAATAGCAAAGTAACGCCAGCGTAGGCAAAAACGTTTAAACGCAACTTCGTCTATTCCTTTTGCGTAAACTTCACGCAAAATCCCGGACACCAAAGTTAACCATTCTTCTTCTGAACGCAGCACAATATCGCAACCGAGTAGGACCATTTGCTCAGGCAAACGTTTTGCAATTTCGAGTCGGTACAATGCGGGAATAAGTTTGCGTTGGCTCAAATTGCCACCCGCACCGAAAATCGCCAAAGTGCAAGGATCGGTAATTTTCATTCGTTATTCGCCAGCGTGTTTTACAGCGTGTCCGCCAAAAGCATTGCGCATGGTGGAAAGCAGTCGATAACCGTATCCGGTTTGATTTTGACTGTTGAATCGCATCTGCAGGGCCAGTGTAAGTACAGGCGCTGCGACACCCTGATCAATCGACTCTACCACTGTCCAGCGGCCTTCGCCCGAGTCCGGCACGAATGGTGCAATGTTCACTAAATTTTGATCGACCTTCAAAGCTTCAGCAGTCAAATCCAGAAGCCAACTTCGCACCACAGAACTATGTCTCCACAATTCCGTGATTTGTGCCAGATCCAAATTAAATTCTTTTTTGCCACGCAATAATTCCAACCCTTCGGCAAACGATTGCATCATTCCGTATTCAATGCCGTTGTGGATCATCTTGGTAAAATGACCTGAGCCCACAGGTCCGACATGCGCCCAACCTCTGTCAGCCGCAGGTGCCAGTGCTTGCAAAATCGGCGTCATCGTCTTCGCAACTGCATCAGTCGCGCCGACCATCAGGCAATAGCCATTCTCCAAACCCCAAATGCCGCCTGAAGTGCCGGAATCCATAAACCCTATTCCTTGTACTGCCAACAATGCACCACGACGCTGACTGTCGTGGTAATTTGAATTACCGCCATCCACTATGATGTCGCCTTTGCCCAATATCGGAATCAAGGCTTGAATTTGTTGTTCGGTGGGCTCACCACTCGGCAACATCAGCCAAACAATTCGTGGGCTGGATAATTTTGATACGGCATCCTCGACGGAACTCGCGGCAATCATGCCCGATTCCTTGGTGAGTTGAGAGACCACTTCATTTGCGCGATCAAAGCCAACCACTTCAATATTTCCTTGGCGCAACCGGCGCACCATATTGCCACCCATCTTACCCAAACCAATCATCGCCATGCGCATAGTTCTTCCCCTTAAAATCGCTCTTTACCTGAAAAAGCTGCCCAAATGTGTCTTACCACCGTAGAATCATACTCGATACAACAAAACTATAGGGCGTTTCTTATGCATTTTTTAGGAGATAAAAGTAATCCCCAAACTTGCCGTTGGCATGCTTTTAAAAGCACGACCGAACTCGAGCAGACCTTGGTAGCCAAGATATTGTGGATTGCACAACAGGCAATTGATAAAAAGGGCAGTTTCCATGTCGTGTTGGCTGGTGGCTCCACCCCCAAGAAAATTTATGAGTCACTGAGAGGGGCCAAGGCAGATTGGAATGCGTGGCATGTCTATTATGGAGATGAGCGTTGTTTACCGGTTGACCATGCTGAGCGCAATAGTCGGATGGCTTCATCTGTTTGGCTGGATCACGTTGCCATCCCTGCACAGCAAATCCATCCCATTCCAGCGGAGGAAGATGTAATTGTCGCGGCTGCAAAATATGCTCAACTTGTAAAAAATATTGAGTTCTTTGATCTGGTATTACTCGGCCTGGGCGAAGACGGGCACACTGCCAGTTTGTTTCCGGAACATGATCCGGGTGATTCTCAAGATGCGCCGGAAACGATGATCATTATGGATGCACCGAAACCTCCTCCGCAACGCATTTCACTCAGTGCGCGACGCTTGAGTAAAACGCATCTACTTTTTTTTATAATCACGGGAATCAATAAATCCAGAGCTGTCAAAGATTGGCGCTCAGGTGTAAATATTCCTGCGACTACGGTTACTCCAAAAAATGGCGTGGACATTTATATAGAATCTGCCTTGGTTGAAACGGGCTAATTAAATTTGAGGTTAAAACTTTCCAAAAAATTAACAGTTATTTTACTTGGATAGGCGTATAAGTAATTGCACGTGCTGTTAACGCTCCGATCAGGAAAGTTTCCAGTAACCTAGACATAGGTAGTCCATGCAAAATACGCCAGCTATTCTGAAATCAAATAACAGTCCAGAGGATATTGCTGAAATTGGACGACAAGAACTGTTGCTCCAAGCCGGTGCATTGCAGAACGCGATCTTCAATAGTGCAAATTTTTCCAGTATTGCCACCGATGCAAAGGGAGTCATTCAGATATTCAATGTCGGCGCTGAACGCATGCTGGGCTATGCGGCGGCTGAAGTGGTCAACCGGATTACACCGGCCGATATTTCGGACCCGAATGAAGTCGTTGCACGAGCAAAAGCGTTAAGTGCTGAACTTGGCACACCGATTACCCCCGGCTTTGAAGCTCTGGTTTTTAAGGCTTCACGCGGTATCGAAGACATTTATGAATTGACCTACATCCGCAAGGATGGCAGCCATTTTCCGGCTGTTGTATCGGTCACTGCATTGCGTGATGACCAAGGTGTAATTATCGGCTACCTGTTGATCGGCACCGACAATACCGCTCGAAAACTGATTGAAGAAGACAAGAAACATCTCAGTCAAAAACTCCGGGATTTTCAGTTTTACACGCGCTCCTTATTTGAATCAAATATTGATGCTCTGATGACTTCCGATCCCGATGGCATCATCACCGATGTGAACAAACAAATGGAAGCCCTCACTGATTGCACGCGTGACGAACTGATAGGTGCTCCCTTCAAAAATTATTTCACCGATCCCGAGAAAGCTGAAGCCGGAATTAACCAAGTGCTGCGTGAAAGAAAAGTAACTAACTACGAACTCGTTGCGAGGGCCAGAAGCGGCAAGGAAACACCTGTGTCGTATAACGCTGTCACCCTCTATGATAGAGATAGAAAATTACAGGGTGTTTTTGCCGCAGCACGCGACATAACCGAACATAAACGGGCTGAAAAAGCACTGCGTGAAAGTGAAAGTCGCTTTCGTTTCATGCTGGAAAATAGCCCGATGGCGGTTCGAATTGCCAACCTTGCTTCAGGCCAAATCATGTTTTCAAATCAGAGTTATGCTGAATTAATTGGCTCGTTGCCTGATGAGGTAATGGGCATTAATCCGATTCAGTATTATGTCAGTCCGCTGGAATATAACGAAGTAATTAAGCAACTGGGCAATGGAGAAACGGTCGTTAATAAATTGATCGAACTGAAGGTAAAAGGAGATCATTCAGAATCAAAATGGGCTTTAGCTTCATACTTGCAGCTGGCTTTTCAAAATGAGCCGGCCATTATGGGTTGGTTTTTTGATATCTCGGAACGAAAAAAAATGGAGGACCAAGTCAGACAGCTGGCATTCTATGATCCCCTGACAGGTCTGCCCAATCGCCGCATGCTGGATGATCGACTGGCTCAGGCAATCGCCGAAACAAAGCGCAGCAGCCGACATAAAGCTTTGATGGTACTTGATCTGGATAATTTTAAAACACTCAATGATAGTCATGGGCATGCTCTGGGAGATTTATTGCTCATTGAGGTAACTACAAGATTGAAAAAATGTGTGCGTGCCATAGACACTGTAGCCCGTTTTGGAGGAGATGAGTTTGTCGTGTTACTGATTGAATTAGATTCGAACAAAGAAAAGGCCGTGATTCAAGCGGGAATCGTAGCCGAAAAAATTCGCACAAGCCTTGCCGCGAGTTATAACCTCAAGGCTCGTACTGAAGGCAACAATGGAGTGGTTGTGGAACACAATTGCACTAGCAGTATCGGCGTTGTAGTGTTTGGCAAGCAGTATGCAACTGCGGATGATTTATTCATGCGCGCGGATGCCACAATGTATAAAGCCAAAGAGGCCGGCAGAAATCTGGTTTTATTCGACGAGAATTAAATTGGATTAGAAGGTCAAACGATCAGCTGTGCAGCGCCCGTGCACTGCGGTCATTTCATACAGCCTTTCAGAGTGCATAGGGGTTACCTGCTCCCAAACAAATCGCCATTCCCAATAACCTTCAGCCTTGCCGGGAAGATTCATCCGGTGATCCGAGTCCAATCCCAAAACATCTTGAAACGGATGAATGGCAATATCCGCAATAGATTGGGAGGCGGCAAGAATTAAATCCCAATTAATTTCAGTACCTTCAGTGCCGAGATATTTGCATGCAAACTCGCGTTCATGTTGCGACGCTGTGTTGAACCAACCGATGGCGGTATCATTGTCATGTGTGCCACCATAAACAACAGAATTATTCTTGAAATTATGCGGCAGGTAAGGATTGTCTGCCCCACCACCAAATGCGAACTGGAGAATACGCATTCCGGGGAAATTAAACTGTTCAAGCAGCGCAACCACATCCGGCGTGACCACGCCAAGGTCTTCAGCAATGATGGGCAATTTGCCTAACGCCGTTTGAATGGCATTGAATAATTTGTCTCCCGGTCCCGGCATCCATCGCCCATTGACGGCAGTTTGTTCAGAAGCAGGAATTTCCCAGTAACCAGCAAACCCACGAAAGTGATCAATACGAACAACATCAACCAACTCGGTAGTTTTGCGCAAGCGTTCTATCCACCATGCATAGCCTTCCTGCTCATGCGCAGGCCAACGGTAGAGCGGGTTGCCCCAACGCTGTCCGGTTGAACTGAAATAATC
>CAIWKC010000048.1 GCA_903913145.1 uncultured Gallionellaceae bacterium | reverse complement strand
GGGTGACATTAGAAGCGTTGGTTATCGGGCGGCGCTCGAGGTGCTGGCCGCCTGCGCGGACGCAGAACTGCTTAAGCAGATTCGTGATCACTTGAGCGCGACGCAAGATCGTTGGAAAACCGATGGCGATGTTACTGCTTCAGCAAAATGCCACCGTCACAATTTGCACCTCAAAAACAGTTGATCTCGCAAAATTCACGCGCGATGCGGATATACTTGTCGTCGCAACAGGCAAACCCAAAATGATCTCAGGTGACATGATCAAGCCCGGTGCTGCAGTTATAGATGTTGGCATCAATCGAATGGCAGATGGCAAACTATGCGGTGACGTGGATTTCGAATCGGCAAAAGATGTTGCCGGCTGGATCACACCTGTTCCTGGTGGAGTGGGGCCAATGACAATCACCATGTTAGTAGCCAATACTGTAAAAGCAGCCGAGAGAGAAGTGCTTAAGGTATTACCTTAACTCTTAATATATTTCGAATTATTGTCTTCGAATACCACACAATTTCTTCCTGCCCCTTTGGCTTCATACATGGCAATATCAGCACTTTTCAGGATATCATCCCTGATGTCTTGATGGTTAAATAACACCACCCCTATGCTTGAAGTGCAACGGTGTTCGACACAGAATTCCAAATCGCCTTCGTGTTGGACTTTAATTTGAAATTGATTGGAAATTGATGAGCGGATTTTTTCAGCAATGATACGAGCTTGTGATTCCGACTTAACTTTATCGTAACTAAGTTCTCCAAGCAAAACAACAAATTCATCACCCCCAAACCTTGCCACGGTATCTGTTAAGCGTATACAACTGCTGATTCGCCTCGCTGCCTCAATCAACAATAAATCGCCCACTTCATGCCCGTGTTTATCATTAATTGGCTTGAAATTATCCAAATCCAAAAACATCAACGCACCAAAGCAGCCATTTCGTTTGCATGCATTTAAAGTCTGATCCAACCTGTCATAGAGCAATCGTCGATTGGGTATATTGGTCAGTGTGTCGTAGAAAGCCAGTTGCCGAATCTCTTCATCGGCTTGTTGCCGATCTGTTATGTCATGTACGATTGAAAATATGAGATTCTTATTCTTAAACTTTACCGGGGAAGCGTGCACTTCTACTGTACGCGTATTCCCGTTGGCCAATTTGTGCTGGCAAATAAAATGATGTGTTTCCGGATCCAACACACGTTCTAGATCGCTTTGGTTTTGATCAAATGATTTTCCATTAATTTTGCTTATATCCTTGCCTATCAAATACATCAAAGGATAACCATAAAACTTAGAAGCAGCGGGGTTCGCATCAACAATAACGCCTGATAACGGCTCAATTAATAACATCACATCACTATGCCGTTCGAACATTTGACGAAACCGTTCTTCACTATCACGCAATTCCGCCAGTATCTTTTGGCGTTCACTTATATCTTCCACAATTGACCATATATGTTTAGTGCCATCAATGCCGGTGAGCAGTAATCCATTCAGCACTATTGGAATCAATGTTCCGTCATTGCGTATATATTCTTTTTCATAGGGACCGTAGCGACCCGTACTATTTAATAACTCAAGTTGGCGCGCCTCGTCTGCGGCATATTTCTTGGGCGTCAATGTCCAGTAATCCAGTTTATTTAATTCCTCTTTGGAATATCCGCATATTTTTTGAAAAGCATCATTGAACTCGATATATTGTCCATTCATGTCAGTCAGTGCGATGCCTAATGCAGACAATTCAAAAAGACCACGAAGTTTCTCCTCGCTTTCACGCACTAAATTGCTTTCCTTTTTACGCTGGGTGATATCGGACGCATAAACAACAACCGAATCGACCGTATTTTCTTCATTAAAAATCGGGTAGTAATTCAACGAGAAGTGGTGATCATTACGCGAGTCTTCCGAGTGTTTTCCGATTCCAGTAAGGAAAACTTCCTCAATATTTTCACGTCTACATTTTGATACTTCAGGCGGAAAAAATTCATAAGTATTTTTTCCGATCATGTCCTTTGGTTTATGGTGAACTCGGCGCGCTGCAATATTATTGATGGCTAAAATAATTCCATTTTTGCCAACTTGGAATATGCTGTCTACCGTCGAATTAAGAATTGTCTCAAGCTGTTCCTTGCTTTGTTTGAGTGCCTTGTCACTTCTTCGTTTTAAAATATAGAATCTGATCAAACCCCAACCAAGTAAAACGATCAGCAGAAATATCAACCCTGCCAACCATACACCAACATAATGAAGTTCAAACCAGGACTGATTCAAAATTAGACTGTCAAGGGGCAGCATATTTGCAGAAATGCCGAAGCGGTGTAACTGCCTAGAGTCAAATTTGAACTCGCTGAGTGCTGAAGGCATGACAGGAATTTTGTCCGGGTCCTCACCTTGCAGAATCCTCAATAAAATCTCAGCTGCAGTTCTGCCCTGGCTTTCCCCGCTTGTAAGTCGTCCGCCGACAATTCCATAACCCAAATAAAAATCGTAGGTACTGTAAATCGGTACGGCAGAAAATGAGGAGACGAATTTTGCCATCTCAGGATAACTGATGAAGGTGTCAAGACTATCCTTGGCAAACGGCATCAGCAAAACAAGTGTGTCTTTACGCAACAGAGGGAGGCGGGACCGCAATTGACTTAACGATAACTTGTCCCAATAATCGATACTTACCTTATTGACATAAGGTGCCAGCATGGGTTCAAGTTCCCTGCGGATAGCTAAGCCTGTTATTGTGCCATCTATGATAACAACTATATGATTAACATCCGGATGAAGCCGCAACATCAGTTCAACTGTTTGCGCGCCGTCAAAGGTCTCTGCTACACCCGTGATACCTTTTTGGTTAGCCAACATTTTCGGAGTATAAAAATTGACTCCCGCAAATATAACTGGAACATCAGAAAAGATATTGTCATGTCTGTATCGGCGTACAAAATCAAATGCATCATTGTCTGTAACTAACACTGCTGCTAACTTGGTATTACGATATTTGTGATTTAAAAGTTGGCGAATATTATTGAAATGGGTTTCGTCAGCTATCCGCTTGGTATCCATGTACTCGACATGTAACTCGATTGCGCGTTCGCTTTTACTCAAAACGTCACGCACGCCTTGAGTTTCGTCATCGGTCCAATTTAGTCCTAAGTGATATGAGTTAAGCAATAGTACGTGGCTGGTTTCCTGGCCAAATACGGGCGAAACGATGCTCGCGCACATCAAAAGAATGATTAGATAGCGATAAAGTAAGGACATAGTTAATAGTTAAAAACACCAATACAATATTGGCGTTTAATTCTAGCATTGTTATCGAAATGGCTGAGGTGAAGATTGGAAAAGATTAATACTTACATTTGTCGCTTGGCTTGAATTCAAGAATAACGCTAACAAGATTACAATTGAGCGCATCTGAAACTGCTAACTAACTGAATATTTGCCTGTTCTAGATATGTCGGTTGTTACAAGTTTATTCAGGGGCTCACCGGCTTTACCGCAGACGCGGAAACAGGCGGGTGCTGACTTACTATCTGAAAAAATACTTCGTCACGCTTAACCATGCCCAACTCACTTCGAGCCCGCTCTTCTATTGCTTCAGTGCCTTTTTTGAGATCCAGCACTTCGGCATTCAATGCCGCGTTTCGAATTTCAGTTTGCTGATTGATTTTTTTCTGAGCATCAACCTGATGGTCGATATCCCACACTTTAAGCCAGCTGCCCTTACCCAGCCATAGCGGATATTGCAATAGCAGAATAAGGGCAAGCAGTATCAGTGTGACAGGGCGCAGCATTAACCCAGTTGATAGTACGCGTTACGTCCCGGATAGGATGCGCTCTCGCCCAAATCTTCTTCAATACGCAACAGTTGGTTGTATTTAGCTATACGATCAGAGCGCGACAACGAACCTGTCTTTATTTGCAGCGCGTTTGTGCCCACTGCCAGATCTGCAATGGTAGAGTCTTCAGTTTCGCCCGAGCGATGTGAAATCACCGCGGTGTAACCGGCGCGTTTTGCCATTTCAATTGCGGCAAAAGTTTCGGTCAGTGTGCCGATCTGATTCACTTTGATCAAAATTGAATTGGCGATTTTGCGTTTGATACCCTCACGGAATATTTTGGTGTTGGTTACAAAAATATCATCACCTACCAACTGAATATTTTTGCCGAGGCGATCAGTTAACAGCTTCCAGCCATCCCAGTCGTGCTCGCTCATGCCGTCTTCAATGCTGATGATAGGATACTTGTCCACCCAGGTTGCGTAGAGGTCAATAATTTGCTGAGTATTGAGCACCAGTCCATCTGCTTTGAGATGATATTTGCCATCCTTGTAATACTCTGAAGCAGCACAATCCAAACCGATAGCCACATCAGCTCCCGGCACGTAGCCAGCTGCCTCGATCGCCTCAACGATCACTTTAAGGGCACCTTCGTTTGAACCCAAGGCTGGTGCAAAGCCGCCTTCGTCACCCACGGTTGTAGCCAAGTTGCGGTCATGCAAAATCTTTTTCAAGTGATGGAATACTTCTGCACCGCAACGCAGTGCTTCACGGAAACTACCCGCACCAACCGGAATGACCATGAATTCTTGAATATCTGCACCACCCGTCGCATGCGCACCGCCGTTAATAATATTCATCATCGGTACGGGCATTTCCATGCGCGCCGCGCCGCCAAAATAACGATACAACGGCAGGCCGGACTCTTCGGCTGCTGCTTTTGCCACCGCGATTGACACAGCCAGAATGGCATTCGCGCCAAGTCGCGATTTGTTTTCAGTACCATCCAAATCAATCATGGTTTGATCGATGAAAGCTTGCTCGGCGGCATCGAGCCCGACAATCGCTTCGGCAATTTCTGTATTAACGAATTCAACCGCTTTTAATACCCCTTTACCGAGGTAGCGCTGTTTGTCGCCATCGCGCAGTTCCACGGCTTCCTTGGTTCCGGTTGAGGCACCTGAAGGTACGGCCGCACGCCCCATCACGCCGGACTCCAACAATACATCAGCTTCAACAGTAGGATTGCCACGAGAATCCAATATTTCACGCGCTACAACATCGACGATTGCACTCATTTTTAATCTTCCTCAGTTTAAATAACGACTAAATATTACGTAGATCGATTTTCTCTTCGATCAAACCTTGTTGTTTCACAATCTTATCCAAGACACTTAGCGTGCGCAGAAGTTCCTTCAGATGTCCGAGCGGAAAAGCATTCGGACCGTCTGAAAGTGCTTTTGAAGGATTCGGATGCGTTTCCATGAATACACCCGCTATACCTGCAGCAATCGCAGCACGTGCCAACACCGGTACAAACTCGCGCTGACCGCCGGAACTGGTGCCCTGCCCGCCCGGTAATTGCACAGAATGAGTTGCATCGAATACTACCGGGCATCCTGTGTTGCGCATTACAGCCAGTGAACGCATGTCGGAGACTAAATTGTTATATCCAAATGAAGCCCCGCGCTCGCAAACCATGATGTTGTCGTCGCCACTGACTTCGCGCGCCTTATCCACTACGTTCTTCATATCCCAAGGCGACAGGAATTGGCCCTTTTTGATATTCACTGGCTTACCGGATGCGGCCGCCGCATGAATAAAATCAGTCTGCCGACACAAAAAAGCGGGCGTCTGCAACACGTCTACCACAGCAGCAACAGAAGCGATCTCGTCGATGCTGTGCACATCGGTCAGCACAGGAACGCCGATCTGCGTCTTCACTTTTTCCAGTATTTTCAAGCCGGCTTCCATACCAAAACCGCGGAATGTCTTGCCTGAACTCCGATTGGCTTTATCGTAAGAAGATTTATAAATAAAATTAATTTGCAGTTCTTTGCAAATTTCTTTTAATTGCCCAGCCGTATCAAGCGCCATCTGTTCCGATTCGATCACACAGGGACCGGCTATCAGGAAAAATGGAAAATCTAGACCAACACTAAATCCGCACAGCTTCATAATTCAACGCCCCTAGTAAAGTGTTGGGCAAGCCCCTTCCGCACCACGCGCTGCGCGCCACCGTGTCGGGGCAGCACACTAAATCCGCACAGCTTCATAATTCAACGCCCCTAGTAAAGTGTTGGGCAAGCCCCTCCCGCACCACGCGCTGCGCGC
>CAIWKC010000047.1 GCA_903913145.1 uncultured Gallionellaceae bacterium | reverse complement strand
CTTCGCCGCGCTGATGCCAATGCCCGTATTGCTTCGCGTATCATGGGGATAAGCGTGGCTTTACTCAGTCTTACAGTGGCAGGATTGGGCTTGTCCCGGCAATTTTTGCCGGCAACTGCAGCTTGGCAAGAGGGTCGTGAATTGCTCATAGGCTTTTCTGTCATCTTGGTGGTTGCGAGCAGTTATCTGTTTGCCAAATACACCCAGCAACGAGCAGTATCCGCTTGAACTATTCGGAAGCACTACTACACGAAGTCGCTTCAATTTAGCTTGACGACGAAGATAGCTTTCTTGAAGTCCAGCGTATTTATGAACTACAAGATAACATCGAGCAACCAGATTTATTTATCGCCCACTCAGGTCGTTTGGCTATTAAGTCCGATGGATGATTATCTGAATAGGGATTTCGTGCGGCTTCCAACAATCTGTCTATCATACTTGTATCCCCAACCGTCGCAGCGTCGATTGCTTGTTGCGCAAGATAATTGCGTAACACAAATCGTGGATTAACAAGATTCATGCTTAAGCGACGTGATTCACCGGAATTTTGTTGCTCACCCAGTCGAGTTGAATATCGTTGCAGCCATTTGCCAAAGAATGCGCGATGATTTTCGAAGAGTTCGGGTTTGTAAAAGGCAGAGCGCAAATCTTCCAGATTTGGTGATTCATGGTTGATATCTGCCAGCTTTCTAAAAAATTCAGTCATATCGACTTCGGCCTGAGTCATCAGCTCAAAAACATTTTCGACCAAGTCAGCATCCTCATCTTTCCAATTCAACAAGCCAAACTTTGCAGACATCATAGTCATCATGCTGTTCTGTAAAGTTGAATCAAAATGAGCAAGTCCTTCGTCAAGAAATGCTTTGGAAGGCGCAACCGTGGAAAGCGCCTCTGCAAGACGTTCCAGATTCCAGCGTGCTACTCTGGGCTGCTTTCCCAGACAATAGCGATGCATTTCTGAATCGGTGGTATTGGGGGTCCAGCGCGGATCAAAATTGTCCGTCCAACCATACGGGCCGTAATCGATAGTCAGCCCAAGGATCGACATATTGTCTGTATTCATCACGCCATGAACGAAGCCGACGCGCAGCCATTCCACGACAAGCCGTGCAGTTCTTTCACACACTAATTTGAACCAAATTGCAAAACGATCAGATGATTTTTCTGTGATTTCAGGAAAGTCCCGTTTGATCGTGAAGTCGATTAGTTGCTGCAACAGTCTGAATTCACCTCTTGAAGCTAAAATTTCGAAATGGCCAAAGCGGGTAAAAGAGGGCGCTACTCTACAAACAATTGCTCCAGGTTCTGGGCGGGGGTTCCCATCGTAAAGCATGTCGCGGATAACTTGTTCACCGGTTGCGATCAGACTTAACGCTCGAGTGGTGGGAATACCCAAATGATACATAGCCTCGCTACACAAAAATTCTCTGATGGAAGAACGAAGAACAGCACGGCCATCCGCTCTGCGAGAATACGGGGTCATACCCGCTCCCTTGAGTTGCAATTCCCAGCGCTCACCAGCGCTATTAATAATTTCGCCCAGGCCAATGGCTCTGCCATCGCCTAACTGCCCTGCCCAACTTCCAAACTGGTGTCCACCATAACAAGTCGCATAGGCCTCCATGCCAGGTAACAAAGCGTTTCCTGAAAATGCCTCAAGGAAATTATCTGAATGCACATCAATATCAGAAAGATTTAGCAGCTCAGCGACCTCACTGGAAAAAGCCAGTAAAGCGGGTTTAATTACTGGTGAAAGTAAAGCCTTGGACCAACAAGCTCCAGGCGTTTGTCTAGGTTGCATTGAGGCTTCCTTGACTCCAGGCAACTCATTAACGAAGCTGTTATCAAAAGAAAAATGAACCACGAGATTAGTAAAAATTGGAATGGAAAGATGAAGCAGAACAATGGACATTTTATTGTCCTTCTAAGTAATATATGAATAATAATCAAAAATGGAAATGTAAGCGATGCGGCAGTGAAGTTGATATT
>CAIWKC010000046.1 GCA_903913145.1 uncultured Gallionellaceae bacterium | reverse complement strand
GAATATATTGGCTTGCTGATTCAATCCTCTAAACAACGCAACCTGGCCTCCGACCTGTTCGACCTGACGTCGAATCGTCGTGATATCGACCGGGCTGTAAAGCCACCGCTGGGCGCCGCCCCAGTCCAAGAGCCATGAACCTTCTATCGAGAGCGGAGGCGTAGCCGGTTTAACAATGATGCGATAAAGCGGGCTATTGCCCTGAAAAAATGCAAGCTCCTGCTCTCGCAGAGCATGCCAAAAGGCATTCGCATCAGACATCACGTCGCCCGAAATTTTTGTGCGTGCTTCCTTGACTGCCTGTGCGCTCCCCGATAATCGAATATAACAACACTCATCATAGAAACACGCACCGTCAACGGGATAAGGTTGACTCAGCAACGCACTCATACTCGCTATCGCATCGGCAGAATTGCAATTTCTAACCACGGTGATACTGGCCGCAGGGCGTGGCATTACTTTCAAACTGATATCCAGCATGATGCCCAGCGTTCCATAGGCACCCACCATCAGCCGCGACACATCATAGCCCGCAACATTTTTCATTACCTGCCCGCCAAATTGCAGTATGTCGCCCTGCCCGTTCAGCAGTTTGCAACCCAAGACAAAATCTCGTGCCGACCCGCTGTAGGGACGACGCGGGCCGGATAATCCACAAGCGATAGTGCCACCGAGCGTCGCACCCTCTCCGAAATGCGGTGGTTCAAATGCCAACATTTGAGACGCCTTGACAAGCACTGCTTCGATTTGAGAAAGAGGCGTTCCGCTACGTGCAGTCAGCACGAGTTCGCGCGGATCGTATTCCACAATGCCACTGTGCTTTGAAACATCAATTGTTAGCGCGTTGGCTTGCCTTGCATTGCCAAGAAAACTTTTGCTGCCACCACCCTGGATATTGAGCGATGTTTCATTGCTCAATGCATTGAGCACCTGCTGCTGAAGTGCCGTGCTGTGATCTGATTCATTCATCAGAAACGCTCCAATTCCGGGTGCGCGAGTTGTCCATGGTGAACATGCATCGCACCGAATTCGGCACAGCGGTGCAGGGTCGGGATTGCCTTGCCCGGATTGAGCAAACCGGAGGGGTCAAAGGCTGCCTTAACCGCATGGAATTGCGTCAATTCCGCGCTACGGAACTGCACACACATCTGGTCGATTTTCTCTATCCCCACTCCGTGTTCGCCGGTGATCGTCCCGCCCACTTCCACGCAGAGTTGCAGGATGCGATTGCCCAGCTCTTCAGTACGTTGAAGCTCACCCGCTTTGTTGGCATCAAACAATATTAACGGATGCAAATTACCGTCTCCGGCATGAAATACATTGGCAACGGGCAAGTTATATTCAACGGATAATTCGCTGATGCGTTGCAGCACACGCGGCAAATGGCGACGGGGTATAGTGCCGTCAATACAATAATAATCGGGCGAAATCCGTCCGACTGCGGGGAACGCCGATTTGCGACCTTTCCAGAATAGTTGTCGCTCTGCTTCGTCAACTGCGGTGCGCACTTCGGTTGCACCGCTACCGATCAAGATTTTGCGCACCAACATGATGTATTCGGATACTTCCGCATCAGTGCCATCGAGTTCGCATAACAAAATGGCCTCAGCATCGCGCGGATATCCCGCATGCACAAAATCTTCCGCGGCCTGAATGGCGAGTTTGTCCATCATTTCAAGACCGGCGGGAATAATGCCTGCAGCGATGATCTGTCCTACTGCTTCGCCTGCCTTTACAACATCGTCAAAGGCGGCCAGAACAACCTGTGCGCGCTCCGGTTTTGCCAGCAATTTCACCGTGACTTCAACAATCACGCCCAGCATGCCTTCTGAGCCTACCATCAAAGCCAACAAATCGTAGCCGGATGAATCCAGCGTCTCCGCGCCGAGGGTGAGAAGTTCACCTTCCATCGTGACGATCTTCAGCATTAATATGTTATGCACTGTGAGGCCATATTTAAGGCAATGCACACCGCCGGAATTTTCTGCGACGTTACCGCCAATTGTGCAAGCAATTTGCGAAGAAGGGTCAGGCGCGTAATACAGTCCGAAAGTTGCCACCGCTTCAGATATGGCCGCATTGCGCACACCGGGCTGCACCGTTGCCATTGCATTGAGCGGATCAATATTGAGAATGCGCTTGAACTTTGCCAAACTCAGCAGCACTCCATCTGCCAGAGGCAATGCACCCCCTGAAAGACCGGTTCCCGCGCCGCGTGCAACCACCGGCACTTTATGCTCAAAACACAATTTCATGATGCTTTGTACTTGCTCTATGGTTTCCGGGAGCACAACGACCATGGGTAACTGTCTGTATACCGCCAAGCCGTCACATTCGAACGGATGCAAATCCTCAGGATCCGTCAACACGGACTCTGCCGGCAACAAATTTTGCAAAGAGCTGATCAGAGATAACTTATTCATATTTTGAATTGGCGATGCGATTTAAATCTGCCCAAGAAGTTCAGAGTATAACAAATAGTCAGGTATAAAATTTTGACCGAATACACTCGTCTTTGCTCTGCAATAAAGAATTATTTTTATGCACCAAATATAATGCGCCATCATATTACCGGCCCTTTCATGGGGCATTAATTGTAACTTTAACGAATTCGCAAACAGACTTTAGTTATATTAATCAGTTTATTAAATACGTATCCAAGCGCGGCATTTTTATTGCTTTATTATTTATCGAGGAACATTTTCCGCACGAGGAATGCATTGATATGACTAAGAAAAAAATCAACACCGAACCTTCAGAACAGCCGAAAGATAACCATACAGGCCTGAATAAAGAGGCACTGAAACGCGACTTTCTTGACAATCTTTACTATGTTCAAGGAAAGTTTCCAACACTTGCCACCAAGCATGACTACTACATGGCTTTTGCCCACACGGTTCGCGACCGCCTGTTGCAACGCTGGATCAGTACTGCCGAAGAATACACGCGCAGAGGATCGAGGACGGTTACCTATTTCTCCGCAGAATTTTTACTTGGCCCGCATCTGGGAAACAACCTCATTAACCTGGGTATTGAAGAACAGGCTCGTCAGGCAATTCATGAACTCGGCCTGAGCTTTGAAGAATTATTGGGACTGGAAGTAGAGCCCGGCCTTGGCAACGGTGGCTTGGGACGACTCGCAGCGTGTTATCTGGATTCAATGGCCACACTGGAAATTCCGTCGATTGGCTATGGCATCCGCTACGAGTTCGGCATTTTTTCCCAGCTTATTATTGACGGCTGGCAAGTTGAACAAACGGATAAGTGGCTGTTAAAGGGAAATCCCTGGGAAATTTCACGCCCGGAATGGGCCGTTGAAATCAAACTTGGCGGACACACAGACCACTTCGTAGACAACGCCGGCAATAACAAAGTGCGCTGGGTGCCGGGTCGCACCGTTTTGGGCATTCCTTACGACACGCCCATTTTGGGCTACCGCAACAATACTGCCAATACCCTGCGATTATGGCGTGCAGAAGCACCCGACTCCTTTGATCTGGGCGTATTCAATCGCGGTGACTATTACGGTGCCGTGCAGAAAAAGGTTCAGTCCGAGAACATCAGCAAAATTCTTTATCCGAATGATGAACAAATCCAGGGTAAGGAACTCCGTCTTGAGCAACAATTTTTCTTCGTATCCTGTTCGCTGCAGGACATGTTGCGCATCTTGCGGGTACAAAATATTCCGCTGGAACGCTTTCATGAAAAATTTGCCGTACAGCTTAACGATACACATCCTGCCATTGCCATTGCCGAACTGATGCGTTTGCTTGTGGACAAAAACGGGATGGATTGGGACACCGCCTGGTCAGTCACCCAAAAGAGTTTCGGTTACACCAATCATACTTTGTTACCGGAAGCGCTTGAACGCTGGCCGGTGAGCCTGATGTCACGCATTTTGCCGCGTCACATGGAGATCATTTATGAAATCAATGCGCAATTCCTGGACGAAGTGCGTATGCGATTTCCGGGAAATGAAGAAATACTGGCCCGACTTTCCCTGATCGACGAATCCGGTGAGCGCTACGTTCGCATGGCAAATTTGGCGAGCGTGGCCAGCCATGCAATTAATGGTGTGGCCGAGCTGCACAGCGAATTATTGAAGCAGGATGTGCTAACTGATTTTCACACGATGTGGCCGGAAAAATTTAGCAACGTCACCAATGGCGTCACGCCGAGACGCTGGGTTGCACTGGCGAATCCGCGATTGACCCGTTTTCTGTGCAAGTCTATTGGCGATGACTGGATTAAAGATCTACAGCAATTGAGGCGTATTGAACCACTCAGTGAGGATGCCAGTTTCCAGCAGGAATGGCGCTTTATCAAACGCGCTGTAAAGGATGATTTTTCCCAACATGCCCGACACACTACGGGTATCTCCATTGACCCGGAATCGCTGTTCGATGTTCAGGTCAAACGCATCCATGAATACAAACGCCAGCATCTCAACGTATTGCATATCGTGGCGCTCTACCACCGCATTAAATCCAACCCCAATATCGATATTCTGCCGCGCACTTTCATCTTTGGAGGCAAAGCCGCACCCGGCTATCATTTCGCAAAATTGATGATCAAGCTGATCAATTCTGTTGGTGAGGTGATCAACCGGGACCCGGTGGTGCGAGACCGCCTGAAGGTGGTTTTCCTGCCCAATTACAGCGTCACCAACGGTCAACGTGTATATCCTGCAGCTGATCTCTCGGAACAGATTTCAACCGCGGGCAAGGAGGCTTCCGGAACGGGCAATATGAAGTTCTCAATGAATGGCGCGCTTACCATTGGCACTTTGGATGGTGCCAACGTGGAAATACGCGAAGAGGTTGGCGCGGAGAATTTCTTTTTGTTCGGCTTAACTGCGGATGAAGTTCAGGCAACCTGGAAAAACGGTTACGACCCGCACAAAATTTATCAAGGCAACGAAGAGTTAAGAGCGGTGATCGATCTCATACGCAACGGCCATTTTTCACGTGGTGACAGAGAACTGTTTCGCCCGCTTGTCGACTCTTTGCTCAAGGGAGATTCCTACAGATTATTGGCGGATTATCAGTCCTACGTAGAATGTCAGGCCATGGTTAGCGAAGCTTACCGGGATGAGACAAACTGGACGCGAATGGCCATACTCAATGTAGCGCGTATGGGAAAATTTTCTTCTGACCGAAGCATCAAAGACTACTGCGATCATATATGGAAAGTTGAGCCGGTGAAGATCAGTCTTATGCACCAGGATCAGATTGTTGAAAAATTACACAAGTAACGCTTGGGATGCGCCAGTTACGGCTGATTTATCCCCCCTCTTATTTTTCAGTACACTAGGCGAAACTGGGGGTATCATCATCGTCAACCATAAGTTCTAATTTCCCTCCCTATTTATGACTGAATCTGATATTCCTGCGCCCATCGAATTGCTATTGAGGCTTTACCATGCGGCGCTTGATGCAGCAGATCCGATGAAAGTCGTTCCTCCCCATTTGCCGCCTCCTCCCGGTGGGCGTACCGTTGTTGTAGGCATGGGTAAAGCAGCGGCAGCGATGGCCAGGGCAGTTGAAGCGAATTGGAAGGGTGAACTCACTGGCGTCGTAGTCGTGCCTGAAAATGCCGGATTACCTTTGCAGCGAATTCGTGTCCTTGAAGGTAGTCATCCGGTTCCGGATGAACGCAGCATCACTGCCGCCACCGAGTTACTTAGGGCTGTTGGGGGCCTCACTGAAAATGACTTGGTGATTGCACTAATTTCCGGCGGTGGCTCGGCGCTGTGTTGCCTGCCGGCTTCAGGATTGACACTTGCCGTCAAACAAAATATCACTCGCCAGTTGCTCAAATGCGGCGCCACGATCACTGAAATAAATACGGTGCGCAAGCACTTGTCCGCCATCAAGGGAGGACGACTTGCCGCACACGCTTATCCGGCAAAAGTCGTCACGCTGATGATTTCTGACATACCGGGTGATGAACCGTCTTTTATCGCTTCTGGTCCAACCTTGGCCGATGCAACGACCTGTAATGATGCCCTGCAAATTCTGAAGCGCTACGGAATTGATGATATTCCATCTGTATCAGAGGCACTTTCAGCAGGCGAATGGGAGTCGATCAAGCCCGGTGACTCTCGCCTTGCGCGCAATATCCAACATATT
>CAIWKC010000045.1 GCA_903913145.1 uncultured Gallionellaceae bacterium | reverse complement strand
TTGGAGTCGTGGTTCCGATGAAAGTGCTTCCGACATGTCGAAAATATACCATATACCCCATATGCATGAATTGACTCGATATGTCTGACATTCCGTTCAACTGAACATTCGTCCAAGCCTTTTTATCTTCATAAATTGACAACGCTCTTTGTATGCAAATCAACAACTCATGCGTTGTCATCTTGTTGAATATAAAGCCACTCGCAGTGCCTTTATCCAATGTTCCCTTGTTGCAATCGACTACCGAGTCAACCAACCCGCCCGTTGCATGCACGATCGGCGGAGTTCCATAATGCTGGCTATACATTTGATTCAAACCGCACGGCTCAAAGCGCGACGGCATCAGGAACATATCCGCACCTGCTTCGATCAAATGCGAAAGCGCCTCATCAAAGCCAATAACAGTTGCCACTTGTCCGGGATATTTTCGCGCCAGGGACAGAGCGCTGTTTTGCAACGTTGCATCGCCACTTCCCAGTAAAACCAATTGTGCGGGGAAAGAAATGATTTGGGGCGCGATTTCAAGAACCAGGTCCAAACCCTTTTGAAAGGTAAAACGGCTGACCAAACCAAATAATGGTATGTCCGGATCAACTTTCAAGCCCATGCGTTTTTGCAGTGCTAATTTATTGGATAGCTTATCTGACACGTTTTTTACATCGTAATTTTGAGCTAGAGCGGCATCAGTAGCCGGATTCCATTCGTTATCATCAATGCCGTTCAGTATTCCCGTTAAACTTTTATTTCTATTTCTCAGTAGTCCCTGCAACCCGAAGCCTAGAGCATCGGTCTGTATTTCTTCAGCGTAGGTAGGGCTTACCGTAGTGACGTGATTGGAGTAGTACAACCCTGCCTTGAGAAAAGATAGATTGCCGTAGAATTCAGCACCATGCGGATGAAAACTTTCTTCGGGAAGTGTCAATTCGGTTACTACCTGTGCTGGAAAAACACCCTGAAATGCCAAATTATGAATCGTCATAACGCAGGGTGCGCTTCCCGGGGCAAAATGCATGTAAGCAGGCGTCAAACCCGCTTGCCAATCATTGCAATGCACAACGTCAGGCTTCCAATCGACCGGGGATTCTGCACTGCCCAAGACAGCGGCCACCTTTGATAGCAAGCCAAAACGTAACGCATTGTCAGGCCAGTCTGCACCGGTTGAGTCCTGGTAAATTCCTCCGTCACGCTGGAATAATTCAGGGCAATCTAGTACCCAAAGCGGCACTCCGTCCGGTAATTTGCTGGAGAACAATCTAGCGTCGGGAAAACCGGCAACGGCTGAAAAGAAAGTATCAATCTTGAAAGATTCCAGGGCTTTCAACACTTGCGGATATCCGGGCACCAGTACTCGCACATCGTCGCCAAGTCGACGCAATGCTGCAGGAAGAGCCGCACTGACATCAGCAAGTCCACCTGTTTTAATTAACGGCGCAACTTCCGAAGTAACAAATAAAACACGCATCATAAAACTTTCTTGGCCGTAACTCAGGCCACTTTATTAATCAGCCCTGCGCCGCTTGAATTTGTGGCAAATGCCAAATGTCCCGGTTGTAATCGAGAATTGTACGGTCACTGGAAAACTTGCCGCTGGCCGCCGTATTCAGGATGCTCATTCGAGTCCAACGCTCAGTATCCTGATATGCCTTTGCCACTTCGCGTTGAGCTAGCACATAACTGCGAAAATCAGCCGCAGTAAGCCAAGGATCTCCGGGACTAGAGATCGACTGAATAATGTCATCAAAAATGCCCGGTTCAAACAAATTGAAATGACCGCTTTCGAGCAGATGCATCACTCGTTTCAAATCTTCATCTCCGGCAATAATTTGTGCCGGATTATAGTTCCCTCTCATATCTTCAACTTCTTGCGCATTCAGACCAAAAAGAAAGAAATTCTCTTCACCGGCCTCTTCACGAATCTCGATATTTGCTCCGTCCAGCGTGCCAATGGTCAGCGCCCCGTTCATCATGAATTTCATGTTGCCCGTACCCGAAGCTTCTTTACCCGCTGTAGAAATCTGTTCTGACAGATCAGCCCCGGCACAAATCACTTCCATTGCCGAAACCCGGTAATCCGGTATGAAAGCCAATTTTAATAATCCATTGCTATCCGGATCACTATTGACCACGGTGGCCACGGAATTGATCAACTTGATAATACGTTTTGCCATTTTGTATCCGGGCGCAGCTTTACCGCCGATCAATACGCAACGCGGGGTCCAGTCTGCGGTATCTCCGCGTTTGATGCGATCATAAAGATGAATTACATGCAGAACGTTGAGCAATTGCCGTTTGTATTCGTGGATTCTTTTAACTTGAATATCAAATAAAGCCTCGGTGTTAAATTCAACGTTACAATCTCGTTTAAGCATTTCTGCCAGACGAACTTTATTAGATAGTTTTATGGAACGCCATTTTGTCCGGAATGAAGCGTCATCAGTATAATTAGCCAGACTCTTTAATTTTGACATGTCAATTAGCCAGCCTTTGCTGGATGCATGCCCAACAAGATTCGAAACCCAACCCTTGCCTTCCGCTCCCAAGGTATGGGTAATCAAATTGGAAAGTGCCGGATTAGCCCAAGCCATCCAGCGACGCGGAGTGACGCCGTTGGTCTTGTTGTTAAATTTCTTCGGCCATAGCTCATAGAAATCACGGAACAGATATTTTTTAAGTAATTCCGAATGCAACTCGGCAACCCCGTTTACCGACACACTGGCAACAATGGCCAAGTAGGCCATGCGAATATGCTGGTCGTCACCCTCTTCAATAATCGACATGCGTCGCTGACGTTCCACATCACCTGGCCAATGTTGTGCCACATCTTTTAAAAAACGCGCATTAATTTCATAGATAATCTCCAGCAACCTCGGCAACAGGCGACCGAACATACTAACTGACCAACGCTCCAAAGCCTCCGGCAGTAAGGTATGGTTGGTATACGCTACAGTGCGACTAGTAATACTCCACGCGTCTTCCCAAGTCATCGCATGCTCATCCATTAGAAGTCGCATCAATTCAGGTACGGCACAGGTGGGATGTGTATCATTTAACTGGAAAAAATTCTTTTGTGCGAATTCGCTGAAATCATCCGCGTGATTGCTGACCCATTGACGCAATACATCTTGCAGGCTGGCTGATGCCAAAAAATATTGCTGCCGCAAACGTAACTCTTTTCCGTTTTCGCTCGCATCATTCGGGTAAAGAACCATCGTAATGTGTTCAGCTGCATTTTTTGCCGCCACGGCATCCGCATAGCTACCCGCATTGAATTCGCTCAAATCAAATTCTTCAGTCGCCGCTGCTTTCCACAAACGCAAGGTGTTCACCGTACCATTATGGAAACCGGGTATCGGCACATCGTACGGAACCGCCATCACATCGTTCGTGTATTTCCAATATGCTCTCAGTTTGCCATGAGCATCATGATGCAACTCGGTCTGTCCGCCGAATTTGACTCTCGTAGTGAACTCAGGACGCTCTATCTCCCAGGGGTTACCGTTACGTAACCAATGATCGGGTTCCTCAAGCTGGTAACCATTGTCCAGCTTTTGCCTAAACATACCGTATTCATAACGCAAACCATACCCCATAACAGGCAATTGCAGGGTGGCGCAACTATCCAAAAAACATGCAGCCAAGCGCCCCAGACCTCCATTGCCGAGCCCGGCATCGTTTTCCTGTTCGGCCACTTCCTCCATCGCTATTCCAAGATTTCTGAGTGCTTCAATAGTCGATGCTTCAATGTCAAGATTCAATGTTGCATTTCCCAACGCTCTACCCATCAGGAATTCCAGCGACAGGTAAAATGCTCGTTTACAATTTTGTGCACGGTAAGCTGACTGGGTGTTTTTCCAGCGCTCGACCAAACGATCACGCATCGAGTGAGAAAGTGAAGAATAGACATGATGGGCAACGAGTTGTTTAGAGTTCCAACCCAACGTGTGGCTGAAATAGTGTCTGAAGTCCTGAACAATGCTGTCGGCATCCATACCCAAGGCTGGCAAATCTGCTCCTATGGATAATGGGTTTTTAACAAAAAAAGGCTTGGTATGAATAATTTCTCTCCGGTAATTTGTTTTTATAATTCAGGAAATCTCTGGAATTTCTGAATTTTTTGAGGTTTTTTTTATTTGTCTGGTGCTAATTATATCAATCCTCTTGGAGAAGTGCGCCCAACATTCAGTATTAACCTAATTTGTGAAATGTTTTTACAAACCGCTCAAAATTTTAATGTGGGCAGTAACGCTGCGTCCCAATGCATGCAAAGCATAACCCCCTTCCAGAACTGACACGATACGTCCCATGGCATAAGTAGCCGCACACGTCTTTAATTCTTCTGAAATCCAGGCATAGTCTGCCTCGCGTAGCGCTAGCCCACCCATATCATCTTCACGGTGAGCATCAAAACCTGCCGAAATGAGCACGAGTTGTGGTTTAAAATTTGCCAACGCGGGCATCCAATGCCGAGACACTTCTGCGCGAAAATTTTCACCGGATGTTCCGGCCTTAAGGGGCACATTGACAACGTGATCATTGCCGCTATCAGCTCCGCAATAAGGATAATAGGGATGACGAAACGTCGAGCACAACATGACCCGAGGATCATCATGAAAAATATTTTCAGTCCCGTCACCATGGTGAACATCAAAATCGGCAATCGCCACCCGCGTCACGCCGTATTGCTCAATTGCATGCGCGGCGGCGACCGCAATGTTATTAAAGATACAAAAACCGGCGGCACTGTCTCTACCCGCATGATGGCCGGGAGGACGGATATTACAAAAGGCATTTTCAGCTTGTTGTTGCATCACCATATCGACCGCCATTATTGCGGCACCTGCCGCATGTAATGCAGCGTTGAGGCTGTATGGATTCATGGCAGTATCACCATCCAAGTGAGCCAGGCCGGTTAAAGGCGATGCTGCAAATACGGAATCGATGTAAGCTGCCGAATGAACTCGCAGCAATTGTTCTCGGGTAACTTGCGGCGCGATCTGATGATCCAGAAAATGAAGTAAGCCGGATGCAATCAGTTGATCTTCAATAGCCTGAATGCGTGCCGGACATTCCGGGTGATCCGGTTCCATTTCGTGTCTCAGGCAATCTGGATGTGTCAGGTAGGCGGTATGCATGCCTCAACTATAATTGAGAACCACTATTCTTGAAAGGCGAAAAGTAAAACAGGCGAAAAGTAAAAACATCGAATAATTTCTCCAATTTCGCCATTCACGGTTTTATGTTTACAAGCGTTATTCAATTAAAGTACTTTTCGAACTGCTTTAATGTTGTCATCCTCTGCACTATTGCCGACTATAAATCCGAGCCTGTCCATCAGCAGTAGCATGTCTGAATTGTTTTTTAGTACTTCACCCTCGATTACTTTTAATCCTTTGGAACGGGCTGCATCCATCAGTGCGCTCATCAACTTTTGTCCCAAACCCTTGCCGTGCATACTATCGCTTATAGCCAAAGCGAATTCGCAGCTTTCACCATCCGGATTAGTGGCATATCGTGCGACACCAATTTCCACTTCTTTACCCTGCTCTTCGGTCACTGCAATGAGCGCCATCTCACGGCTGTAGTCTATTTGAGTAAACCTGACAAGCATCGACTGACTCAATTCCTGCACGCTATTCATGAAGCGGAAATAACGTGACTGCTCGGATAAATTTCGTACAAAATCTTGCACCAATTCCGCATCCTCCGGACGAATCGGACGGATAGTAATATCCATACCATCCGCCAATTGCAATCGGCTAACCAGATGTGTCGGATAGGGATAAATCGCCATGTGCGAATAACGATCTGAATTCGGCGGACGGAATTCGACAACTACGCGCGCATCTGCGGCTAGCACACCATTTTCATCCACAATCAGCGGGTTGATATCCATTTCCATCAGCATGGGTAGTTCGCACACCATTTCTGATACGCGTAATAACACACTTTCCAGTGCGTCCATATCAACCGGCGGCATTTGACGGAACGCGCCCAATAATTTGGAAACGTGTGTACCTTTAATAAGGTCTTTGACCAAAAAGCTATTCAAAGGAGGCAGAGAAACAGAATGATCACCCAGCACTTCGACCATTGTGCCGCCAGCGCCGAAAGAAATTATCGGGCCGAACACCTGATCGTTTATCACGCCCACCATAAGTTCGCGTCCGTTTTTCTTGACAATCATGGGTTGAATAGAGATGCCATCCAAATGCGCATTAGGGCGGCTGCGTTTTACATTTTCGGTGATCTCATGGTAAGCAGCGCGTACTGCTTGCGCATTTTCCAAATTAAGCATCACGCCACCGGCATCACTCTTATGCGAAATGTCGCGCGAATTAATTTTCATTGCGACCGGGAAGCCCAGCTGTTGGGCAATTAACAATGCTTCGCTAGGGGAATGCGCCACCATTGTTTGCGCGACGGGAATATGAAATGCCGCCAACAATGCTTTCGATTCCATCTCACTGAGCACCTTGCGTTTATCCAGCAATGCACCTTCAATCACCATGCGCGCACCTTCCAGATCAGGGGCTCTATGATGTGCAAGGGGTTCGGGCATTTGCATCAGCAGTTTCTGGTTCTGGTAATACTCGGAAAGATAGGAAAACACTTCAACAGCCGGTTCCGGCGTACGAAAATTCGGCGTCTTGGCCCGTGCAAATTCCTTGCGGGATTCGGCAACTTGTACCTCTCCCATCCAGCAGGTTAGCAACGGTTTCTTGTGATGATTTCCGATGTCTATCACTGCTTTTGCAGCGTCCAGCGGCTTTGTCATCGCCTGCGGTGTGAGAATAGTCAGCACGCCATCCACATTCGGATCTTCAAGGCAAGCTGCAACGGCGTGTTGATAACGGTCAACTTGCGCATCACCAATAATGTCCACCGGATTACCATGCGACCAATTGTTCGGTAGAACTTGATTTAAACGCTCCATCGTCGTAGCTGATAACGTCGCCATTACCAGACCCAAATCTGCAGCACGATCTGCCGCCATCACGCCCGGCCCTCCGCCATTGGTCACAATTGCCAAACGATTTCCCGAAGGATGAAAACCGCATGACATGGCTTTTGCAGCTGAAAAAAGTTCTGTTACTGTTCTTACGCGGACCACACCAGCGCGACGCACAGCAGCATCAAAAGCATCATCCGAACCTACTAGTGAAGCGGTATGCGACATTGCAGCTTTAGAGCCTGCCTCGTGCCGCCCCACCTTCACCAAAATAACCGGCTTAACACGTGCGGCGGCGCGCAATGAACTCATAAAACGGCGCGATTCGCGTATACCTTCTATATACATCAAGATGTTTTGCGTTTGAGGGTCTGAAACCAGAAAATCAAGTATCTCGCCGAAATCCACATCGGCAGATGAACCTAACGAGATCACACTGGAATAGCCCACATCATTCATTTGCGCCCAATCCAGAATCGCCGTACACAAAGCCCCCGACTGTGAAATCAACGCCAGACTACCAACGTTCGCACCGCCTTTGTTGAACGTGGCATTCAGCCCAATATTGGGACGCATCACACCTAGACAATTCGGCCCGATAAGGCGAATTCCATAGCGTTTCGCGTTTTCGAGCACCTTGCGTTCCAATTCTTTTCCCTCAGCACCGATCTCTCCAAAGCCGGCGGTGATAATAATTGCCGCTTTGACTCCCTTTTTGCCACATTCCTCGATGATGTCGGGAACCGTTTTGGGTGGTGTCGCGATCACAACCATTTCTACTTTTTCCGCGACATCGGAAATTGACGGATAGGCTTTACGGCCCTGCACTTTGCTGTTATTTGTGTTGATAGGATAAAGCGCGCCTTGAAATCCACTATCCAACATATTTTTGAAAACAATCTGGCCGACAGAATCGGCACGATCACTGGCTCCAAACACTGCAACGGATTTAGGGGCAAACAGGGGGGTTAAGTAATGTTTTGACATGATATGAGTACGCGTTGATTGAATAGATGTAATTTACTAGTACAGTATTAACTTTTAATGTAATTCGATCAGAAAATTTGGGATGCGCCGATTAAGTGTGCTTTTCTCCATCTTCCTCTGGGAGAGGGGACTTATTAGGTGTTTCCTTACCTGAATTTCTATTTGTAATGATTATCCTCGTGATACATCGAATGCTCCAGTGTTATTTTATGGGCATTGGTAAAAGACCGCAGCTTTCTGGCTGACAATCTACATTTTACAGTTATAGTCGCAAGAATTTTCTGATAGTTTTGTTATTCAGGCAAGAAGTTCGACAAGAATTAAGTACGTCAAATTCTATCTCAAAGTCAGTCAAAATTTGGTAGGTCACAAAAAACAAGGTAAACTTTTAACCTCACATTAACTCACCAGCCACTGCTCAGTCCAAGCCTGAAAACGATATAATAACCATCTTATTATCCCGTTATTCCACGTTTTGAATTTCCCGAATTTATCGGAAAATAAAACTCGGATATACATAGGGCTCCGCTAATGCGCAGGAAATTGCTTCAATCCCAAGTTTCCGAATCAGAAAAATTTGACGAAACTAAAATCACTTGTACAACAGCAAGTGACGGGATTGCTCTTTCAACTCAACAACTCCTGCATGAACTCCAGATTCACCAAATTGAGCTGCAAATGCAGAACGATGAACTGCGACTCACACAAAACTCTCTCGAAGAAGAGCGTGACCGCTATCTTGAGTTGTATGATTTCGCGCCGTGCGGTTACCTCACTCTCAGCGAAGCCGGCTTGATCAATGAAATAAACCTCACCGGAGCCGGACTGCTGGGAGAAGAACGCCGGCGACTCAATAATCGTCGATTTGCCGGCTTTATAGTTGAAGAAGATAAGGATCGCTGGTATCGATTTTTTCTTGGCGCGATGAAGAACGAGACAAAACAAAGTTGTGAATTATCCTTGCGGCGCGGTGATGGGCAATTATTTTATGCCAGACTGGAATGCATCAGATTGGTCAAAGTAGATTTGTCACAACAATTGCGCATCAGCATGCTTGATCAGACTGAAAGCAAGCAAATCCGAAACGCAATTGACAAGAATGTTTGCGAACTTGAAGAAGCCCGGAAAATCATCGAAAAATCACGCAGCGAATTACGCGGCTTGGCCAGCAGAAATGAATCGGTGCGCGAAGATGAACGAAAGTATATTGCCCGCGAAGTGCATGATGAACTCGGCCAGTTATTGACCGGCCTGCAAATGAATGTCTCGATGCTCTCAAGCACTTTTGGCCGATATAATCCCGCTTTGCATGAACAGCTAAAAGTGACCCTTGATATGGCAAGTCAATCACTGGCGGTGGCGCGCAATGTCGCGGCAGCCCTGCGACCCGCCTCGTTAGACATGGGTATCGTTTCAGCCATCGAGTGGTTGATTGAAAAGTTTTCCAAAAACACCTCGATCAACTGCGAGATTCATGATCTTGAAGCTAACCGTGATATTGCACTGGACGAAAATACCAGCAACGTTCTTTTTCGCATTGCACAGGAGTCTTTAACCAATATTGTAAGACACTCGAAAGCCACTAAAGTGGATATAAAAATGAGGCAACAAGAAAATAGCTTTTATCTTGAAATTAAAGACAACGGTTGCGGATTTGATCCGGAAACAATCAAGTCAGGTACCTTCGGTTTGGTAGGCATCCGTGAACGGGTACTCTCATTGGGCGGCAAGCTGACAATTCATAGTGTGCAGGACACAGGAACGGCAATTAAGGTCCATCTGAATAGACATATTGTAGAGTGATAAAAATGATCAAAGTATTAATCGCGGATGATCATCTGGTCGTGAGAGCCGGATTAACACAACTCTTCTCGCTGATGGGGGACGTCACGCTGGCGGGAGAAGCGACAGATGGTAATGAAGTACTCGAAATACTTAAGCAAACCGGCCACTACGATCTGTTAATGCTGGATCTGACGATGCCGGGTATCAGCGGAGTGAATTTGATTACCCACATCCGTGCTCTGAATAAATCATTGCCCATTCTCGTTTTAAGTATGCACAACGAATTGCAGGTGGCAAAACGTGTGCTGCATGCCGGTGCAACCGGCTTTATTACCAAAGGCTGCAATCAAGAAACGCTGATCGCTGCAATCCGCAAGGTTGCCACAGGGGGACACTTTATTGACCCTGTGCTGGCCGAGCAAATGATGTTCGAAAGACCTGTCTCCGGAGAAGATGTTCCGCACGATAGGCTTTCAGATAGAGAGCTTCACATTTTGAAACATATCGCCGAAGGTAAAACAGTCAATGAAATTGCAGACATTCTTTTCATTAGCAATAAAACTGTGAGTACCCACAAAGCGCGCTTAATGGACAAGATGAATTTTCAAAGCACTGCAGAATTAGTGCGCTATGCTGCGGAGCATGCCTTGGTCGAATAGTTGTCCACCTGTAAGAATATTCCTACCCCCCCTGCTTATCCTCACAAAAAAATAAAGATTTTCTGACATTCAGTAGACCCATTTTTTGAGACTGTATCCACCCGTTTACGCGAGCTGTTTAATGTCAGCATTGGCAGGGGTACGCTCACTGTAACTCTGATTATTTTTCCGGTTTGTTTTGCTATTAATGTATTGAACATATTTAACAATGAACTGGCGTCGCTACATATCTGATATTTCCCTGCGTCAGCGCATGAGAAATTCAAAATCAAATCCTTGGGATTTCCAGAGTAGCACTTTGGGTGCGATCGCGGATGCCGCTTTTTTAAAAAACAGCTCACGCAGCCAATTGGAAATGGCTCCCGCAAACAGCCGCGACAGTCTAGCCGTGGTTCAACGCATCGGACAAATTGGAAGTTGGGAGTTTGACCTGGTCAGTGGAATACTCAATCTATCAGAGGAGGCTCACCGAATTTTGGAGATTACTCAAGATTTGTTTGGATTAACCCATGAGAGTGTACTGCATACAATTCACCCGGATGATCGCAATAACGTCAACAAGGCATTCGTCAAATCACTGGAAAGCCTCACACCCTTCAGTATTGATCACCGGTTATTGTTTCCGGATGGACGCATCAAATATGTCCGGGTCAGTTGTGAAACAAGTTATGACGAAGAAGGAAACCCGCTTAAATCGCACGGTACAGTACAGGATATCAGCGCCCTTAAGATATCCGAGCAACAACTCGAGAATATTCAGGGCAAATTGCGAGAATTTGTAATCAATCGAGAACTGTTAAGAGAGAACGAACGCAAGCGTATCGCGTGGAAAATGCACGAAGAGTTGGGGCAGATGCTCACCACAGTGAAAATGCGCTTTGAAGTATTGGGTAGCCAACTTAAGGATAACAATGCCAAACTACATGAAGAAAATCAGAATCTGACTGAACTAATCGATCAATCCATTGGCACAGTGCGTGAAATCGTTTCAGACCTTCGCCCTGCCGTATTGTTGTTTGGCCCTGTCGCGGCACTGGAATGGCTGGTAGAAACTTACAACAAGCAAATTGGTATGCAGTGTGAGTTGTTATTAGAGGAAGCCGAAGACAGCTTTATCAGCGATGAACTGACCACACTGGTTTTCCGCATTGCACAAGAATCCTTGCAAAATGTTGAACAGTACCGTGGCGTGACCAAGGTGCTTATTTGCTGGATGAGCAATCGGCATGGGCACTGCCTGACCGTGAAGCACGATGGTGAAAATTCTGATGCGGATCTATACGGAGAAGGTTCGCTCATTTTCTTTGGTATGCAAGAACTCGTGTCTGCGTTTGGTGGAAAAATGAAAGTTACCCAATCAAAAGAGACCGGTACGCAAATCGAAGTAAGTTTCCTATAAATCAATTTATCCGCAAGCACCTCATTCCCGCGAAGGTGGAAATCCAGCATATATAAAAATGCATGTAGAAACTCAACATAAGGTATTTGCCCGCTACGCGTAGTGTTTTTCTCGCTGGATTCCCGCCTTCACGGGAACGACATCAAGAGTAGGAATCGCCCTACCCCTGTTATCTCGCCTTACAAATAAATCAAGATTTCCTGATAGTTGAGCAGGGTTTATTTTGCGATTCTCGCCAGCATCGAAATTTTGTTAGTTATTTGATCTTAGTCCTCATTGTTCATAACCGAATTATTTTTAAGGAGAAGCCGAATGGCCATCGTAAAAAAGTCCACCAATAGAATCGCTGCCTCATCTGAAGTTGATAGCGGTAAAAATAACGCAGCGGCTTCTCGCGAAGCAGAGGTGCAACGCAAGCGTGCCAGAACCCTTGCCAAACAACAACAAGCGGCTGAGCGTATTGCCGCCGCCACAGGCCAACTTTCTTCCGGCATAAACGAAGCTGCCTCTGCTGCTGAGGAATTGAAGCGTGCTGCCGACCAGATCGCCACCGGTGCAGAAGAAGCCTCCGGTGCAGCGCAGGAATCAACGGCTGCTTTCAAACAAGTGACCGTATCTATCGCCCGTCAGTTGCAAAATGCGGATTCCAGCCAAGCCAAAGCGGAAACTTCACAATCCCTGATTGCCAAAACCTCTGCCGATGTTGGCAGCCTCATCGCCAATGTGACCTTAGCAGGACAACGTCAGGCTGCCTCGGTTGAAATGGTGGTTGAACTGGAAAAACAGGCCGCCAACATCGGCGACATCGTTAAGGCAGTAGCACGCATTGCCGATCAGACCAATCTGCTGGCATTGAATGCAGCCATAGAAGCAGCTCGCGCAGGAAAGCATGGAAAAGGTTTTGCTGTCGTGGCAGATGAAGTGCGCACCCTTGCAGAAACTTCCGAAAAGAGCGCCAAACAGATTCAAGATCTGGTTGGTCAAATACAGAACGATGTTAAAGCGATTGCCGATGGCATAAATGCTTCGGCCAAAGCCGTTGAGGGTGAGGTCGAAAAAGGCAAAGTTATTACGGCACAACTGGAGCAGGTTCGCACGGACATCATCGAAGTAGTGAGTGGTATTACGGAAATCGCCACGGGAGCCAAGCAATCGGACGCTGCTGCAATCCAGGCACTTAAAGGCTCGGAAGATATCGCGGCAGCCGCGGTTGAACAATCAGCCGCTGCCGAAGAAGCAGCCAAGACAGTCGAAGAGCAATCACAGGCATTGTCCGAGTCTGAGCAAGCTGCACAATCACTGTCGGAACTGGCTGAAGATTTGAAGAACTCCACCGATGTCGCCAAGAGTGCTGAAGAAGTAGCATCCGCTTCCGAAGAATTATCTTCTGCTGTGGAAGAAATCAATCGCGCCAGCGCCCAGATCATGACGGCCATCGAGCAGATTCGCAAAGGGGCGCAGACTTCTGCAGCAGCGAGTGAAGAGTCCGCTGCTGCAGTTAATCAGATTGAAAAAGGTCTTGAAATTGCGCAGCAGCGTGCAACTGCCAGTGGCGAGGTCGTTAAGAACGTCCAATCAGTATTGGCGAATAACAAAGTGTCTGTTGACGAGTTGATTAACGGTATCACTTCCTCGGTTAAGGGAACTCAAGCCAGCATCAAACAAGTGAAGGATCTGGAGCAAGTGTCGCGCCACATCGACAAGATCGTCGAAGCAATTACCACCGTTTCTATCCAAACCAACATGCTGGCAGTCAACGGCTCGATTGAAGCAGCGCGCGCCGGTGAATTTGGCAAGGGCTTCGTGGTGGTATCGACCGACATTCGCAATCTCGCCCGCGACTCGGCTGAAAACGCTGACCGCATCAAAGATCTGGTGAAAGCCGTGCAGGATCAAATTGGCCTCGTAAGCTCCGATCTGGAAGAGATTGTCAAGTCTGCGTTGAATGAAGTCGAGCAAGCCAAAGTATCAACATCTAATCTGAATGTGATCGAAGGCGATATTCTGGTGATTGAAAAAGGTGCACAAGAAATTCTGGCAGCTTCGAATGAAATCGCGGCTGCCATCGCCCAGGCTAAAAAGGGAATCGAGCAGATTTCAGCTGCCGCGCAGGAAGCTGAAAAAGCTGCGACTGAAGCCGCCAGCGCTGCCCAACAGCAATCCAAGGGTGCCGAAGAATTGGCCTCTGCTATCGAGGAGATTTCTTCGCTCGCCGATGAACTGCAAAGTGCAGCCTAAGGGAGATCCATCATGACAACTGAATCACTGGATCAAAAAGTCGACGGGTCAAGTCCCGGTGATGATGGATTTGAAGAAATGGCCTCAGATACGCGGCAATTTGTTACTTTCATCACCGGCAACGAAGTCTTTGCAGTTGACATGGCACCGGTGCAGGAAATCATTCGCCTTCCCGATGTGGTGAGAGTACCGCTGGCACCTTCCACGCTCGATGGCTTGGCAAATTTGCGCGGCAAAGTGCTGCCTATCATTTCATTGCGCAGAATGTTCGGCTTTGACGAACAGGAACATGATGATGCAACACGTGCCGTCGTCATCGACGTGGGTCAGCCGCTTGGATTTGTTGTAGATCGCGTTGCCAGCGTCGTCGGTGTTGAACCGGCGCAAATCGAAAGTGTTGATTCGATTCGCAGCACAGTCGATACCGAATTGCTTTCCGGTCTCATCAAGAATGTAGGCGGCCATGAAATGGTCATGGTGCTCGATTTTGAGAAACTCATTCAGCGTGAATTCTCGCAAATAGCCGCGATTGCAAAAACAGCAAATCTGTCGGGCGGATTGCCTTCGTCTTCAGATAATAAAGATGACGATGATGAAAAAGAGAGCGACGAACTGCAACTGGTGAGCTTCGCCATTGCCGAGCAGGAATACGCCATCAACATCGCAGACGTGCAGGAAATCGTGCAGATACCGGATACGATCATCCATGTGCCGCGTTCAGAATCTCACGTAATTGGAGTGATGACGCTGCGCAATCGTCTATTGCCCTTGGTTGATCTGCGCCGCATGTTCGCATTGTCCAATCGTAAGCTGGACGAAAAAAGCCGCATCGTGGTGTTGGCCTTTGGCAACGCTTCGGTCGGAGTTGCGGTCGATAGCGTGAGCGAAGTGTTGCGTGTCGCCAAGAGTTATGTGGATGCCATGCCGACACTGCTGGCGAAAGACGGTGGTCTCTCCGAAATAGCTCAAATCTGCCGGTTGAACGATGGCAAACGTCTGGTTTCCATTATCACTGCACGCCATTTGTTTGACCATTCCGCCATCAAGGAGGCTTTGAATACCGTGAGCGATCTAGATCAAAACACCGGCAACGAAAATACCGAAGTAGATGAAGCGCTGGATGACGATGAACAGGTGGTGATCTTCCGTTTGGACAAAGAAGAATTCGGCGTGCCGATCAACAGCGTACAGGAAATTGTGCGCGTGCCTGAAGAACTCATCCATGTGCCGAAAGCACCAAAATTCGTCGAAGGCGTGATCAATCTGCGCGGTACTGTGTTGCCTGTGATTGATTTGCGATTGCGTCTCGGCATGGTGCGTGAAGAACGTTCCGACCGTCAGCGCATCATGGTGTTTTTGCTCGCGGGCGTGCGTACCGGATTCATCGTTGATTCGGTTGCTGAAGTGCTCAAGATACCAAAGACCGTCATCGAACCGGCACCGCAACTCTCCGGTGAACAGGGCAAACTGCTCTCGCGCATGGCCAACATGGAAAAGCAAAAACGCATGGTGCAGTTGCTCGATCCAGAGCATTTAGTGGAAGGCAAAGAGCTTGAAAAACTTGCCACAGTCAAGGTTTAAGGCAGGAGTTTCAGCAAATGGTCAAGCTACTGATTGTTGATGATTCCGCTTTGATGCGCCGCCAGCTGACTCAGATTTTTGAGTCAGCCGGCGACTTCGAAATTCGTCTGGCACGCAACGGTCAAGAAGCCGTCGAACAAAATCGCGATTTCAAACCGGATGTCGTCACGCTGGATATCAATATGCCGGAAATGGACGGCCTTACCGCGCTCTCGCTAATCATGGCCGAGAGACCAGTTGCGGTGGTGATGGTTTCTTCATTAACCGAAAAAGGTGCGTTGGCAACTTTGGAGGCATTGAATCTCGGTGCAGTCGATTTTATTGCCAAACCCGGCGGCACTATTTCGCTGACGATCGACGTGATCAAGCCCGAACTGATTGCCAAGGTTCGCGCAGCTTCAAAGGCACGTATCAAGGGAAAAGCGACTCCCCTCAAAGGACTCGCCACGCGCATGCGCGAAGATCGTGAAAGCCGTGAAAAGGTTGCCGCGCGTCCCCTCATTGTGCGTCGTGGCGTAGCAGGAGACGGCTTGGTGATCATTGGTGTATCGACCGGAGGACCAAGCACGCTGGAATCGGTTTTACCGCAGTTGCCCGCCACTTTTCCCTGGCCGGTTTTGGTGGTACAGCACATGCCGGCAGCGTTCACGAAATCTTTTGCTGATCGGCTGGATCAAGCGTGTGAATTGAAAGTGGTTGAAGCATCTTCGCCGATGACAGTTGAACCGGGCACCATTTATATCGCCAAGGGCGGTGCAGACATGGTGGTTGCGAATCGTGGAGGCAAACTCACCGTCGTGCCCAAGCCGGAGAATTCAGAATTCCTCTGGCATCCCTCGGTGGAATTACTGGGACGATCAGTGTTGGAACATTGCGATCCGACTCGCGTGATCGGCGTAATGCTGACCGGCATGGGATATGACGGTGCAGACTCGTTTACAGAAATAAAGCGTCGCGGTGGTCGCACGATTGCAGAGTCGGAAGAATCTTCGGTGGTGTTTGGTATGCCAGCAGAACTGATTAGCAGAGGCGGCGCCAGTATTGTATTGGATGCGGTAAAAGTTGCTGCGCAGATCGGTGTTTGGGTGAATAGAGTTTAAGGAATATCGCTTCGTCATTCCCGCGTAGGCGGGAATCCAGCAAAAGAAATAACTTGCGCAGCAAGGGCAACATCAAAGCATATTTAATAAACCTGCTGGATTTCCGCCTAGGCGGGAATGACGAGCTAAATTGAAGCAATCAGTAGCATAGGAGGAAATTAGATGGCATTCGTCAAAAAACAAGTTACCGAGACCGTATCGGAAGACGAGCGTAAGCAAAATCGAGATTGTGCTGATTTGCTGGTGGGCCTCGCAGATGCCAATGCCACGACCCGGCGTTGGGCTGCGCGCGACCTTGTCGATTGCCCTGGCAGCGCCACTGCGCTGGTAGAGCGCTTGAAAATTGAATCCGAACCCTCGGTGCGTGAAGTGATTCTCACTTCACTGACCAAATTGGGTGATCCGTCTGCCATTGTTGGTCTGGTCGAATGTCTGCGCAGTGAAGATGCCGCCTTGCGCAATGAGGTCGTCGAGGCAATGAAGCAATTGCCTGATGATGTCGCACCTATCATGCAAGCGCTGCTGAATGATGCTGATCCGGACGTGCGTATCTTCACCGTAAATGTACTTGAATCACTTTGTCACCCAGATGTGGAAGCTTGGCTGATCGAGGTAATTGATCACGATGCGCACGTCAATGTGTGCGCCACCGCAGTCGACTTGCTCGGCGAAGTGGGGACACAGGCCGCTGCCGCCGCGCTTACTCGCTTGAAAGCACGCTTTGGCGATGATCCCTATATTCAATTTGCCGCCGATTTGGCCTTAAAACGTATCAATGAAGACTGATGCCAAAATGACACAAATCGACATCACGGATGGCGACTTCGAGAAGTTCCGGGAGTATTTTTATCGCAAAACCGGAATCAGCTTCGAATCGTCCAAACGCTACTTCGTAGACAAGCGGTTGGTGGAGCGAATCGAAGCAACCAATAGCGAAACCTTTCGCAGCTACTTTACCATGCTGCGCTTTCAGGCTTCAGGTGAGGAATTACAACTGCTCACTAACCTGATGACGGTGAATGAAACTTATTTTGTGCGTGAAGAATACCAATTTCAATGCCTGATTAATTCGATGTTGCCCGAAATTATCAAACGCAAGACTGATCAAAAGCCTATCCGCATTTGGTGCATTCCCTCTTCATCCGGAGAAGAGCCATATTCAGTCGTGATGTATCTGTTGGAACGCTGGGCGGGCATAAACCAATGGGATGTGGAGATCATCTCTTCCGACATTGATACCGGTATATTACAAAAGGCTCGCGCCGGGCGTTATTCCGCGCGCTCAGTGCAATATTTGCCTTCGCACTGGTTGACTAAGTATTTCACCAAAACGGGTGATGATTACCAGATATGTCAGAATTTGCGTGAGGCAGTTGAGTTCACCCGCGTGAATCTTTCAGAGCCTGCCGATACTCGTCCTTATCGTAATTTTGATGTGATTTTCTGCCGTAATTTGCTGATATATTTTGACGATGTATCGCGCAAAGCAGCCGCTGAAACCTTCTTTGATGCTCTGAATCCGGGCGGGTTTCTGTGTTTGGGTCACTCTGAATCAATGAGCCGCATTTCGTCTTTGTACAAAGTGCGCAAATTTCCCGAAGCTATTGTTTATCAAAAATCCCTGGAGGCAAAATGAAACGCATCCTGATCATTGATGATGCGGCCACCGTGCGCATGTATCACCGCAACATACTCGAATCCATTGGTTATACCGTGGAAGAAGCCATGAACGGTATAGAGGCTTTGGAAAAAGCCCTGCAGGAACCCTTTGATCTGTACATCGTCGATGTGAACATGCCCAAGCTGGATGGTTACGGATTTTTAAGTCAATTGCGCAGCGAAGAAATTCCTCAGAATCCCGCAATCATGGTGTCCACTGAAGCCGCGATTCACGACCAAACGGCTGCTTTCCGCGCAGGCGCGAATTGCTATTTGGTCAAGCCTGTGAGACCTGTTCAGCTGCTGACACATGTTCGCCTTTTGCTCGGGGAGGAAAGTAAATGAATCCGTTACTTGAACAATTCCTATCTGAAGCGCGCGAATTTTTGCAGGGCATCGGCGAAAAGTTGATGCAACTGGAAGATGAACCCGACAATGCCGAACTGATGACCGAACTGTTCCGCTTTGTGCACACGCTCAAAGGCAATAGCGGCCTGTTTGAATTCCCCGAAATGACGCGCGTGCTACATGCCGGTGAAGATTTAATGGATGCGGTGCGCAAAGGGCGTGTTGGATATTCGCAGGCGTTAGCCGATCAATTGCTGGATGCCATGGATTTCGTCGGGATTCTGTGTGACGAAATTGATGCAGATGGACGCATTGATGCCTCACGTGCAGCCGACTCAGCGCGCCTTGCCAAAGTTTTGCGGTCGTTAATTGTGGTCGAAGCAGAAGCTGACAGCACAAGCGCAAGCGGAGACCGCAAACCGACTAATAGTCCTGCACAGCAATCGGCTACAGTCAACCTGGCCCAGCTTCCTTTAGCTTCAATACCGGAATTAAACCGCATAGAAGCCTACCGGCGTACTCAGAATGGCGATGCCTTACATTGGATTTCTTACAAACCTATCGAGGAATGCTTCTTTCAGGGAGATGACCCCTTCTTCACTGCCCGCCAAACACCCGATATTCTTTGGGGCAATATTTTGGCGCGAGAATCCTGGCCTCCACTTGCCGAACTTGATGCCTACAAGTGCATTTTAGAATTCCAAATTCTGACCGCCGCACCGCGCAAAGAATTGGATGAGCACTACCAATATATGCCGGATCAGGTTGAGATCTGCAATGTCGATCCCCTGTTTTTAGTAATCCCACAGGGAAATCCAAATGGTGGGCCGGTGTATGGTGATTTTATTGATGACGTGCTACCGCATCTTGAAACGGGTGATATAACTGCTCTTAGAATAGCCGCTCAAACGATGCTTGAACTAAGCAATCCGGAGCTATGGCTTTCATCGGCGCTGCGCTGGTTGATTCTTTTAATCGACAGCACACCGGAAAATACGACTGCCTTTCGCAAAATCATCGAGTCGCTGCGCACGCTGACTTCACCGGACTGGTCATCCGTCAATTCAATGCCTACAGCACCGGCACCCGCCGAAAAAGTAATTTCCGCAAACGTTGAATTCTCAGAGGAAAAAATTCTCTTGTCCGACGAAGATGCTGCCGCGATTAAATTCATTTTAGCGGCCCAGCATCAAATTCTAAGTTTTGACGACAAGCCTTCCTGGTTGCTGGGACGACTGAAAGCAGTTGCAGCTGTGCTGATTAATTATTGCAAAGTAAGTGGCGATCTGAACGGGCAAGCAGAAATCGAAGAGGCACTTGAACAATCGTTAAAAGCAACGAGCAGTACACCGCTTTTGACTTGGCTTGAAGTGAGGGAGAACGAAAAATTAGTTAGAAGCGTAGAATCAAATTCACCACCCAAAACAGCGACTACCAATCAGATAGCTGCGCCGATCGCTAATCCAGTCACATTAGTTGAAAACTCATCAGAGCACCCAGTCGTTGCGACAAGTATAGTTGAAGGACCAAGATTCGGTCGTCGTGCAGAAGACGCTGGGGCCGCGACCAGTTCCAAGAGTCTCAAAGTTGATCAAAGCAAAATTGACAGACTAATGAATCTGATCGGCGAAATGGTCGTTTCCAAAAATGCGCTGCCTTATCTGGCACAAAGGGCTGAAGATCAATTTGGCGTACGTGAATTGTCCCGTGAAATCAAGTCGCAATACTCGGTGATTAACCGCATTGCAGAGGAAATGCAGGATGCCATTATGCAAGTGCGCATGATGCCGGTTTCATTTGTTTTCCAACGTTTCCCCAGACTGGTACGCGACATTTCTCGGAAACTGGGCAAGGAAGTACAGCTGGTATTGGAAGGTGAAGAAACCGAAGCCGATAAAAATATCATTGAGTCCCTGGCTGACCCGCTGATCCACATCGTTCGCAATAGCCTCGATCATGGCCTTGAAACTCCCGAGGCTCGATTAGCCAAAGGCAAGCCAGCGACGGGCACGTTAACGATTCGTGCGGTTCAGGAAGGAGATCAAGCTCTGATTGAGATCATTGATGACGGCAAAGGAATCGACCCCAATATCATCAAACGCAAGGCCTACGAAAAAGGTGTCATCGACGAAGCCACCATGGAACGCATCACCGACAGGGAAGCCATTAATCTGGTGTTTGCTGCGGGCTTTTCAACTGCTGAAGTCGTGTCTGATCTATCCGGCCGTGGTGTAGGAATGGACGTAGTTCGCACCGCTGTGGAAAAAGTGAACGGCACTATTCTGCTAGATAGTGAAACGGGAAAAGGGACGCGAATTCGAATCTCTCTACCGCTCTCGATGGCCGTTACCAAAGTGATGATTGTGGAATCCGACCAGCAGATTTTCGGGGTTCCGATGGATCATGTAATGGAAACCGTGCGCGTACCCATCAGTAATATTCGCACCATCAAACGAAGCAAAACCACCGTGTTGCGCGGAAATATTGTCCCGCTGAAGACACTGAACACCTTGCTTGGTCTGTCTGCACAACCGAAAGCAAACGCAGACGATGAAATGGCGGTACTGGTAGTTAAAATAAATGGCGATGCAGTGGGATTGATCGTGGATCAATTCCGCGAAACCATTGATATTATCCAAAAACCTTTGGGCGGCGTGCTCTCCGGTCTGTCTGCCTATTCCGGATCGGCATTGATGGGCGACGGTTCGGTACTGATGGTGCTTAATGTTAAGGAGATAGTGTGATGGGCACCTTTCCAAATCCAATTTTCGTCGCTATACCGTGTTGCTCACAAAAAATTACTTCTTACATATTAAAATATGCGGCGTCGCAATTTTTTGCTCGCGCCTTGCCCGGCTTAGAAAATTGAATTTTTAAAGGTACCCAAATGCCAATTGAATACAAAAAGAATCTGGCTGTCTTTAGTGACATCTCAACAGTAGAAGAAGCTGAAAGCTTGCTCGAATGGTTGCAAAACAAGCCCTTAACCAAGAAAATTGATCTTTTAGCTTGCACTCATATGCATCCGGCCAACTTGCAGGTTTTGATGGCTCAGAAAAGCAGCATCGCAGCCTGGCCGAAAGATGCCAATTTGCGGGCATGGCTGGAATCTGCATTGAAAGTGGAATGAATCAATCAACAACTATGGCAAAAACGATTCTCCTCGTAGATGATTCTGCCACGATGCTGATGAGCGTCAAAACGAATCTTGAGATGAATGGTTTTAAAGTTGAAACTGCTGTCGATGGTTTGCAGGCATACAACAAACTCAAGGGTGGATTAAAGCCGGATCTGATTATTACCGATGTAAATATGCCCAATATGGGCGGCTTGGAGTTGATCAAGAATGCAAAGGCTCTTCCCGCTTTTCGCTTTGTACCGATTTTGACGCTGACCACCGAAAGCGAAAGCACAAGGCGCGAAGAAGCTAAAAAATTCGGCGCGACCGGATGGCTGGTCAAACCTGTGTCCGGTCCGGATTTGATCAAGATCGTCAGACAATTATTACCGGGTTCATGATGTGTAATAATGTAACCCGAATGATAATGCGTTATAAACTAAACCGAGATTTTTATATTAAACCAAAAATTCGTCATTCCCGCCTCTGCGGGAATGACGGGTCTAATGGTAAATCTGGAATCAACCCGGCTTCACTAGAAAATAGAGATATTTGATGCCAGTTACATTCGTCGTATCAAATCGCAAAGGAGGCACTGGAAAAACGACAGTGTCTGTCAATATTGCAGCCGAACTGGCATCGCTGGGACGGAGAGTATTGCTGGTCGACCTTGATTCGCAAAGTCATTGTGCGGTCGGGGTGGGCATCAAGATTAGCAAAGAGACGCCTACGGTACATGATATTTTTCGAAATCAGGATAACAAATTAAGCGCTTCAATTCAGAAGACTGCTTTTGATAATCTCTCTCTGGCACCTGCTGACCCATTATTTGAACATGGCGAAGGTGCTCGTGATGCGGAAGTACTCAAAAAAGCACTCACGGAATACGAAATTGTAAGGAATTTTGACGTCGTGATTCTGGATACACCACCGTCCCATGACAATTTGCTGCTCAACGCACTCACCGCTGCAAACTGGGTTGTCGTACCTTATATGCCCCACCCTCTTGCGAGTGAAGGTGCGCGTCAACTGATGCGGGTATTGTTCAAGATCATCTCCGGATCAAATCAGCAGCTCAAGCTTGCGGGATTTTTACCCATGATGGCCAATGACAATATTCGTATTCACAGAAAAATAAATAATGATGTGGAACATCAGTTTGGCGCCTTGCGCATGCTGCCTGTCATCCGCAATGATATCCGGCTCGTCGAAGCTTTTGGTGAAGGCAAACCCATTCGTCACTTTGCACCCAAAAGCCGCGCCGCTGAAGACTTCGCACAGCTTGGCGTACTCATTGCAAAATTATGTTAGCTGCCAATCCCCTTTCCATGATTCATGTAATCATATTAAGATGAACATTAATAATATTATATAAACTCAAATACTGTGTTTCATTTTTAATTTTTTTCTTAAATCTAAAGGCAAATATTATGGCAAAAATAATCCTGATTGTTGATGACTCAGCTCTCATGTTGACTAGCGTCAAGAGTAATCTGGAAATGGCCGGTTTTAAAGTTGAAGCAGCAGAAGACGGCGTGAAGGCAATGGCTAAACTAAAAGGCGGTTTAAAACCGGACCTGATCATTACAGATATCAATATGCCCAACATGGATGGTATGGAGTTGATCAAGAATGTGCGCGCACTTCCTGGGTTTCGCTTTACCCCGATTTTGACAATGACGACCGAAAGTCAGGCTGAAAAACGTGAGGAAGGAAAAAAATTGGGCGCTACAGGTTGGCTGGTTAAACCCGTAGGTGGAGCCGATCTGGTAAAAATAATCAAGAAGGTATTGCCGGGAACCTAAGGAGATTCGATTGAAAATTTTGAATCCCAAACTTCCGCAGCATGGCCTTGTCAAAGCGCTATTAATTGCACTCTCGTGTTCCATTGCGGTTACTGCCTCGATCATCTGGTTTAGTTCTAACTGGATTCATAAAACTTTCCTTGAGCCCTCAGGTATAAGTGATGCTGGCGATTTCGCTATAACGGCAATTGTATCCATGCTGATTTTGATACCGCTTTCATTGGCTTTGGCATGGCCCTTTATCAGCAAGGAATTGATCTGGCTTGCAAACAATATTAGTGAATCGAATTTATGGCAAAATAAAGCGGAGTGCGTGCGCAAAGAAAACGAGCAATCCACCCAGTTAGTATATAACCATGTTGAGCTAGACAGAGCTATTGGCGAGCAACTCAATGGAGTCGTGTCGGACACCGAGGCATCTGCGATGGCCATGGTTGAACAGGTTAATAAACTCAACCAGCACGCCGTTACACTGCTTGACTATCTCGGCAATTCAAACTTGTCCGCAAACGACATGGAAAAAGAAATTGAAAGTAGTGTTACCTCCATTGTCCAAATAAGCAATTTTGTGCAAATGTTACCGGAAATAATCAAGAATGATATTGAGGGTATTCAATCCGTTGCGGCAAAAGAAATAAATGGATTGGTAAGCTTCATCAATGTCATACAGGAAATTAGCAAGCAGACCAACCTACTAGCGCTAAATGCGGCTATTGAAGCAGCACGGGCTGGAGAAGCCGGACGCGGTTTCGCGGTCGTAGCAGATGAAGTGCGTAAACTTTCGGTACGCTCTGCCGAGGCCGCATCAATGATTGAGCAAGGTTTGGTAAGTGCGCAACGTGCGATGACAGACGGGCTAAAAGTGCGACCAATGAATCAGCAGATTAACGAAGCAGGCGATATTGTAGATTCAATCCGCAAACTACAAAACAACTATGACGATATCCGCAATTACTATAAAACTTTGTTTGGCGTGGTAACAGAACATAACACCAACCTTGCTCATGAGATTTCTGAAATTCTGGGACATGTTCAATATCAGGATGTGGTTAGACAACGCATTGAGCGCGTTACAACAACAATGAATCAGCGTAACCAAATATTTAAAGAGTGGCCAGACTCATTAAGTGCAACGGGCAAATGTACCGATGCTTGCCGAACTGGCTGTTTAAAGGAATCATCCCTTACTAAAAATAAAGAACCGCACGTGCAGATGCGTGATGTACTGGAAGAATATTTGGCAAATGAAAAACGTCACGTCGCTGTTAGTAATGATGCCGATGACGGACTTCCAAAGCTTCAATTATTCTAAAGGGAATCTCTAAAATTATAACTTTGCGCGTTGGGTAAAATTACTGCTTCCTCGCTAATCGGTATTGCCCGCAAAAAATATAATTCGTAGACGCGTCCAACACAAGTTAGCCTGCTAAAAAATTAGTTAAACTGAACATAATTTATAATTTCATGCGAATCTTGCGGTGCGGAATGTTGGCATCCAGAAACTCATCACCCTCAACCACGAAGCCAAAACGCAGATAAAATGGCAAGGCATGTACTTGGGCATCAAGATCAACCTCAGGGTAACCTTTGTCGTTTGCATAAGCCAAAAGTCCTTCCAAAATCGCCGTTCCGACTTTTTTACCACGCCATTCATTCAAGACAGCAATACGACCAATATGTGCGTTCGGCAAAATACGGCCGCAACCAATGGCTTTACCCGTATTGCTTAATGCTAAAACGTGATGGCTGGCGTTATCCAGACCGTCCCACTCCAACTCGGTCGAAACTCCCTGCTCCCGTATAAAAACGGCCTCCCTTACCTCGCGCAACAAGGGTTCGGCATCATGCCAGGTTACTGTGTGTATCGTAAACTCCATGCAATCTCCCAAGTTTGATTATTGCATTGCCGCAGTGATGATAGCGTTCAAAAATTTTCCATGCTATCAAGCCGTGACTTCTACTTCTGTTCCCGCTGAAACCAGATCAAATAATTCCAATAAATCTTTAGTGTGCATTCGAATACAACCGTGCGAACCCGGCTTACCAGCCACCGTACTTTCAGGCGTACCATGAATGTATATATATCGGCGCATAGTATCGCACGAACCCATACGGTTATATCCCAATTCTTTGCCGCATAGCCACAAGATGCGGGTCAGAATCCAATCGCGCTGCAAATGTTTCGCGCCTAAATCTGGCGTATATATTTCACCCGTAGGACGCCGTTTTACAAATACGCTATTTTCAGGCTGCCCTGCACCGATTTTAGCGCGGATATAATGTTTGCCACGTGGCGTGCAAAAACTTCCGTTCTCTTCGCCTACACCGTTTGCACCTGTCGAAACCAGATATCGGCGAAGTAAATTTCCACTGTCATCCAACAGTTCCAGTGTTTGCCTCGGAATATGAATTATGATTTTCATAAAATCACTCACCACGCTGTTGCAATCGCCTCATAGAAAAAAAATTGCTCAGCAGGTTGCCGCATTCATCACCCAGTACGCCTCCTTCAAGTCGGGCGTGATGATTCAAAGTATTTACAACTACTCCACTTGAAGCGGGTATTTCCTCGAACAGGTTCAATACACTGCCGGCCGCTCCGGTTTTAAAATCTTTAGCCCCGAATACCACTCTGGCAATACGGGCATGAAACATGGCACCTACACACATTACACAAGGCTCCAAAGTAACAAACAACTCGCACCCTACTAATCGATAGTTACCCATTCGTTGTGCCGCATCGCGCAAAGCCACAATTTCCGCATGGGCTGTCGGATCATGGCGTGAGATGGGTGCATTGCTGCCCCGGCCAACAATTTCGCCTTCTTTTACCACAACAGCCCCTACTGGAACCTCGCCCGCCCGGGCAGCTTGCTCAGCAAGTAAAAATGCTTCGCGCATATAAATTTCGTCAATTGACGGCGCTGTGTTTTGACTACTCTGCATGAATATAGCTCTGACCGATTTCAGGGGACTGAACCGTAGCACAAGTGTCCAATTTTTGCGAGACAAGGAATCGCTTGCCATAGCCCAATATTTTGTCAACAATGTCGACATCTCTATGAGACAAAAAAATTGCAGCGAAACGTTTACACGTGTTTCATGACAGTAATATTAAATGGAGTTCAATTGATGTCAAATCAGGCTGTACCAGATTTCACTTTACCTGCTACAAGTAACCAAACTTTTGCGCTTTCTTCTGTTCATGGAAATATTTTAGTGATATTTTTCTATCCAAAGGACAACACACCCGGATGCACTACCGAGGTGCAGCAGTTTCGCGACCTCTACCCGGATTTTAAAAAGTCAGGATGCGAGGTGGTTGGTATTTCTCGAGACAGCATTAAGTCGCACGAGAATTTCAAAGCAAAATTTAGCTTGCCTTTCGCGCTACTCTCGGATGCCGATGAAACAGTATGCAATATTTTCTGTGTCATGAAACAAAAAATGATGTACGGTAAACAGGTACGCGGAATTGAGCGCAGTACTTTTGTGATCGACTCAAAAGGAATTATTTGCAAAGAGTGGCGCGGACTAAAGGCCGATGGTCACGCCCAGGAAGTTCTTTCGTTCGTTAAAAGTATATAAGGAGCAACATGGCAACCCGTAAAACAGCCACTGGCAAAAAGAATAATGACACTAAATTATTCGTGTTGGATACCAATGTACTGATGCACGATCCGACCAGTCTGTTTCGATTTGAAGAACATGATGTCTACTTGCCCATGTTCGTGCTTGAGGAATTGGACAACAACAAAAAAGGCATGACTGAAGTAGCACGAAACGCGCGTCAGGCAAGCCGCTATATGGATGGCCTGATCACCGAAGGTGTCAGCATTGAAGATGGCGTGTCGTTGCAGGCCTTGGGAAACAAAAACGCGACAGGCCGACTGTTCCTGCAAACTCAGTTCATCGACCATCAATTGCCCGAAAATCTTGCCAACGGCAAAGCTGACAACGCCATTCTGGGCGTGGTGATGTTTCTGCACAATCAGCAATCCAAACGCGAAGTCACCCTGGTCAGCAAAGACATCAACATGCGCATTAAAGCGCGCGCGCTGGGTTTGAACGCGCAAGATTATTTTAACGACAAGGTGCTGGAAGACACGGATCTGCTCTACACCGGCATGAAGTGTTTACCTGATGACTTTTGGGATGCACATGGCAAAGACATGCAATCCGGTCTGCAAGGCGGACATACTTTCTATCACCTGAAAGGCCCTCTTTGCCGGGACATGCTGGTAAATGAATTCGTCTATCAGGAAAATGGAGCGGCTCCTTTTTACGCGGTTGTAGCCGCGCAGGAAAGTAATGCCGCCACCTTGCGCACGCTCACCGATTACACCCATAACAAAAATGCCATCTGGGGAATTACAGCGCGCAACCGCGAACAGAATTTTGTGCTCAATCTGCTGATGAATCCCGAAATTGATTTCGTCACCTTATTGGGTCAAGCCGGTACCGGAAAGACTCTGCTCACTCTGGCAGCCGGATTGATGCAAACACTGGAAAGTAAACTCTATTCAGAAATTATCATGACGCGCGTTACCGTTCCTGTGGGTGAAGACATTGGTTTTCTGCCCGGAACCGAAGAAGAGAAAATGTCCCCCTGGATGGGCGCACTGGATGATAATCTGGACGTGCTTAATAAAGCCGATGAAGAAGGAGGTGACTGGGGACGGGCCGCAACGCGCGATCTGATTCGTTCCCGCATCAAGATTAAATCACTCAATTTTATGCGTGGCCGTACTTTTCTGAATAAATACCTTATCATCGACGAAGCGCAAAATCTCACACCAAAGCAAATGAAAACGCTCATCACACGAGCCGGACCAGGAACCAAGGTTGTCTGCATGGGCAACATTGCGCAGATCGATACGCCCTACCTTAC